>NZ_PUQF01000004.1:0-300675 GCF_003331015.1 Enterobacter sp. GER_MD16_1505_Eko_090 | reverse complement strand
CAGAGTGTGGTGCGGATAGACTAAAAGTGTTACCTATGTTCCCGGTCTGATCTGTCACCTATGTATCCGGTCATACAGAAGCGCCACCGGGCAAAACAAAGTACGTGCTATCGCTCGTCGCGACGCCCGCCTACGGCCGCCCACCAGCGACGAATATGCACCGTCACCTCTTCGCGGTCGTGATACAGCTGACGCGCCTGGATCTCCACGTTAATCCCGTGTTCGTCCAGTTGCTCCTGAATGTAGGCCAGGTTCTGCGACACCTCCTCATAGCGCTTTTTCATCGGCAGCTTGAGGTTGAAAATGGTCTCGCGACACCAGCCGTTCACCAGCCAGGAGGCCATCAGCGCGGCCACTTTCGCCGGTTTCTCAACCATGTCGCACACCATCCATGAGATGTTGTTGCGGTTCGGGCGATAGCGGAAACCGTCTTCACGCAGCCAGGTGACCTGTCCGGTGTCCATCAGGCTTTGCGCCATTGGGCCGTTATCAACGGACGATACCCACATGTTGCGTTTCACCAGCTGATAGGTCCAGCCGCCCGGGCACGCGCCGAGATCGACAGCGTACATGCCGTTTGCCAGACGCTCATCCCACTCATCCGCCGGGATAAAGACGTGGAACGCCTCTTCCAGCTTCAGCGTAGAACGGCTTGGCGCATCGGCCGGGAAGCGCAAACGCGGAATGCCCATAAAGAAAGGAGAGTTGTTGGTGGTGTACGAGTAGCCCGTATAGCAGCAGCCCGGTGCAATAAAGAAGATATGCACCACCGGACGCTTCGGCGTTTCGTAGTTCGTCAGCACGCCCGCATCACGCAGCGCAGCGCGCAGCGGAACGGTGAACTTACGGCAGAACTTCATCAGCTCTTTACTTTCGTTGGTATCCGCCACTTCAACGCGCAGATCGCCGCCCTTCTCCACCACGCCCTGCAGCATGCCCACGATTGGCGTGATGCGGTCTTCCGGGGGAAGGTCTTTGAGCAGCTCACCCGCGACAAACATCTGGCGCGCAAAAATCAGCGAGCTGAACGGCAGCTCGCGCGCCAGCTTATCCGCATCTTCAGGCTGATAGCATTCGAATACCACATAGCCCGCGTTTTCTTTTACGCGGGCAAAGCCGAAGATTTCGCGCTTCGCCGCTTTATCGGTAATTTCCGCGGCGCACTCTTTCTCAAACCCCGGGCGACAATATAAAACAACCTTATTCATGAACAACGCCCTTGCGTTTCAGACGGATAGCTCCGATAAACATTAATACCCAACCCGCCAGGAAGCTGACGCCACCGACAGGTGTAACAAACGCCCACAGGCGTAAATGCGAAAGTGCCAGACAGTAAAGGCTGCCGCTGAAAAGCACCGTACCCAGCGCCAGAAAGACGCTGCTCCAGTAAAACCAGATGCTGATACGGCGCTGCATCGCCACCGCCAGCCCAAAGATTGCCAGCGTATGGAACGCCTGATATTCAAGGCCGGTCTGGATCCAGCCCATCTCTACAGCGCCCAACGACTTGCTTAAGACATGTGCGCCAAAGGCGCCCAGTGCAACAAAAATAAAGCCACTCACCGCGGCAAAAATCAGCATGAATCGGCTGGTCATGTTTAAGTCCTGAATTGATGCGTGCCCGGCACACAAACGTTATTGTTCATACCTGAAGCGGAATTTTTCTTGCTCGCTTGCCGCTTTCGCCAGTATCCACTGCCGGAAGGCGGCTATTTTACCCAGTTCTGCCTGACTGTCATGACAAACCAGATAAAACGCATTCTTGCTGACCAGTACATCATTAAAAGGGCAGACCAGGCGACCTGCCTCTATTTCGGACTGCGCCATGACGTTGTTCGCCAACGCCACGCCTTGCCCGTGAATGGCAGCCTGTAACACCATCGCACTGTGGCTAAAGATGGGTCCCTGCTGCACGTTTATATGTGTAAGACCTAATTGACGGGTATAAGTTTGCCAGTCGCGTCGAGAGGCATCATGCAAAAGCGTATGCTGCGCCAGGTCAGCGGGAGACTTCAGCGCTTTGTCGCCCGTTAACAGCAGAGGGGAACAGACCGGCAGGAGATATTCTGCGTATAATTTCTCAACACGCAAGCCCGGCCAGTTACCGCGCCCATAAAAAATCGCGACGTCCACGTCATCGGCCAGCTTGTCTTCCTGACGATCCACGGCCTGGATTCGAACGTCTATCCCCGGATAAGCTGAGTTAAAGCTTGAGAGTCTTGGCACCAGCCACTGAATGGCAAAACTGGGCAATAAACTAACAGTCAGAGCACCTTTTGCACTGCGGGCCTGTAGCTTACGCGTGGCTTCAGTAAGCTGCGAAAAAATCTCTTTAATATCCTGAAAATAGCTCTGCCCCTCTTCGGTCAACAGCAACGAGCGGTTGCGTCGACGAAACAGCTTAAGGCCCAGAAAATCCTCCAGAGACTTGATTTGGTGACTTACTGCGGCCTGTGTCACAAAAAGCTCATCGGCTGCGCGGGTGAAGCTCAGGTGACGTGCTGCTGCATCAAAAACACGTAATGCGTTGAGGGGGGGCAATCGCTTTGACATGGTTATATGGCTTAGATGTTAAAGGAATTTAACAAATAGGAAACAACGTTTAACCTATTAGTTTTTTTTATCTGAGCCATTATAATTTGTCCGTTGAGGAACTACCAGCAAATACCTATAGTGGCGGCACTTCCTGAGCCGGAACGAAGAGCTTTTTTCGGAATGCGTGTTCTGAAGGGCTTTTGGCTTACGGTTGTGATGTTGTGTTGTTGTGTTTGCAATTGGTCTGCGATTCAGACCACGGTAGCAACGCTACCAATTTTTCACTTCCTGTACATTTACCCTGTCTGTCCATAGTGATTAATGTAGCACCGCCAACTTGCGGTGCTTTTTTTTCGCCTGCGATCGGTTAATGCTCGATCTCTTTCATCTCTTTCACGTCCGTGCGGTTGATCTGCTGCTTGTTCCCGTTAGCATCTTTGTACGAAATCATCCCGGTATCGTTATCGGTTGTCGGTTTCCCTTCCGAAACGATGGAACGGCCATCGTTAGTGTGCATCACGTAGTTGTTACCGGAACAGGCGCTCAGGGCAAAAGTAAACGCACAGGCAGAGATGATTGCAGCTGTCTTATTCATGATTATTCTCCTTTAGCAATTAATGCTATTCAAACCTCGATTTATAACAGGCTAAAACATCCGCCTAACACTATTTAGCATAACCTGCTTTTTTGGGGTCATGAGGATAAGCAGACAATTCTGATAGATATCAACCTCCTTGCCCTGCCGCGGAAATTGCGCGACGATCGTGATATTGAAATGAGGAATCCCATGAACGCTTTCAGTCCTGCGCAGTTCCGCGCACAGTTTCCGGCGCTGGCCGATGCCGGTATTTATCTGGACAGTGCCGCCACCGCCCTTAAGCCACAGGCGGTCATTGACGCCACGCAGCAGTTTTACAGCCTGAGCGCCGGGAACGTGCATCGCAGCCAGTTTGCCGAGGCGCAGCGATTAACCGCGCGCTACGAAGCCGCACGCGATCGCGTGGCGCACCTGATCAATGCCGAAAGCGGGAAAAATATCGTCTGGACACGCGGCACCACCGAGGCCATCAATATGGTGGCCCAGTGCTACGCGCGCCCGCTGCTTCAGCCGGGCGATGAGATCGTCGTCAGCGAGGCGGAACATCACGCCAACCTGGTGCCGTGGCTGATGGTGGCCGAACAAACGGGTGCACGCGTGGTGAAGCTTCCTCTGGGCGCAGACCTTCTGCCCGATGTGGCCCGTCTCCCCGAGTTGATTACCCCTCGCAGCCGCATTCTGGCGCTCGGACAGATGTCTAACGTCACCGGTGGTTGCCCGAACCTGGCTCAGGCGATTCGCATCGCGCATGCCAACGGGATGGTGGTGATGGTCGACGGTGCGCAGGGCGTGGTGCATTTCCCCGCCGACGTGCAGGCGCTGGATATCGACTTCTATGCCTTCTCAGGACATAAGCTCTTCGGGCCAACCGGTATTGGGGTGTTGTACGGCAAGCCGGAATTGCTGGCAAAAATGACCCCGTGGCTCGGGGGCGGCAAGATGATCGCTGAAGTGACTTTTGACGGTTTCAAAACGCAGGATGTGCCTTACCGCCTGGAAGCCGGTACGCCGAACGTAGCCGGCGTGATTGGCCTAAGCGCGGCGCTGGAGTGGCTGGCAGAAACAGACAGTGTTCAGGCTGAAAGCTGGAGCCGGGGGCTGGCGACGCTGGCAGAGGAAGAACTGAAAAAGCGCCCGGGTTTCCGCTCGTTCCGCGTTCAGGATTCAAGCCTGCTCGCCTTTGATTTTGTGGGCGTGCATCACAGCGACATGGTAACGCTGCTGGCCGGGTATGGCATCGCCCTGCGCGCCGGGCAGCACTGCGCGCAGCCGCTGCTGGCGGCGCTCGGCGTGAGCGGCACGCTGCGCGCCTCGTTCGCGCCCTATAACACACAAAGCGATGTTGACGCGCTGGTTGCCGCCGTTGACCGCGCGCTTGAAATACTGGTGGATTAATGACTCACGCTGCTTTAGCCGGACATCCGTTTGGCACCGTCATCACTGAAGAGACGTTAAAACAGACCTTTGCCCCGCTTTCACAGTGGGAAGATAAATATCGCCAGCTGATTCTTCTCGGTAAGCAGTTACCGACCCTCTCTGACGATCTCAAGGCGCAGGCGAAAGAGATTGCAGGCTGTGAAAATCGCGTCTGGCTGGGCGTGAGCGTTTCCGGTGAGAAGCTGCACTTCTTCGGCGACAGCGAAGGCCGCATCGTCCGGGGCCTGTTGGCCGTATTGTTGACGGCAGTGGAAGGGAAAAGCGCGGCGGAACTGCTGGCGCATTCGCCGCTGGCGTTATTTGATGAGCTGGGGCTGCGCGCGCAGCTCAGCGCCTCGCGCGGTCAGGGGTTGATCGCGCTCAACGACGCAGTACTGGACGCCGCACGTCAGGCTCAGGCCTGACGTTCCGCCTTCGCCATCATCTTCTTCAGGGCGTGAGACACCGCCACAAAGCCGAAGGAAGCGGTCACCATGGTGGCCGCGCCAAAGCCTGAGGCGCAATCCATTCTCTTTGGCCCTTCCGCCGTGCTTTTCATCGCACACACGGAGCCATCCGCCTGCGGGTAGACCAGCGCTTCGGTCGAGAACACGCAGTCTACGCCCAGCTTGCCCTTGCTGTTCTTCACGACGTTAAAGTCGCTTTTCAGGCGTTCACGCAGCTTGGCGGCCAGTGGATCCTGAATGGTCTTCGCCAGATCGGCCACTTGGATCTGCGTAGGGTCGATTTGCCCGCCCGCGCCGCCGGTCGTCACCAGGGGAACCTTGTAACGACGACAGTAGGCGATCAGCGCCGCTTTTGGACGCACGCTGTCGATGGCGTCAATCACATAGCTGTAGCCTTTGCTCATGTATTCGGCGACGTTATCTGCCGTCACAAAATCATCAATCACCGTGACCCGACATTCCGGGTTGATCAGACGGATACGTTCCGCCATGACCTCAGATTTTGCCAGGCCGACGCTATCACGCAGGGCGTGAATTTGACGGTTAGTGTTGGTGACGCACACGTCATCCATATCAATCAGCGTGATTGCGCCAATACCGGTTCTCGCCAGCGCTTCTGCGGCCCACGACCCCACACCACCAATGCCCACGACGCAGACGTGCGCATCCGCAAACAGCTGCAGGGCTTTTTCACCATAGAGACGTGCCGTGCCGCCAAAACGCTGGCGCCAGGCATCGCTGATTACCACAGACATAACACCTCAGATGTAAAAAGGGTGAGGTTCTCCTCACCCTGAACAGTAATCCGTATTGCGTTCAGAATACCACAATCAGCCGCTGAATACGTTTCCGGCACCCGGTGCCGCCTTAAGCACCCACACGCGTCCGTAGTGGTTATACCAGCCTGCGCGGTGGCCTGCATCCGGGCCAATGCCCTGATAGATATCGAAGTGCTGCCCTTTGATCGCGCCGCCAACGTCCAGCGCCACCATCAGACGCAGCTCATACTGGCCGTTGAACTTGCCGTTGTTATCCAGCAGCGGGACCTCTGCCAGCAGCGTGGTGCCCGCAGGAATAATCGAACGATCCGATGCCACCGACGCACGGCCAATTAGCGGTACCGCGCTCGCCCCTTTCACCGGCGCGAAGTTTTGCGGTTTAAAGAAGACGAACGACGGGTTCTGCTCCAGCAGCTCACGCACCTCGGCTTCGCTGTGCTTTTCGCCCCACTCGCGGATCGCCTGCATCGACATGTCTTCTTTCTTCACTTCGCCGCGGTCGATCAGCACCTTGCCAATACTGCGATAGGCGTGGCCGTTTTTACCGGAATAGCTGAAGAAGTTAAGCGGCGAGCCGTCGCCAAAATCAATATAGCCGCTGCCCTGAACGTCCATGATGAAGTTGTCCATCAGGGAGTTGCTGTAAGCAAGAACGTAGTTTTCGCTCAGCGCACCGGCGTAGATCTCAGCGCGCGACGGCAGACGACCGCGTTTTGGCGGCATACGGTAGATAGGGTACTGGAACTCGCCCTGACGCGTGTGTCGTGCCTGAATAACCGGGGTGTAATAGCCGGTGAACTGGACGTTGCCGTAGTTATCGGCCCCTTCCATCTGCCAGGCGTCGATACCAAACTGGCGCATGTTGCGCGTATCGCCGCCCGCGCGCAGCCAGTCCTGTACCGCGCTATAAACGTTGTTCTGTGCGCTGTACAGACGCGGTGACGCGTTGCGGATCTGGTAAACCTGCTCGGAGAAATCTCCGGCATTGATCGGTGCGCCGACCGCATCAGGCTGATTAACTAAAGAGAAAGGCTGGGATAACTTCCCGTCTTTATACTGTTGACCGCGATCGGTCGGTTTGGAAGAACAGGCCGCAAGAATCGCTACCATTGCGCCCGCCATCAGATACTTCGCCCAACGTCCTTTCATTCTGTCTCGTCTTTTAGTTGCCCATTTCCGCGTGATGAAGATAACAAACCGCCAGGGCTAATGAAATGCGATCGCATGCCCTTTGGCAAATTTTGCGCAAAAAATAGTCCAAACAGCGCCATGTCGTTCAATTTGCATACAAAATCATGATAAATGTGAAAAAGGGGTTGCATCACAAGTCTATCCGAGTATAGTGCGCATCCACGGACGCGGGGTGGAGCAGCCTGGTAGCTCGTCGGGCTCATAACCCGAAGGTCGTCGGTTCAAATCCGGCCCCCGCAACCAACACTTCTAAAACAATAAACACCCTTAAGGGTGTTTTTTTGTATCTGTCGTTTGTGAATTTGCCGGGCGTTTACCCGGCCAAAAGATCTACCCGCGCCGCGCCAGCGTCGCCCCGTCAGAGAAATACGCACGAATCCCTGCCAGAATCGACTCCGCCACTTCCTGCTGGAATTTTGCCGTCTTGAGCTTACGCTCCTCTTCCACGTTACTGATAAACGCGGTTTCAACCAGGATGGACGGGATATCCGGCGCCTTGAGCACCGCAAATCCGGCCTGTTCAACGCTGTTCTTGTGCAGCTTATTGATGTTGCCCAGCTTGCCCAGCACCGCTTTACCAAACTTCAGGCTGTCGTTAATGGTCAGCGACTGCACCATGTCGAACATGGTGTGGTCGACGTAGCGGTCGCCGCTTTTGCTCACGCCACCGATCAGGTCCGAGGCGTTCTGGGTATCCGCCAGGTATCTTGCTGCGGTACTGGTCGCGCCTTTGGTTGAGAGCGCAAACACCGACGAGCCGCTTGGCTGACGGCTGGTAAACGCATCCGCATGGATCGAGACGAACAAATCTGCGCGCTGCTTCTGTGCTTTCGCCACCCTGACCTTCAGCGGAATAAAGACGTCTTCATTACGCGTCATATAGGCGCGCATATTGCCTTCTTTATCAATCAGCGCCTTCAGACGACGGGCAATTTGCAGAACCACGTCTTTTTCACGCGTGCGGTATTTCCCCACCGCACCGGAGTCTTCGCCGCCGTGGCCTGGATCGAGCATGATCACAATCGGACGATCGCGCCCTGCTTTCCCCGGCTGCGGACCGCTTTGCGCCGGCGGAACCTGACGCTGCAGATCGCCTTTGTTGTAATCTTCCAGCAGGGCAAGAAGTGGATCCTGAATATCCGTCGCATTGGCCGGGTAGAGATCCATCACCAGGCGCTCTTTGAACGTCGCGACAGGCGCCAGGGCAAACAGCTGCGGCTTCACGTTCTGCTTCAGTTCAAACACCATGCGCACGGTTTGCGGATCGAACTGCCCGACGCGCGCCGATTTAATAAACGGATCGTCGCCGCGGATCTGCGCCGCCATCCCTTTCAGCACGGAGTTGAGGTTAACGCCTTCGAGATCCACCACCACACGTTCCGGGTTGCTGAGGGCAAATTGCTTATATTTCAGCACGCGATTGGATTCGACCGTCACGCGCGTATAGGTCGACGATGGCCAGACGCGCACCGCCACGACCTGACTGGTGGCGGCAAGACCGACCTGACTGACGCTAAGCAACCACATTGCCCCGGCCCCTTTTAACAAACGGCGGCGGCTTATTGCTGAATTGGATCCCGACATGCTTCTCCCGAGCAAGAACACTGACTGATATACAAAATGTCCAGATTGACCGAAAACTTTAACGAATGACGCATAAACTGTCATCTATAAAAGGGTAAACAATCATACGCTAACGCACGGATTACTTATCATTTTCTGTGGGTCGCGGAAAATTTGCGCTTGCACACGCGGCCACAATCGAATAAAAATACAGAAATTACGAATAAACATTCATTAAGGGTTGTGCCATGGTGAAGGAACGTAGAACCGAACTGGTCCAGGGATTCCGCCATTCTGTTCCCTATATCAACGCCCATCGGGGAAAAACGTTTGTCATCATGCTTGGCGGCGAAGCCATTGAGCATGAAAATTTTTCCAGCATCGTCAATGACATTGGCCTGCTGCACAGCCTGGGGATCCGCCTGGTGGTGGTCTATGGCGCGCGCCCGCAGATCGACGCTAACCTGGCCGCTCACCACCACGAGCCGATTTACCACAAGCATACCCGCGTCACGGATGCCAAAACCCTTGAGCTGGTGAAGCAGGCGGCAGGTCTGCTGCAGCTGGATATCACCGCTCGCCTGTCCATGAGCCTGAACAACACGCCGCTGCAGGGCGCGCATATCAACGTCGTGAGCGGCAACTTCATCATTGCCCAGCCGCTCGGCGTGGACGATGGCGTGGATTACTGCCACAGCGGCCGCATTCGTCGTATTGATGAAGAAGCCATTCACCGCCAGCTGGACAGCGGCGCCATCGTGCTGATGGGCCCGGTCGCCGTTTCGGTGACCGGCGAAAGCTTCAACCTCACTTCAGAAGAGATCGCCACGCAGCTGGCGATCAAGCTGAAGGCGGAAAAAATGATTGGGTTCTGCTCCTCGCAGGGCGTCGTGAATGATGAAGGAACGATCGTGCCGGAACTCTTCCCGAATGAAGCCCAGGCCCGCGTGGAAGCGCTGGAAGCCGAAGGCGATTATCACTCCGGCACGGTCCGCTTCCTGCGTGGCGCCGTGAAGGCCTGCCGCAGCGGCGTGCGCCGTAGCCACCTGATCAGCTATCAGGAAGACGGCGCCCTGCTGCAGGAGCTGTTCTCCCGCGACGGTATTGGTACGCAGATTGTCATGGAGAGCGCGGAGCAGATCCGCCGCGCCACCATCAACGACATCGGCGGCATTCTGGAGCTGATCCGCCCGCTGGAACAGCAGGGTATTCTGGTGCGTCGTTCGCGCGAGCAGCTGGAGATGGAAATCGACAAATTCACCATTATTCAGCGCGATAACCTGACCATCGCCTGCGCCGCGCTCTATCCGTTCCCGGAAGAGAAGATCGGTGAAATGGCCTGCGTGGCGGTGCATCCTGATTACCGCAGCTCTTCACGCGGTGAAATGCTGCTTGAGCGCGTGGCGGCACAGGCGCGCCAGATGGGGCTGAGCAAGCTGTTCGTCCTGACGACGCGCAGCATTCACTGGTTCCAGGAGCGCGGTTTCACGCCGGTGGATATCGATTCTCTGCCGGAAACGAAGAAAGAGATGTACAACTATCAGCGCCGTTCAAAAGTGCTGATGGCGGACCTGGGATGATACGACGCCCTCACCGTGCGGCGAGGGCGTTCGTTCAGAGGGACTCAAATATCGCACCCAGCCCGCTTCGGCGTTCCGTGCGGGTGGCAATCGCCTGCACCAGCACGCGTTCATCGGTATACAGCGACAGGCGCTGACGCGCGCGCGTAATGGCGGTATAGATCAGCTCGCGGGTAATGACGGGGGAAAGCTGCGTGGGCAGGATCAGCGCCGCGTGGTTAAACTCGGAGCCCTGGGATTTATGCACCGTCATCGCCCAGGCGGTTTCATGCTCGGGCAAACGGCTGGGCTGGAAAGACTTCACGCTCCCGTCCGGCATCTGGAACCAGACGCGCAGCCCCTGGCCGCAGTCGAGCGCAATCCCGATATCCCCGTTAAACAACCCCAGCGCGCTGTCGTTGCGGGAAATCATCACCGGCCGCCCTTCATACCAGCGCGAGTGCGGGGTACGGTTAATTTTACGCTTTTGCACCAGCAGCTGTTCCAGCCTGTCGTTCAGGCCCCGGACACCAAAGGGACCTTCCCTCAGCGCACAGAGCAGCTGATATTCACCAAATGCGGCAATGACCTGCTCCGGCGAACGCTGCTGTTGTACGCCCGTCAGAAAGTGCTGATACCCCTGCAGGGCCTCATCCAGCATCGCCTGATACTCTTCCCCGGTCTGCAGCGATTTTTTCTCAATATCCGTAAAGGTACCGTCAAACACCGCAGTGGTTGTTCGCCGGTCGCCCCGGTTCACGGCCGCCGCAAGCTGGCCGATACCGGAATCGCTGCCGAAGCGGTAGCTTTTCTGCAGCAGACACAGGCTGTCGCGCAGCGCTCCTGCAAGCGAATGGTTTTCAGAGGTGAGCGAGCATCCGGTGAGACGGGCTAGCTCCTGAGCGCGTTCTGCGGTATATCCCAGGCTGGCATAGGTGCAGATATCGCCCAGCACAGCCCCTGCCTCCACGGAGGCAAGCTGGTCGCGATCGCCCAGGAAAATAACGCGCGCGTGCGGCGGTAGGGCATCAATCAAACGCGACATCATCGTCAGGTCAATCATCGACGCCTCATCCACCACCAGCACATCCAGGTGCAGGGGATTACCGGCATGGTAGCGCAAACGCTGGCTGCCGGGCTGAGCGCCAAGCAAACGGTGTAGCGTGCTGGCTTCGTTGGGGAAAAGCGCCAGCTGCTCCCCGGTAAGCGGCAGCTTTTGCAGCGCGCCGCCTAACGATTCCGTCAGACGCGCCGCCGCTTTACCGGTGGGGGCCGCCAGGCGAATACGGCACTTTTGCTCACCCGAGAGCTGAATCAGCGCGGCAAGCAGTTTTGCCACGGTGGTCGTTTTCCCGGTGCCCGGTCCGCCTGAAATCACCGAGATCCGACGCGTTAAGGCCACGGCTGCCGCCACTTTCTGCCAGTCTGTCGCCTCGTCAGAGGAAAACAGCGCATCCAGCGTTTGCCGGAGCTGCGTTTCATCGCAGGGAAGCGGGGCGTTGGTCTCGCTGAAGAAGCGCGCCACCGTCAGTTCGTTACGCCACAGCCGGTTAAGATACAAACGCTCGCCGACCAGAATCATTGGCGTCCCGGTATCGGCCCCGCTCACGGCTGGCGAACCGCGTAGTATCGCCTGCCAGTCCACGGCGTCACCCAGCAGCGCGAAACACGCCTGTAAAGCCGGAGGCATTTTCTCATCCACCGCCAGACGCGACAGCGGCAGGCATACGTGCCCCTCCCCCGCGTCTTTGCTCAGAATCGCGGCGGCAAGCATGACGGCAGGCTCCTCGCCTGCCACCATCATGGCAAACTGCACGTCCAGGTGGCGCAGTAATCGTTGTTCAACCGCGTCCAGCAGTAGCGCCTGCATCGTCATGCCATCTCCTCCGTGCCTGCGGCAAACAGGTTATCCATTTTTTCAATCAGTTCCGCAGCCGGACGCGTGCTAAAGACGCCGGAACGCGGGTCGTTGGCATCCACGCCGCGCAGGAACAGGTAAATCACGCCGCCAAAATGCGCGTCGTAACGGTAATCGGCAATACGATGGCGCAGGTAACGGTGCAGCGCCAGGGTATAAAGCTGGTACTGCAGATCGTAGCGATGCAGTTGCATAGCCGACGCCATCGCCTGTTGGGTATAGGCTGTGCTGTCTTCGCCCAGCCAGTTCGATTTGTAATCCAGCAGGTAGTAGCGCCCGTCGTGGCGGAAAACAAGGTCGATAAAGCCTTTTAGCATTCCCTGCACCTGGCGGAAGTTCAGCGGCGGGCACCCGGCGGATAGCGGATCGTACTCGCGGATCAGCGCATCAAGCGCCTCGGCCCTGAGCGGGCTGGCGATGGGAAGATAAAACTCCATCTCCACCTGCTTATCTTTGGCGGTCAACTGGCTAAGCGAGATCCCCTGGGCCGTGAGCGGGGCGTGCAGAACCGCGCGGATCCATTCAGTAAGAACCGGCTGCCATTGCGCGTCGTAACCACCGCTCTGTAGCATCTTCAGCACCCACTCTTCGGAAACCGGCTGGGTAAAATCCAGCTCTTCAAACAGGCTGTGTAAAAACGTGCCCGGCGAGGCGCCGCGCGGGAACTGGTGCGGCGTCAGCACCGGCTCAGCGGGTACGCTACCGGCGCCTGCGGCATCCACGTCCAGTTTTGGCATCAGATCCTGCGCAATACTCTGCCCGTGCTGCTGTAAGCCAGAGTAGCTGGTAACGCGCCAGTCGTCGGCAATCGTACGTACCACCTGACGGGCATGGAGATCTGACTCGTGCGGCTCTGGCATGTGCCAGCGGCTGTTGTCGGGCAGCGATGGAATATGCAGGGCAACATGCTCAGTACAAAGCGATTCGATGCACTGCCGCAGGCCCGCCGCGTCTTTGGGTTCACCCTGCTGAATAAGCCGCCCCAGCGCGCTCAGATGAAAATCGCTCTCCCCGCTCTTTTCGCCCCGACGCCGGAACAGCGGCGCAACGCCCAGGCTGCAGTGCCAGACCGAGCGGGTTAGCGCCACGTAGAGCAGGCGTAAATCTTCCGCCAGACGTTCGGCCTCTGCCAGCTCAACGCTGGACTCCGCGTTGCTGAGATCGAGCACCGCCTCAAAAGACTCGCGATCGTGGTAAAAAGCCTGATCCTGCACGCGGTAATTGGCGATAAACGGCAGCCAGACCAGCGGATATTCCAGGCCTTTCGACTTGTGGATGGTGACGATCTGCACCAGATGTTTATCACTCTCGAGGCGCATCTGCTGGCTGGAGGAATTGCTGTTCGGATCGGCAATCTGCTGCGCCAGCCAGCGCACCAGGGCGTGCTCGCTCTCCAGCTGTGTACCCGCTTCCTGCAAGAGTTCGCTGATGTGTAAAATATCGGTCAAACGCCGCTCGCCGCCTGCGGTAGCCAGCATATTCTCCGCAATGTGGCGCTGAGCCATGAGCTCGCGCACCATCGCCATCACGCCGCGCTTCTGCCATTTTTCGCGATAGCGCACAAACTCCTCTACCACGGCATCCCACGCGGCTTCGTCATTGTTGAGGGTATCAATATCGCGCGCGTTCAGTCCGAGCATCGCGCTGGCTAATGCGCTGCGCAATGTACTTTCCCGCTCCGGGGCCAGCACGGCCTGCAGCAGCCATAACATCTCCTGCGCCTCAAGCGTTTCAAAGACGCTGTCACGGTTCGAGAGGTAGACGGAGGGGATATTCAGTAACGTCAGGGCGTCGCGGATGAATGCGGCCTCCTGACGACTGCGCACCAGCACCGTAATATCCGATGCCTTTACCGGGGTGGGGTTATCCCCCTTCCACAGCAGCGCCTCGCCCCGCGCCCCGGCACTGAGCCAGTCACGGATTTGCGCGGCACAGTGCTGGGCCATGGCATTTTGATAGTCGGCAACGCCACAGCCTTCCCCATCCAGCAGCCAGAAGTTCATGGCAGGCTGCGTCACGCCGTTAAACTCGAAGCGCAGCGAGGCATTTTTCGGGGCAAATTTTACCGGCTGAAACGGGATCTCCCGGAACATAAACGCCGTTTCCATGCGGCTAAACAGCGCGTTGACGCTTTCCACCATGCCGGGAGAGGAGCGCCAGTTGGTATCGAGCGTGTAGTGCGCATCAACCTCGCTGCGAGCCTTCATGTAGGTAAAAATATCCGCACCGCGGAAGGCGTAGATGGCCTGTTTCGGATCGCCGATTAACAGCAGCGCGGTGTCGGGCTGCTGGCGCCAGATACGGCGGAAAATGCGGTACTGCTGAGGGTCGGTGTCCTGGAATTCGTCTATCATCGCCACCGGGAAGCGGGTGCGAATCGCGGCGGCAAGCGCTTCGCCATTTTCACTGCACAGCGCCGCATCCAGGCGGCTCAGCATATCGTCGAACCCCAGCTCGCCACGGCGGCGCTTTTCGCGCGCCACGGCTTCACGAATTTCCGTCATGGCGCGAGCGATCATCAGATCGTTGAGCGTAAGGGGCTCCGCCAGCAGGGTTTCAATCGCCACAAACAGGGGATGCTCAGGTACAATGCCGTCGGCTTTGGTCCGCTCAGCCAGGAAACGTTGGGAGAATTTCTCCAGCGCGTCCGGGAGCTGGTAGCCCCGCGTCTCTTCCTGCGCCCAGGCGCTGACCTTGTCGATCCATTTTCCCTGATTGCCACGGTTGAACTTGCGACGGTCAATCCCGGAATTTTCGATAATGGCGTCAATCTCGCCGACTGACTCCATCCACTTTTGCTTGATGTCTGCAATTTTCGCGATGATTTTTTCATGCCGCGAGGCCAGGGTTTCATCTGCCGGCGGCGGGGATTTGATGACCGGCGCTTCCCCCTGTAGATAACGATCGATCGCGCGCAGCAGCGCTTCCGGGCCTTTCCAGAGCGCGTGTACCGCTTCGGCAATATCGCGCTGTAAGGGGTAGCAGTGGCGACGCCAGAAATCCGCGCAGGCCTGATAGCGAAGCACGGACTCATCTTCAATGAGCTGCTGTTCGAACAGCATACCGGACTCGAACGCGTTCAGGCTCAGCATGCGCTGGCAAAAACCGTGAATGGTAAAGACGGACGCTTCGTCCATCTGCCGTTCAGCGAGCAGCAGCCACTGGGCTGCCTGCTGCTTATCGGCAATCTCTTCCAGAAGGCTCGCGTAGAGGGGGTTATCCGTGCTCTGACGCAGACAGGCAATGCGCAGCTCGTGGATATTGGTACGAATACGGCCCCGCAGCTCCGCGGTAGCGGCCTCGGTGAAGGTGACCACCAGCAGCTCTTCCACGCTCAAAGGACGTGGAAAAGCGGCGTTGCCGCCAAGGCCTAACAGCAGGCGCAGATAGAGGGCGGCAATGGTGAAGGTTTTTCCAGTTCCCGCTGAGGCTTCAATCAATCGTTCACCCTGCAGAGGTAAACGTAAGGGATCAAGGGACTCAGCGGTATCGGTCATTCTTTCTTACTCCAGGGCATAGATTGCTGCAGCGCGCTGACGCTCTTCCAGACTTTCCAGCCTTTCGGGTTAACGTACTCCGTTTTCCCGTTCTGGCTACCGGAAACCTGAGACAGGATGGTGATTCCCTGCGGCTTAATGACCGCCTGATGGAAGAAGTCGGCAACCTTCTGCGGCGTCAGCTGTTTTATCTCGGCCACTACTTTATCACGCGAATCAAATTTCAGATTACCGCGATCGAAATCTTTGCTCAGCTGCGAGGCTTCTTCACCCAGCGTCTGCGGCGGCTGCATCACCTGCGCGATGACGGCCTGCTGGATCTGAGCGAACTCTTCCGGCTTCATGGCACGCAGTTTTGCTTCCACCTGCGGGAAGAAAGCCTGGTAACGCTGCCAGAGATACGCCGGCTGTTTATCGCTGCTTTGCAGCAGGAAGCCCAGCCCCCACTGACGACCGACGTTCATGGAGAAGGCAAACACCGCGTAGCCAAGCTGCTCCTCTGTGCGTAACTGGTTATAGAACCACGGCTGAATAATCTGTCCCAGCACGGCGCTCTGCGCTGAACTGGCGAATTCATCGTAGCCCGTTGGCACAAAGACCGCGGCCAGCGCGGAATCCGTGCTGTTACCCGCTTTTTCAAAGATCACATTCTGCTTTTTCTCAACCAGCACGTCCTGGTTGCGGCACCACTCGTCGCCTTTAGAGCCGAGCTGAGTGCGAACTTTCTGCGCCAGGGTTTTGGCCTGCTCCTCACTCATGTTGCCGACGATCAGGAACTCCGGACGCGTGTTGGTTTTCAGCGCATCGCGGTACGCCAGCACGTCTTTTAAGGAGATGGAAGGCAGCAGCGCGCGGCGATCCTCACGCTGGAAATAAGGAACCTGCGACAGCATTTGCGCTGGCATAAGCGCCAGATCGTAAGCCTTGCCCTTCTCGGCAGAATCCATCATCTGGGCATACCAGGATTTAGCCTGCTCAAGCTGCTCTTCCGTCGGCGTGTAGCTGAAGTAGCCCTCCAGCAGGGCCTGGAACAGCTGAGGTAAGCGCTGGGTATAGCCGTTTGCATTAAGCATCAAACCGTTATTGGCGTTGGTGGAGAAGCTGATCCCGCCCACGGCGGCCTGGTTGCTGAGCTGATCGAGCGCGATACCGGCGAGATAGTCATTGAGCGCGAACATCACCTGATTTTTGGCGCTGTTCATGGCTTTCGGGTTACGCAGCACCACGCTGACATCGGCCTTTGGCTCGCTGGCGAAATAGCGGCTTGGGGTGTACACGACGCGCAGCGTGGGCTCATCGATGATGAGTTCCGGATGCGGGTAATCTTTCGTCGTTTTGATCAGCGAGAAGTCATCCGGAATATAGGGGTTCAGCTCCGGCAGCTTCAACGCAATCTCACCGGCCTTCTTCTGCCAGTCGGCGAAGGTCTGGGCGCTGATTTTATCCACCTGATAAGGGGCATCGACAAAGTACGCCGTCTTGTTATGCGGTTCGTTCGGGCTGATGTACCAGATGCGGGCATTCTCCGGCGTCATCATCGCCAGGCGGTCTTTTACCGCCCCGGCATCATACCGGTCGGCAATATTCACCGCGTCGAGGGTATGTTCCACCGGCACGCGGATCATGGTGTCCGCCAGCCACTCCACATAATCCATGTCGCGGGTGATGGACGGGTAGCGGAAATCGAGATCCAGCACGTGCGCGAGTTCATCAAAATAGCGCTTATCGACGCCTTTCTCACGCAGTAAGGAGAGGTAGCTAAAGATAGCCGCTACGACTTCATCACGGTTGGCCTGTCCTTTGTCAGTCAGGGTCGCGGAGATCGCCAGCACGCCGCTATTGCCGTTCACAACCGGATCGGAGTCGGCGCGAATGCCTTCCGCCAGCCCCTGCTTTTGCAGCCAGTCAGACAGCGTACCCGGGCTACGGTTACCAATCAGATAGGTGACCAGCTCATCGGTTTTACTGCGGAACTGTGCCGTGTTGTTATCAATGCGGAATTCCACGCGCAGCACTTTGCGCGGCATGGCAGGAACGTAGTGGATCACGATGCCTTTTTGCGCGTCAGTGACCACCGGAACGGTTATTTGCGGCAGGTCGATATTTTTATTCGGCACCCGGCCAAAGGTTTTGGCCGCCATGGCTGCCAGCTCCGGCAACGGTTTATTGCTGTAGATGACCGCTTTCATCAGGTTGGCGGAGTAGTATTTATCGCGAAACGCGTGCAGGGCATCCAGCACCGGGCTGTTCGGTTTGTCGCTCAAGGTTTCCAGGTTACCACCGGAGAAGCGCGAACCCGGGTGCGCAGGGTTGATGGTTTCGGCGCTGACCTGCGCCATGCGCATACCGTCTCGCGTGCGGGCCATGGTCAGCTCGGCATTCACCGCATTGCGTTCACGATCGGCGAATTTTTTATCCAGCAACGGCGCGGCAATGGAATCGGCAAGGCGATCGACCGCCCCTTCCAGCGCATCATTTTCGACTTCGAGATAAAAGGCCGTGCGGTACGGTGCCGTACTGGCATTGTGGCTGCCGCCATGCATCTTCAGAAATTCGGACAGGCTATCTGGCTGCGGGTATTTTTTTGACCCCATCAGCGTCATATGTTCCAGATAGTGTGCAAGCCCAGGATGAGCGTCAGGATCTTCCAGCGACCCAACCGGCACCACTAATGCCGACAGGGATTTCACCGCCTGCGGGTCGGAAACCAGCAGCACGGTCATCCCGTTATCAAGGCGAATAGCCTGATATTGACGGGTATCTTTTTCGCTCTTACGGATAGTTTCCTGAACGGGTTGCCAACCGGAGTCTGCGTGAGTGACGGGCGCCCAAAGGGCAATAAACAAAACAAACGCTTTAAACAAGGTGCTGCCTGGCATTACGACCTCTTTATCACGGCTACATCATTAACAAACTGCGTGCTGGACACGCCAACATCTCTTTCTTTGGGTACATCAGTCCGTGATAAGAAGTGCATCATAAATGAACACCTTTATCTGCGCAATTTTTATACAGCGCTCAGGACTGATTAAATCTAAACAACGGCAACAGGTAGCGCTGCGCCTCTTCCGTGATAGCCTCAAAGTATTCTGGCTCGAGCGCTCGCCACAAACGCTGATACCAGACATCCTCACCTTCACCCCGCACCATCATGTTTCCTTCATAGGCCTGCATAAACTTACTGCGCGCTTTCTGGAGCGAAACCTCATCCGTTAACATCGCATCATTCTGCGCGTCATAACAGGCTTTTATCCAGGCGCCGCCACTTTCCGGTAGTAACAGGAGCGGTTTGTTCATTCCCTGACGGTAGCCTTCAATGTACAAAGAGAGATACCCTAACGCCTGCTCGACTTCCATCGGCGGGAAGCGCCATTCGCCCTCTTTGCGCACGAAAATGCGGCTTTCGCCTTTATGCCCACCCGCACTGTAGACAAGATGTTCCAGCCAGAGTTGCAATCCTTGCGAAACGCTTAGCATTGAGGGCCGCCAGCGCAGCAGCCCATCCGGCTGTACCTGGGTTAACCAGCCCGTGAGCTGTACCCCGTTGCAGTTGAGATCAATTTCAATACTTTTCCCCGGCTGTCGGCACGCTCTTACGCGCTCTGCCAGAGCGGTCATCTCCTGGCACTGCGCCTCCCAGACGATCTCCCCGAACGCTCCGTAGGGCAGCTGACCCGCAGCACGGTAGCGACGGTAAAGTTTGTCCGCATCTTCCTCTTCAACCAGCGCATTCAGCAGCTGCAGGTTTAACTGGTAGCGCTCCAGACCTTCCAGCGTAAACGGTTCTGCATCAGGAATTTCACTCTCTTCAGAGCGGAAGTTGACCTGCAGTCGCTGCTGGAAGAAGGCGCGCACCGGATGTGCCCAAAACCGCTGAAGCTGCTCGAAGGTCAGGGTGTCGATGGGGCGCGGGTCAAGTTCCTGAATGAAATCAGTATGCGCATTCCCCTCCTTTTTCGCCGCCGGTAACCACTCATGCGCATAGCTCTGGCGCTCGCTGGCAATATAGTTCACCGGGTCAAACGGCATGCGGCTGTGGAAACAGGTGATATGGGCTTTCACCCTCTGCTCGCTTTCATCACAGTTGCGCTCTTCATCTCCCGGCAGGTAGTGGCTCTGGCCGATATAGTCCACCAGCTCCTGCACCAGTACGGAGGGGAAACGCTCGCTGTTGTCCTGAATAGAACGGCCAATATAGCTGATATAGAGCTTGCTCTGCGCGGAAATGAGCGCTTCAAGGAAGAGGTAGCGGTCATCATCGCGGCGGCTACGATCGCCCCGTTTTGGGTTTGCGCTCATTAAGTCGAACCCCAGCGGCGGCAGCGCGCGCGGATACACACCGTCGTTCATGCCAAGCAGGCAGACCACCCTGAACGGGATAGAACGCATGGGCATCAGGGTGCAGATATTGACAGGCCCCGCCAGGAAACGCTGGCTGATTCGCTCCTGGTCAAGCCGCTGCGTCAGCTCATCACGCAACAGCGACAACGGGATGGCCTCGTGGTAGTGGGAATTCACGCCTTCGTCGATGATAGCCTGCCACTGGGTTTCAATGAGCGCCATCGCCGCTTCGGTGTCATTGTCCGGCAGGAAGAAATCATTGAGTAACGCCCTGCAGACCGGGAGCCATTCTTCAAGTGGACGCGGCTGCAACAGCGCATATCGCCAGCGATTAAGCTGCATTAATAGCGATGCTAAATGCCCCACCAGTTCAGCAATTAACCCGCTGGACTCATCGTAAGGCAGCACCTCATTCCACTCACCCTGGCTACTTTCCATGGCGTAGCCCAACAGCATACGCGTCAGGCCAAATCGCCAGGTGTGCTGTCCGGTTGCGGGAAGCTCGAACTCCTGAACGTTATCGTCATCGATCCCCCAGCGCACGCCAGACTCATTCACCCACTGACGAAGGTAGCGCAGACCCTCTTCATTAATGTTGAAGCGTGCGGCCAGCACGGGAACATCCAGCAACGCCAGGACATCTTCGGAGATAAACCGGCTATCCGGCAGTGACAGCAGAGTGATAAACGCCTGCAATACCGGATGCGACTGGCGGGCACGACGGTCAGAAATCGCGTAAGGCAGGTACCGTTCCCCCGTCGCGCTGCCAAAGACGGCCTGAATAAAGGGACTGTAGGTGTCGATATCCGCCACCATCACCACGATATCGCGTGGCGTCAGATCGGGATCCTCCTGCAGCATCGCCAGCAGCTGGTCGTGAAGCACTTCGACCTCACGCTGCGGGCTGTGGCAAACGTGGATCGTGACGCTGCGATCGTCAGGATCCAGTTTTCGCTTATTGTCGCTGCGTTCGAACTCGTTCGCCGTCACGCCCATGACGGCGCGGTTTTCCAGATCCAGAATATCTAACTGAATATTATGCAGCAGGCAGTCCGGGGCGATCTCAACAAAGGCATCCACATCACCTTCACCTGAGGAAGTGATGTCTGAAAGCATGTGAATGTAGTCACGCCCCAGCTTCCCCCACGAGGCAAGCAGCGGATTGGGCAGGTTCTGGATACCGTCTTCATCGAAAAGCTGCCCGGCCGTCGAGCCGTCTTTAAACAGCGGGATGGATCGTTCTTCAAAAAGGCGTTTTCGTTGGCGAGTTACCAGCCGTGCAAGCCAGCGTTCGTCGAGAATATCCCCCCAATACTGTCGGCAAGGGTTGGTAAACAAAATATGAATATCAATATGTTTACCCAGCGCATTCAGCGCCTTCAGATAGACAGGGGGTAATGCGGATATCCCGCAGATAAAAACGCGTGACGGCAGTCGGGCCGGGCGTTCCGACGCATTTTCAAGTATTGAGATAAACCGATCGTAGAGATTGGCACGGTGCCACTTAGGTTGGCCCTGTCTCTCGGTATGCTCCACCAGCGCTTTCCACAGCGGGGCCTGCCATATTTGCGCCTCCGGCAGGCCTTCAACCAACTCGCCCGCTTCCCAACGAATTAACCAGTCAGAGCGGTAAACAAGGTATTGGTCGTAGAGATCGGCAGTGCGCGACGCCAGCTGGAACAGCTTGCGCTTGTCGGTATCGTCATTGAGGTAGTGGCGCAGCATGGCAAATTCATCGTGCTGCAGCATTTCCGGCAGCAGCGCCATCAGCTTCCAGCTCATGGCCTGCTTGTTGAAGGCGCTCTGCTCCGGGATATCCGGCAACACGCGGACAAACATCTCCCAGATAAAGCTCGCAGGCAGCGGGAAATCAATATTCGCGGCAATACCAAACTTGCGGGAAAGCGACATTTGCAGCCACTGCGCCATACCGGTGCTCTGCACCAGCACCATTTCAGGCTCAAAAGGATCGTCAAGCCGCTCGCGCTCAACGATAAACTCCATCAGTGCTTCCAGCACATCCAGACGATTTGAGTGGTAGACCCTTAACATAGACGCTCCCGACTACTGGCTAACCGGGCAATGCAGACGCGTTAACTCACCGCGCCGACCCAGAGGAGAAATAAGTGTAACCGTGATGCTGACACATCCTGCGAGCGTTGTCTGCCCCCGACTGGCCTGCCAGCCTGCCGGGAGAACATTTGTTGAGAGCTGAGACTGGTTCCAGGCATGGTGCCAGAGCTGGCGATACTGATTAAACACGGTGAACCGCGCCGCCAGCGCCCGGTGATACCCCGACAGTGCCGTCACGACCACCACCAGCAGCATCATCGCCAGCAGGACCTCAACCATGCTAAACCCTTTTTCTCTGCTCACGGCAGCTGACATAACGCACTCTCCTTAAGGGGGCAAAAATCGCTCCAGCCGTGAGGCGAAAAGCGCACTATCCCGTCGACGATCTCTCCCCTGCGCCAGAGCAGTAGGTCGTTGCCGCCGGCTATCAGCAGTACCCGCGCCTCGCTCAGCTGACGCAAACACACCCGCCATGCCGATGTCGTTTTGCACTGGACTGGTGGCGCTGACGCCCAGCGCTGAACGCGCCCCCACTCAAGCGCGGACTGCACCGTCGCCTGCTGCTGAAGCGAGCGGCTCTCACCGCCGACGAGTGCACTGAACGTTGTGAGCTGCTGATTGAGGCCCGTCAGGATCAAAGTACCGAGCACCAGTAAAAGCAGAACCAACGCCAGCGAAGATATGCCGCGTTGACGATTCACAGGTTGTACCCCGTGACCGTATACAACGCCTGCCAGGGTTCCCCTTTTTCATCTTTACGCCTCGCGGCCAGTTCGATATTCAGCTCTGGTGCAAAACCGGCATGTTCGACTCTCCTCACCACAAAGTGTGCTATCGCAAGCCTGTCCGGGTCCGTGAGCTTTTCCCACCCTTTTCCTTCACACGACGTCGCGCCACGCAGGGTTTCCAGCGCCCCCGATTCCAGACGAAAACCGGTGCTGTCATTTTCTGATGCGCTGCTATCCCAGTAGCCGTTACTGTTGGCATCCCACCGCGCAATGATGCAGCGCCCCTGCCTGCCGATCGTCAGCGCCTGTCCCTGGCAATTTCCCGCGCAGTACCCCGCACGCTGAAGCTGTTTGCCGAGGGCGAACAGGCGTTGCCAGACCTCTTCTTCCAGCTCTCGCTGGGCAGATTGCAGTAATACCGCCCGCTGCAATCCGGGTAAAAAGCGCGATGCGCTTATCAATAACAGGCTGCTGATGGCTGTAGCAATCAGCACTTCGGTAAGCGAAAAGCCGCCCTGTCTCATCGACATTGTCCTCCCTCGGAGACCTTACACATCCTGATGCGCCCTCCGTCTGAAACGATAATCAGCCAGTCTCCGGCACGACTTTGAACGCGTATCCGCCCTGCCCATGCCGTATCCCGTAATCCATAGAACCCCAGCGACGGCGTGACCTCGCCGATCGCGACCTCAGGCCAGAGGGGGAGCAGCACAAAGGGGCTGTCCTTCTCACAGCCCTGCACGGCAGAGCTCACCAGACAGTCCCTGTCGCCAACCCGCTGACGGGTGATTTGATGGTCGCGGTTGTGGCGGTTGGCATGGTTGCGCAGAAACAGCAGGTAATCTCGCACCTGACTGGCGGTTTGCCACAGCCGCTGATGCCGTTGCCAGCTGTCCCAGCCGTACAGACCTGAAGCGCTGAGGATGACGACAAGCGAAACAGCGACCAGCGTTTCGATAAGCGTAAAACCGTTCTCTTTTTTCATACCGGGAGTGTGGCGAAGCGCCGTGAACATGACGAGCATCGGATTATCGTTTTACGAGGCGTCATCCGCAGAATTGGGAGGGTTGCAGTGCGTTGCACGCCTTCTGGATAGCGCTTCGGGAAACGGGAGAAAGGCGAAAAAAAACCGGCGCTAAACAGCACCGGTTGTGTCAGGCTTTACGGCATCAGATCGCGACAGGCGCTTTGATGCCCGGGTGCGGGTCGTAGCCCTCAATCTCGAAATCTTCAAAGCGGTAGTCGAAGATTGATGCCGGTTTGCGTTTGATGATCAGCTTCGGCAGCGCACGCGGTTCGCGGGTTAGCTGGAGATGCGTCTGTTCCATATGGTTGCTGTAGAGATGGGTATCCCCACCGGTCCAGACGAAATCACCCACTTCCAGGTCGCACTGCTGCGCCATCATATGAACTAACAGCGCATAGCTGGCAATGTTAAACGGCAGACCGAGGAACACGTCACAGGAGCGCTGGTAGAGCTGGCAGGAGAGCTTGCCGTCAGCGACATAGAACTGGAAGAACGCGTGGCACGGCGCCAGCGCCATTTTATCCAGTTCGCCAACGTTCCAGGCGGAAACGATGATGCGGCGCGAGTCCGGATCGTTTTTCAGCTGGTTCATCACGGTGGTGATCTGGTCAATATGGCGGCCATCAGGCGTTGGCCATGCGCGCCACTGCTTGCCGTAAACGGGGCCCAGGTTGCCGTTCTCGTCTGCCCATTCGTCCCAGATGGAGACGTTATTTTCGTGCAGATACGCAACGTTAGTATCGCCTTGCAGGAACCAGAGCAGTTCATGAATGATCGAGCGCAGGTGGCAGCGCTTTGTCGTCACCAGCGGGAAGCCTTCTTGCAGGTTGAAGCGCATCTGGTGGCCAAAAATGGAGAGCGTACCGGTACCGGTGCGGTCATTTTTCGGCGTGCCCTCATCGAGCACTTTTTTCATCAATTCAAGATACTGTTTCATGGTTCCTCAGGAAAGTTGTTGCTGTGGACGACGACGATACGCCCAAATCATCATAATGGCACCCGCGACGATCATCGGAATGGAGAGGATCTGCCCCATGCTGATGTACTCTACCCACTCGCCGGTAAACTGGGCGTCCGGCTGGCGGAAGAACTCGACGATAATACGGAATGCACCGTAGCCAATCAGGAACAGGCCGGAGACAGCACCCATCGGACGTGGCTTGCGGATAAACAGGTTAAGGATGATAAACAGCACCACGCCTTCCAGCGCCAGCTCGTACAGCTGGGACATATGGCGCGGCAGCACGCCGTAGGTATCGAAAATGGACTGCCACTCAGGGTGCGACGGCAACAGCGCCATGTCTTCCGCGCGCGACCCCGGGAACAGCATGGTAAAGGAAACGCTCGGGTCGACACGCCCCCACAGCTCACCGTTGATGAAGTTGCCCAGACGGCCTGCCCCGAGACCAAACGGGATCAGCGGTGCGATGAAATCTGACACCTGGAAGAAGTTGCGTTTGGTGCGTTTGGCAAAAATCACCATCACCAGAATCACCCCAATCAGGCCGCCGTGGAAGGACATGCCGCCGTCCCAGACGCGGAACAGATAGAGGGGATCGTTCAGGAATACCGGGAAGTTATAGAACAGCACATACCCAATACGGCCACCGAGGAATACGCCGAGGAAGCCCGCATAGAGCAGGTTTTCAACTTCGTTTTTGGTCCAGCCGCTGCCAGGACGGCTGGCGCGACGGCCAGCGAGCCACATGGCAAAAATGAAGCCCACCAGGTACATCAGACCGTACCAGTGAAGCGAAACAGGTCCTACTGAGAAAATGACCGGATCAAATTCCGGAAAATGCAGATAACCACTGTTCATCTGTCACCACAAGATGTTGTTATTCCGCTGAAAGTGGACAGCGGTAGAAATGCGATTCTGCCGTAAGCAGAGGCTCCAAAGTTGCGAATCATAGCACAAGGCGGGCGCGGAGGATGCGCCCGAGATGTAAAAGATGTGTATAGGGTTTTATGCGCGCTGGTGCCTTCTCCCACAGGGAGAGGGAGAAAGGCTTTAGCGGCCGCCGCGGATCAGACCGCCCATACCGCGTCGTTCCATAAACGCCGCGACCTGGTGGCGAACCTCAGCAGCCAGCTGCGCCTCAAGGCTACGTTCTGCCAGTTCGCGGGCATCATTGATGTCAATATGCCGCAGCAGATACTTCACGCGGGCAACAGCGCGACCGTTCATCGACAGATGGCGATATCCCAGACCAATCAGGATCGCAACGCACATGGAGTCCCCGGCCATTTCACCGCACAGGCGTAAATCAATGCCGTACTGCTCCGCTTCACGGGCAATCATCGCTAAGGCGCGAATGATCGCCGGATGCAGGCTGTCATAGATACTGGCGACGCGGGTGTTGTTACGGTCGACGGCCAGAATATATTGCGTCAGGTCGTTCGTGCCGACAGAGATAAAATCCACCCGGTTCGCCAGCTGCGGCAGCATAAAGACCATAGACGGCACTTCAAGCATGACGCCGATCCGCGGTTTCGGAATCGCATAACCGATCATCTCTTCCACTTCACGGCCTGCACGTTCGATCAACCGACGCGCTTCGTCGATCTCATCGATGCTGGTGACCATCGGCAGTAAAATGCTGAGATTGCCCGTCGCCGCGTTGGCGCGCAGCATCGCACGCACCTGGATCAGGAAGATCTCCGGCTGATCGAGCGTAATGCGGATCCCACGCCAGCCCAGGCACGGGTTTTCTTCGCTGATCGGCATATAGGGCAGCTGTTTATCCGCCCCGACGTCCAGGGTTCGCAGGGTGACAGGTTTGTCGTTAAACATTTGCAGCATGCCCTGATACTGCGCCACCTGCTCCTCTTCAGAGGGAAAGCCGCTTTGCAGCATGAACGGGATTTCGGTGCGGTACAGGCCAATACCGTCGATTCGGCTGCCCAGCTTCTCTTCATGTTCAGGGCTTAAACCGGCGTTGAGCATGACTTTGATCCGCTCACCGCTCTTAAGCTGGGCGGGCAGGTTAACGTCATCTTCCGCCAGCTTGCTTAATTCATTCTCTTCGCTGATAAGACGCTGGTATTCCTGGAGCAGAACCGGCTCAGGATCGACCAGCAGCTCACCGCGATAGCCGTCGACCACCAGCGTACGGCGATGAAGCACCGACGGCTGAATGTCCGCCCCCATAACGGTAGGGATACCCAGCGCGCGCACCATAATGGCGGCGTGCGAGTTGGCGGCACCATCGCGCACCACCACACCAGCCAGCCTGTCCTGCGGCAGTTCAGCCAGCGTCGTTGCTGAGAGTTCATCGGCGACCAGAACAAACCGTTTTGGCCAGGCGTTAGGCCCCTGAATGGTGTCATCAAGATGGAACAGCAGGCGCTGCCCCAGGGCGCGCAGATCGCCTGCGCGCTCTTTCAGGTAACCGTCGGTCAGCGCCGCAAATTGATCGGCAAATTTTTCGATGACCTTCTTAACCGCCCACTCCGCGACCGAGCCTTTATCCACTTCCGCAAAAAGCTCACGGCGCAGGCGCGCATCGGAAAGCAGGTGCGAATAGAGGTCAAAAATGGCCGCCGTCTCTTTTTGCGCGCCTGCGGCAAAGCGCTTGCTGTAGCGACGAAATTCATTCGCGGCCTCTTCCAGCGCGGCGGTAAGCCGCTCGCGCTCCAGCGCTTCATCAAGCGTTGAGGCTTCGTAAACCTGCTCCATGAGCGGCAGCGTGGCATCCATCCAGCCTTCAGCAATCGCCACGCCTGGCGAGGCAGGAAGGGCACGAATGCGCGTATGGCGATACTGACCAAAGAGCGCGGCAAGCTGAGACTGGGAGAGGATCGCCGCCATCTGCGTGGCCAGCGTGACGAGGAATGACTCCTCGCTTTCGTCGTACTGACGTAGCTCACGCTGCTGGACAACCAGCACGCCGAGCAGCTGGCGACGCTGGATAATCGGCACGCCAAGGAAAGCGCGGAAGCGCTCTTCTTTTACGGAAGGAATGTATTTAAAGCTGGGGTGTTTTTGCGCGTCAGCAAGGTTAATGGGTTCAGCCAGTCGCCCAACCAGACCCACGATACCCTCATCAAATGCGAGCGTTACGGTGCGTCCACGCGGTTTTTTCAAACCACGGGTCGCCATCAGGTAATAGCAGCGCCGATCGTGGTCGGCCAGATACACCGAACAGACCTCGGTCTCCATCGCAAGACAGATGTCGGTGACCAGAATATTCAGCGCCTCGTTCAGACGCGGCGCGCTGGCCACCTTCTCGACTATTTCTCGCAAGCGGGTGAGCATGATTTGCGTAGCTTAACCTCTTTTACGTCGCCAGGCAGGTGCGCTCTGCGGCTTAGGCGGGATCTCCTGAAGCTGCATCACCACACTTGCAAACTCTTTCATCACCCTACGGTAAACATCGCGCTTAAATGACACGACCTGACGAACAGGATACCAATAGCTCACCCAGCGCCAGCCATCGAACTCCGGCGTACTGCTGGTTTGCATATTGATGTCTGAATCGTTGCCCACCAACTGCAACAGAAACCACTTCTGTTTCTGGCCGATACAAACCGGCTTTGTGTCCCAACGCACCAAACGTTTCGGTAACTTGTAACGCAACCAGTTGCGGGTCGAAGCCAGGATGCGAACATCTTTTCGGCTCAAACCGACCTCTTCAAAAAGCTCCCGGTACATCGCTTGTTCTGGGGACTCTCCAGGATTGATCCCGCCTTGCGGGAACTGCCAGGAGTGCTGACCATATCGACGGGCCCACATCACCTGGCCCTGACGATTACAAATTACTATTCCTACGTTTGGGCGGTAGCCATCGTCATCAATCACCGGACTACCCCAAACTAAACCTTATATATGAATGATTGTTTCACACTACAGGGAGGCGGTAAACCACTCTCTTACAGGCCTGCAACCTAATAACAATTGAATAACTCACAAATATGTGCGGAGTTATAAACAGATGTGAGACAGCAAAGGGAATTTTATTCACCTTTTCTGTGGATATAGTTGTGAAGAAGTGTCTGATTACCGATGAACAACCTCAAGCGCCGCGAAAGACCCTTTTATACCCCACCGAATTAATATGATTATTTTCATAGAGTTATACGCATTGAGATAAACAAAAAACTGATTAGCGTGACGATCGTCACATCAGGGTTCGTCGCACTGATGAAAGATCGAACAGCGTCGGTTTTATCCACAGATTGTGCCAATAAGTTAGTCACAATTTGTTTGAAAATTCGATTTTCATCGCACGTCAAGGCTGTAAATGGAAACAGTAGTCAGGGTTATGCCCAGTTATCCCATTTTTCTGTGGATAACATGGTGTAAGATCCTGTTCATTGTCAGTGACCAGATTTGAACAACCGCTTTTTCCACCCAGGCGAAACGATTTCAGACCAATAAAAAAACCTATAAATCATAGAGATGTCATATTGGTACAGAAAAAGTTAAACTCTATCCACAGGGGACAATTTCTTCGTTTATTTTTTAATCAAAAGGTTACCGTCATGCACCCGCTTACACCCTTGCTCTCACCACCGTCCAGCGAGAGCCAGTTGCTACTGCAGGCACAGCGTCTGGCTGGCTTTTCGCTTGGCGAGCTGGCGGCAATGGCCGGGCTTCCGATCCCAAAGGATCTGAAGCGGGATAAAGGCTGGATCGGTATGCTGCTGGAGCTGTGGCTGGGTGCCAGCGCAGGGAGCAAACCCGAGCAGGATTTTGCAGCCCTTGGCGTGGAGTTAAAAACCATCCCTGTAGACCGCCAGGGCAAGCCGCTTGAGACCACCTTCGTCTGCGTTGCGCCATTAACCGGCAATACCGGCGTAACCTGGGAAACCAGCCACGTTCGCCACAAGCTGAAGCGCGTATTGTGGGTACCGGTTGAGGGTGAGCGTCAGATCCCCCTGGCCGACCGACGCGTCGGCGCGCCGCTGCTCTGGAGCCCTGACGAGGATGAGGAGCATCAGTTGCGTCTGGACTGGGAGGAGCTGATGGACATGATTGTGCTTGGGCAGGTAGAGCGTATCACCGCCCGACACGGAGAAGTATTACAGCTGCGTCCGAAAGCGGCCAACAGTAAAGCACTTACCGAGGCAATCGGCGCGCAGGGCGAGCCTATCCTGACGTTGCCGCGCGGTTTTTATCTCAAAAAGAATTTCACCGGTGCACTACTCGCACGTCATTTCCTGTTGAAAACATAGTTTTTTACTTATTTTGAGAGCTCTCGAACATAATCGACTGCTTTTTAAGATTTTACCGCTTCCTCAAGTCGCCATATCGGGTTAATACTAGATTATGATTTGATACAAGCCAGATGAGGACGATAACGATGAAAAAATGGGCAGTGTTAGTGTCAGCAGTCGGTTTAGCGTTTGCTGTATCGGGCTGTAGCAGCGATTACGTCATGGCGACAAAAGATGGTCGAATGATCCTGACCGACGGTAAACCCGAAGTCGACGATGATACCGGTCTGGTCAGCTACCGCGACCAGGAAGGCAATAAAATGCAGATCAATCGCGACGAAGTCTCGCAAATTATCGAGCGATAAACAGAGAGAGGTCAGTCGCTTGCTGGCCTTTTTGATTTTTTTCTTCCCCTTTTGCTTCCCCTCTGCCATGTTTATATTCCTTTGTCGGGCACGGCCTGACGCGGTCTATAAGTCTATTGAGGAAGCCGGCTATGCATTATCACCGTATCCCCCACAGCGCTCTGGAAATTAGCCAACTGGGGTTGGGCACGATGACATTTGGTGAACAAAACAGCGAAGCCGATGCCCATGCACAACTCGATTACGCTGTCAGCCAGGGCATTAACCTGATTGATGTCGCAGAGATGTACCCTGTACCGCCACGTCCTGAGACGCAGGGACTTACCGAAACCTACGTCGGTAACTGGCTGGCAAAACGCGGCAACCGTGAAAAGCTGGTGATTGCCTCCAAAGTCAGTGGCCCCGCGCGCAACAACGATACCGGGATCCGCCCGAACCAGATCCTCGATCGCAAAAATATCCGCGCTGCACTGGACGCCAGCCTCAAGCGTCTGCAAACCGACTATCTCGACCTCTACCAGGTGCACTGGCCGCAGCGGCCAACCAACTGCTTTGGTAAGCTCGGCTACAGCTGGAATGAGAGCGCCCCCACCGTGACGCTGCTGGAAACGCTGGAAGCGCTGACCGAATGCCAGCGTGCGGGAAAAATCCGCTACATTGGTGTCTCTAACGAAACGGCCTTTGGGGTCATGCGCTATCTGCACCTGGCGGATAAGCACGATCTGCCGCGTATCGTGACTATCCAGAACCCTTACAGCCTGCTTAACCGCAGCTATGAAGTGGGTCTGGCCGAAGTGACGCAGTATGAAGAGGTGGAACTGCTCGCCTACTCCTGTCTCGGCTTCGGCACGCTGACGGGGAAATACCTGAACGGTGCGAAACCGGCCGGTGCGCGTAATACCCTCTTTAGCCGCTTTACCCGCTACAGCGGCGAGCAGACGCAGAAAGCCGTTGCCGCCTATGTGGATATCGCGAAGCGTCACGGTCTTGACCCTGCGCAGATGGCGCTGGCCTTCGTGCGTCGTCAGCCGTTTGTTGCCAGTACCCTGCTGGGCGCAACCACGATGGAACAGCTGAAAACCAATATTGAGAGTTTCCATCTGAACCTGAGTGAAGAGGTGTTAGCGGAGATTGAAGCGGTGCATCAGGTTTATACTTATCCTGCACCGTAGCCTGATACTTTTGCCCGGTGGCGCTACGCTTACCGGGCCTGCAGGTGCTCAAACCCAGGCCGGGTAAGGCGAAGCCGCCACCCGGCTATATATCAACGGCGACGTTGCCAGAGCCATAATGCAGCAATCGCAATCGCAAACAGCCCGCCAAACCCGACGCCAATCCCCACCACCGGCACACCCACTTTTACCGCCAGCGAGTAGAGTCCCAGCATTAACAGCATCGCCAGGTTTTCACCCAGGTTTTGTACGGCGATGGCATTCCCCGCCCCGACGGTCTGCTTGCCACGCTCCTGCAGCAACGCGTTCAGCGGCACCACGAAGAAGCCCCCCAGAATACCAATCAGGATCAGGAGGACATAGGCAGGCAATAACGCATGCTGCAGCGAGAAGATCAGCACCACCACGCCAATCAGGATCCCTGCGGGCATGCAGCGTGCTACCGTCTCGAGCGTCACCAGCTTCGCCGCCGCGCCTGCCCCCACAACAATGCCGATGGCCACCATCGCATTAAGATAGGTCGGCGTCGCGTTGTCCGTAATGCCCAGCGCCACGGGCACCCACAGCACCAGCAGGAAGCGCAGCGTAACGCCCGCGCCCCAGAACATACTGGTCCCCATCAGGGAGAAACGCGTTTCACCGTTACGCCACAGCACGCGGCAGGCGGTAAAGAAGCTGCCGGTCATTGGTTTAACGCGCCAGGACTGGCCCGGGCGAGCCACCGGCAGCTTCGGAATAAACAGGTTCGCCACGACCGCCCCGCCATACACCACCGCACACACGCCCAGTGCCGCCAGCACATGCCAGTCGGCCAGCACGCCGCCCGCGACGGATCCGAGCAGAATAGCGGCAATCGTTGACGATTCCATCAGGCCGTTGGCTTTCACCAGCTTATCCCCCGTGGTCAGCTCTCCGAGGATGCCGTACTTCGCCGGCGAGTAAGCGGCGGCCCCAATGCCCACCAGCGTATAGCCAATAAACGGATTGAAGCCAAAGCAAATGCTGGCCGCCCCCAGCAGCTTGAGGCCGTTGGCAAACATCATCACCCGGCCTTTCGGAAAGCTGTCCGCCACCTGTCCCACAAACGGAGCAAAGATAATGTAAGCGCCCACAAACACCATCTGCAGGATCGGCTGACTCCAGTCGGGGTAAAACTCGGCTTTCAGCAGCGCCAGCGTGGCAAACAGCAGCGCGTTATCACCGAACGCAGAGAGAAACTGCGCGGCGATGACGGCCATCATGCCTTTCGACCTGAGGGATGTGTTAGTGTGTACTGACTCATGCATTTTGCTGTTCCGCCTCTTCAACCATGCCTTTCAGGGTCACGAAATCGGGCTTCCCGCTGCCCAGCACCGGGAGCTGTTTCAGGTAGCGAATATCGCGCGGCACGGCCAGTTCAGGAATACCGTGTTCGCGTGCATAGCTCAGTAATCTGTCGCGCTTAAGCTCACTGTCTGTCGTAAACAGTACCAGCGCCTCACCTTTGCTGGCATCGCTCTTCACGACGGTGGCGTGCATCTTCTCGGCGGACACGGCCGTCGCCAGTTGCTCAACCATTTCCAGAGAGACCATTTCACCGGCGATTTTGGCGAAGCGTTTCGCGCGTCCCTGGATCTGTACAAAGCCTTGTTCATCAAAGCGGACAATATCACCGGTGTCGTACCAGCCGGTTTCAACCTCGCCGTTGACGTTCTCCGCCGTCGGCGCTTCCAGCACGCCTGGGTTTTCCACGCGCAGATACCCGTTCATCACGTTTGGCCCTTTCAGCTGCAGGCGGCCGCCGTCCTCTATGCCCGGCACCGCCAGCAGACGCGCGTCCATCCCCGGCAGAATGCGGCCAACCGTTCCCGGTTTCGCCGCCATCGGCACGTTAATCGAGACCACGGGCGCACACTCGGTCACGCCATAGCCTTCGAGAATGCGCAGGCCAAACTTGTCCTGCCAGATCTGACGCGTGCTCTCCTGCAGTTTTTCCGCACCGGCCACCACGTACCGCACGCGATAGAAGTCATACGGATTGGCAAAACGCGCATAGTTCCCCAGGAAGGTAGAGGTCCCGAACAGAACGGTACAGTTACGGTCATACACCAGCTCCGGCACGATGCGGTAATGCAGCGGGCTTGGGTAAAGGAACACTTCTGCACCGGTCAGGAGCGGCGTGAACAGCCCCACCGTCAGGCCAAAGGAGTGGAACAGCGGCAGCGCCGACATAAAGCGGTCGTTCGCGGTAAAGTCGGCGATGCTTTTGATCTGCTCGACGTTCGCCAGAATGCTCTTGTGGCTGTGGACGACGCCTTTCGGGTTGCCCTCCGATCCCGACGTGAAGAGGATAATCGCGTCATCTTCCGGCTGCTGTTTGACCTGGGCCAGACGCGGCATCAGCAGATGCGCAAAAATCCACAGCTTGTCGCCGGTGGTCACGTCCGCTTTCAGATCTTCCAGGAAGACCCAGCGCACCTGAGTGAGCTGCTCGGGAAGATGCCAGAGCTTGCCTTTGTCCAGGAACTGGCGGGAGGTAAAGACGGTATTAATCTGAGCGGCAGTAATGGCGCTGGTCAGCCCCTTCACGCCCGCCGTGTAGTTCATCATCGCCGGGATCCGGCCCCGGGAAACCGCGCCGAAAATCACCGCCGCGCTGATGCCCGCGTTAGGCAGCATCAGGCCAATCTTTTCGCCCTTTTTGCTGTACTTCTCCAGAATACGGCCCACAAACAGGGTCTTGGTCAGCAGTTTGCGATAGGTATCCGGGGTAAAGTTGATGTCTTCGATGCAGTTTTTCTTCGCGCCATAGCGGTACTGCGCGGAAAGCAGGGATTCGTACAGCGTTTCGCGCGGGCGCACGGCCATACGCGCTTCCATCATAATCTGATGCAGCATTTCCCCGGCGATTTTACGGCGATCGCGGGCACGCGGCGCGTCGGGCATCGGTAATGACGTTGGCGGCAGGATATGCAGCGTGATTTTGGGGAACAGACGCTGCTTCACCAGCCCCTTCAGACGGCTGAAATGGGTCAGCTCCGCGCCTTCAATACGCAGCGGCACCACGGTCGCTTTTGACTTCGCCGCAACAAACCCCGCGCCGTCGTAGATTTTCATCAGCGAACCGGTCACGGAGATACGTCCTTCAGGGAAAATGACCACCGGACGCCCCTGCTCGACCAGACGTACCAGATGCTTAATCATCATCGGCTTTGTCGGGTCGAGCGGCACAAAATCAATCAGCGGCGAGAGCCAGCGCATGTACCACTGCTGGCTGATGGAGGTATACACCGCAAACACCGGACGCACGGGCAAAAACAGCGCCAGCAGGATGCCGTCTATAAAGGAAACATGGTTTGGTGTGATCAAAACGCGTTCGCCGCTAAGCGCCCGGGTGTCGCCAGTGATGCGGATGCGAAAAAGAATACGGAAAAGCGTACGGAAGAACCCAAATAGCATCTCAACTCCCTTTGCCAGCCAGTGTGGAGGGTTATTAGTAAATGGTGGCAGATTACACGAGAAGTGATAAGGGAGCGACAGCAAAAGTGGAGGCGAAAAAAAACCTGCGCATCCGCGCAGGTTGGTGCAAGAGATGAGTACGAAACCGTACTAAGAATTCTCACCAATCAATACCTCTGGGATCTCAACTGTATCAACCTCTTTAACGCCCTTGCTATCGGACAATCGCAACAGCCTGAGGCAAAGTGTAACTAAAGGTTCAGATTCACATTTTTCAGACATGACTGGGCGTGTAACGATTACACCGCCAGGGGTGTGCTGCGTCACGTTTGTGGAGAGCGGAAATCCGCTCCCCTTGAATGCACGGCGCTTTTCCGCAACACTATTTGGTGTGTAAACGCTTACCCCCAATAAGAAGGTAATGAATGGCGACAATAAAGGATGTGGCCCGTCTGGCTGGCGTGTCGGTGGCAACCGTCTCGCGCGTGATTAATGATTCACCAAAGGCCAGTGACGCATCACGTCAGGCGGTACAAAGCGCCATGGAATCCCTGAATTATCATCCCAATGCCAACGCTCGCGCGCTCGCCCAGCAGTCCACAGAAACGATTGGTCTGGTGGTGGGCGATGTTTCTGACCCCTTTTTCGGCGCCATGGTGAAAGCGGTTGAACAGGTTTCCTATCAGACAGGCAATTTTTTGCTGATCGGCAATGGCTATCATAACGAACAAAAGGAACGCCAGGCCATTGAACAGCTGATCCGCCACCGCTGCGCGGCGCTGGTGGTTCACGCTAAAATGATCCCGGATGCCGAACTGATTCACCTGATGAAGCAGATGCCCGGAATGGTGATTATCAACCGCATCATTCCCGGCTTTGAGAAACGCTGTGTGGCCCTCGACGACCGCTACGGCGCCTGGCTTGCCACGCGGCACCTGATTCAGCAGGGCCATACCCGGATTGGCTATCTCTGTTCCAATCACCCCATTTCTGATGCGGAAGACCGTCTGCAGGGCTACTACGATGCCCTGCGTGAAAACGGGCTGCCGTGTAATGACCGTCTGGTGGCCTACGGCGAACCGGACGAGAGCGGCGGTGAACAGGCCATGACCGAACTGCTGGGCCGCGGACGGAATTTCACGGCGGTTGCCAGCTATAACGACTCTATGGCCGCAGGGGCAATGGGGGTGTTGAATGACAACGGAATTGAGGTACCGGCAGAAATTTCGCTGATTGGCTTCGACGACGTGCTGGTCTCCCGCTACGTTCGCCCGCGTCTGACCACCGTGCGCTACCCAATCATCACCATGGCAACGCAGGCCGCCGAGCTGGCGCTAGCGCTGGCTGAACAGCGCCAGCCGCCGGAAATTACCCATCTGTTTAGCCCGACGCTGGTCCGTCGTCACTCCGTTGCGTCGCCTGCAGAAGCACAGAGCGAATAACGATAGAGATGCACCCGCGTGTTGGGGTATTCCAGCCCATCACCGATATACTGCCAGCCGTAACGTTCGTAAAAGTCGCGGCAGGCAGACCAGAGATGGAGCTCCTCATACCCGGACTGCGCGGCGTAAGCGATAACATGCTGCTGAAGCTGCCCCGCCAGCCCTTTGCCTCGCGCCGCGTCGTCAACGTAGAGCGCCGCCAGCCACGGACAGAGATCCTGACGGGTGATCAAATCGCAGCGCCAGAGTCCCACCGTGCCAAGAAGCTGTTCGCCGTCAACGGCAATGAACGTCAACGGTAATGCCCCAGGCGTCTGGCTGTGCTCAACAATGCTGTGGAAAAATGCCCGAGGAAGCCCTTCGCCAAAGGCCTGCCAGATCCAGTCGGTAACCTGCTCTGCGAAGTGTGGCGCCTTGTAAAGCGGGAGGATGACAGCCTTATTCATGTTTCACCTGCATTTTCTCATGTATTTACTGGCCTGATGCTCCAGCCCGGTTCGGTGATTATCTTACCAGAGTCAGGCTATTGAGTTTGACTTCAGGCTGGCCGGACGAATCGTTACCAAAAAGCGTGATCGTGGCAGAGTTTTTGCGCTTCCCGCATCGCTTATACGGCATAAGCTCTGTGGTAAACTGCAGATCGTTACGTGGAAGCAGGAATATAGAATGGCAACAATGCTGGATGTATCACTGCGCGCGGGCGTGTCGAAGGCCACGGTATCGCGCGTGCTGAACGGCACAGGTCAGGTAAAAGAGAGTACGCGTCAGCAGGTGTTTGCTGCGATGGAAGAGCTGGGCTATCGCCCGAACTTTCTCGCGCGCTCGCTGGCTAACCAGACCAGCAACAGCATTGGTCTGGTCGTCTCGACCTTTGACGGCTTTTATTTTGGCCGCCTTCTCCAGCAGGCGTCGCGGCAGACCGAAACTCACGGGAAACAGCTGATCGTCACCGACGGTCACGACGCGCCGGAACAGGAAGAGCAGGCGGTGCAGATGCTCGCCGATCGCCAGTGCGATGCCATCGTGCTTTACACGCGCTACATGAGCGAAAAAGCGATCGTCAAACTGATGAACACCGTGAAAACGCCGCTGGTGGTCATTAACCGTGAAGTGAGCCAGGCGCCGGATCGCTGCGTGTTCTTCGAACAGCAGGATGCCGCGTTTAAGGCCGTGGATTACCTGATTGGCCAGGGCCATCGGGAGATCGCCTGTATCACCGTCCCGATCCACACTCCCACGGGTAAAGCACGGCTGATGGGCTATCGCAAGGCGCTGGAAAAGCACGGTATCCGTCTGGACGAGCGTCGGATAAAGTACGGCGATGCAGGAATGACGCAGGGATACGAGCTTTGCAAGGAATTGATTGCCGACGGAGTAACGTTTAGCGCCCTGTTTGCCTGTAACGACGATATGGCGCTGGGGGCGTCCAAAGCGTTGCACCAGGCGGGGCTGAAAATCCCGCAGGATATCTCCCTGTTCGGCTTTGATGATGCCCCAAGCGCGAAATGGCTGGAGCCTGCGCTCTCGTCGGTTTATCTGCCCATCGACAATATGATTGTCACCGCCATCGATCAGGCGATCCGGCTGGCAAGAAACCAGCCGGTCGATGCCATCCCGCCGTTTACCGGCACGCTGGTGTTACGCGATTCGGTCACAACGGGGCCGTACTTTCATCAGATGAGTTCTAAAGCCAGCAGTTCCTGAATGGTCTGGCGACGGCGTATCAGCCGCGCCTTGCCATTATCAAACAGCACTTCCGGCAGCAGCGGGCGACTATTGTAGTTAGAGGACATAGACGCCCCGTAGGCACCGGTGTCGTGCAGCACAAGATAATCACCCGGTTTGACCTCTGGCAGCGCGCGGGTTTCCACTTTGCCGCCCTCCTGCTGGGTAAACACGTCACCCGATTCGCACAGCGGCCCCGCAACGACCGTCTCAACGCGCGGCGCCTGCGTTAAATCGCGGCCGTCGGCAGCCAGGGCGGTAATGTGGTGATAGCTGCCGTACATGGACGGACGCATCAGGTCGTTAAAGCCTGCATCAATCAAGACGAAGTGGCGAGACCCCATCTCTTTCACGCTGCGGACCTGAGAAACCAGCACGCCGGCTTCCGCCACCAGGAAACGACCCGGCTCAATTTCCAGCTTCACCGCGTGGCCCAGATGCGCGGCAATTTGATCGCGCGCGGCGCTCCACAAACCGTAATAGTGATCGGTATCGATCGCCTCTTCCCCTTCGCGATAAGGAATGGAGAGACCACCGCCCGCAGAGATCGCCTCCAGATCCTGACCGAAGTCGACAACCTGGCGCACCATCGCGCCGCACACCTGTTCCAGGTGGCCATAATCCACCCCAGAGCCAATGTGCATATGAATACCCACCAGCTTCAGGTTGTAGCGCTGTAACACCTCCAGCGCGGCAGGCATATCGGCATACCAGATCCCGTGCTTGCTGTTTTCGCCGCCGGTATTGGTTTTTTGGCTGTGGCCATGACCAAAGCCCGGGTTTACGCGCAGCCAGACGCGGTGGCCGGGAGAAACCTGACCGAGCTGCTCGAGCATATCCACAGAACCGGCATTTACCGGGATCTGCAGTTCGTGAACGCGCGCCAGCGTCGCATCGTCGATCACATCGGCAGTAAAGACGATCGCGTCGCTGTCGGCTTTCGGATCGTATCCGGCTACCAGCGCGCGCTCGATTTCGCCGAGTGAAACGGAGTCAACCTTCACGCCCTGCTCGCGCATCAGGCGCAGAATATGAATATTGGAGCAGGCCTTCTGGGCAAAACGCACCACGTCGAACTGATGCAGGGCGGCGATCTTCTCGCGGACGATCTGCGCGTCGTAGACCCACACCGGACAGCCAAACTCGGCAGGCAGGCGCAGCAGGTTGTCGGCGTTCAAATCGGTATCAGTCTGGTTCAGCGGGCGTGGCATGGTCTTCTCCGGATAAATGCGTTTTGATGATTACGCCACAGCGCAAGGAGAATAAAAAATATCGTTTTATCGCGAGTCTATGCAAAAATGATATGGCCACTTCTCTGCTTTCAGGTGCCCTATGCCCGCCGTCAATTTACGCCATATCGAGATTTTTCACGCCGTGATGACCACCGGCAATCTCACCGAAGCCGCACAGATGCTGCACACCTCGCAGCCGACGGTGAGCCGCGAGCTGGCGCGCTTCGAGAAAGTGCTGGGGCTGAAGCTGTTCGAACGCACCCGGGGCCGGCTTCACCCGACGGTACAGGGGTTACGCCTGTTCGAGGAAGTTCAGCGCTCCTGGTACGGGCTGGACAGAATCGTGAGCGCCGCGGAAAGCCTGCGCGAGTTTCGCCAGGGCGAGCTGTCGATCGTCTGCCTGCCCGTCTTTTCGCAATCCTTTTTGCCGATGCTGCTCCAGCCCTTTCTGGCCCGCTATCCTGAGGTCAGCCTCACCATCGTGCCGCAGGAATCACCTCTGCTTGAAGAGTGGCTTTCGGCACAGCGCCATGATTTAGGGCTAACCGAAACCCTCACCACCCCAGCGGGCACGGCGCGCACGGAGCTGCTCTCGTTAGATGAAGTGTGCGTTCTTCCCGCCGGGCATCGGCTTGCCGGTAAGGCGGTGCTCACGCCGGAGGATTTCCACGGGGAAAACTACATCAGCCTGTCGCAGACCGACAGTTACAGACAGCTGCTGGATACCCTGTTTGCCGAGCATCAGGTCAAACGGCGAATGGCGGTGGAAACGCACAGCGCGGCCTCGATTTGCGCGATGGTGCGTGCCGGCGTCGGCGTCGCGGTGGTCAATCCACTCACGGCACTGGATTATGCCGGAAGCGGGATCGTCATCCGCCGCTTTAGCGTGTCCGTCCCGTTCACCGTGAGCCTGATCCGTCCGCTACACCGTCCGGCTTCCGCGCTGGTGGACGCTTTCACCGAACACGTCATGGAGCACGCGCGTCAGGTGGCGCTTCGCTTACCTGACCTGCAGGACCCACTATGACAGCATAAACGCCACGGCATCCGCAGCATGGATAGCGGTGGTATCAAATACCGGAAGAGGGCTTCGCTCAACGGGTACCAGCAAACCGATCTCCGTGCAGCCGAAGATCACCCCTTCAGCCCCCTGCTGCGCGAGTTTTTCGATGACGCTGACGTAGAAGGCGCGGGAGGTTTCGCTGAAGGTGCCGAGACAGAGCTCGTCAAAGATAATTTGATTGATGCGCGCCCGGTCTTCTTCTTCAGGGATCAGGCTTTCGATCCCAAACGCGCTGCGCAAACGCCCGCGATAGAAATCCTGTTCCATGGTGTAGCGCGTGCCCAGCAGCGCTACGCGGCGCATCCCGGATGCCGCAATTGCGCGCCCGGTCGCGTCAGCGATATGCAGGAACGGCAGCGAGCAGCGGTTCTCAATATGCGACGCCACCTTGTGCATGGTATTGGTACACAGCAATATCCCCTCGGCGCCGGCCCGCTCAAGCCCGAGCGCCGCCTGGGCCAGGATCGCCCCGGCTTTATCCCACTCGCCGCTCGACTGGCAGGCTTCGATTTCATGAAAATCCACGCTGTGCAGCAGCAGGCTTGCGGAGTGCAGCCCCCCCAGACGCTGCTTAACCCCTTCGTTAATCAGGCGATAATAAGGGATTGTCGATTCCCAGCTCATTCCACCTAACAGGCCGATCGTTTTCATCATCCCTCCTTTTCGTTGATTTCTTCTTTTAACACAACCGGTGCCAATAAAAAAAGGCGCTCTCTTGAGCGCCTTTTTAATCTGCAGGGTTTATTCCGTCACCGGCTCGGGGAGTGGATTACGGGTGAGCATCGCCTCGCGCAGTAAAACGCTACTGCAGGCAAACAGTGCCCCCAGGAGCGCCGCCAGAACGACAATCAGGGCCTTGCCTGGACCATCCTTTTTCACCGGCATGGAGGGAGAGAGCTGGTACCGGAATGGCTCAAGTTTAACATCCGCAAAGGAGAGCTTTTTCAACTGCGCCAGATAATATTCCCGGTTCTGGAAATCCGCATTCAGCTCGGTCACGTCCTTGAGATTTTTTTCAATCTGCAGCTTTTGCGCGATACCGTCAGCACCGAGCGCAACAGAGTAATCCGGATCGTCTTTTACCGCCTGCCCGTTGCTGTAGACCGGCTTCTTGATGCCGGCGGCATTCGCGACTTCCAGGGAATAATTCAGCCGCTGCAGGTTGGTATTGTGAATATTGGTCAAACGGACGCGATCCAGCTCTAGCTGCTGCTCAACGACTTTCGTTTTCAGCGCGATCTGGTTGCGGATATTCTGCACTGTCTCTTTCTCAACAATAGCCGCGATATAATTGATGTATCCCTCCAGAACGGATTGCGCATCGCCTGCTGTCGGCGCAGTGAAGTTTAATGTCCAGGAGATATAGGGGGTTTTATCCGCGTCTTTTCCCTGATCGTTATTCACCGCTTTCATTCTGTCTGAGATATTGACTATCGCCCGATGCAGCTCAAGCGGATCCACCTCAGCGTCTTTAAGCTGCGACATCACGTAAGAAGAGGATTTCAGATACTCTTCAAGCAATGACTGCGACTGAAACTTTTTAATAAAAAGATCAAAGACTTCCGGACGGGTAATCTTCACGTCCACATCCAGCACCTGTAACGCCACCATCATCTGGCGCAGCGGGTTCCACTGCGACTGTTCTGCCGGGGTGATCACCGCTTTACTGGTCCATTTTTGCGGCAGCAAAAATGAAATGGCCAGCCCCACGAGAGCAAAAGCAAGGGTAACGGCCACGATGCGCTTTTTAGCCGCCGCTAAAACCGCTAATAAACCTAAAAGATCTATTTCTTTAGCGTGTTCGTTACGGGTGGAATAATGCGGGAAATCAATATCTGTGCTTTTTTTGAAATCCATTTCTGACATAGGAATTCTTCTTTCTCTTGATGCTACGCATCTTTGTTCATTGATCGCTGTGGCTCAATAATACAATAGATTAAGAAAAATCCTAATCCCAAACACCATTATCTGACTACCCCTGCCAGAGTTAGTAGTGAGTTTCATCACGTTATGATTGTGATTAATCTCCCTTTCCACCTCCGGCATAGGTTGAACATGTAAACAGGCAATCCGATCACACGCCAATATTCCGCAGCTTCTCCCCGGCCATCAGCTTGCGCTCGATGTGTTCCAGCGTCACGCCTTTGGTTTCTGGAATCAGCCAGAACGTGACGCCAATAAATGCCACGTTCAGCACCGTATAGAGCCAGAACGTTCCCGCTGCACCAATCGCGTCCAGCAGCGTCAGGAAAGTCGCGCCGATGATCATGTTCGATACCCAGTTGGTGGTCGTGGAACAGGTGATGCCAAAGTCGCGGCATTTGAGCGGCTGAATTTCGGAGCACAGGATCCACACCACCGGCGCGGCGCTCATCGCGTAACCTGCGATACACATCATGGTCATCCCGACAGAAAGCCAGGAGAGTCCGCTGGAAGCCGTGCCGTTATCAAACTGCATCAGGCAGTAGCCGAGGATCAGCGTGCCGAGCGCCATCACGCTGAAGCCAATTTTCAGCGCCGGTTTGCGGCCCGCCTTGTCCACGGTGAATACGGCAATAAAGGTGGCAAACATGAAGGTCAGCCCGACCACCAGGGTGGCGATCATCTGCTGTTCGGTGGTGGTGAACCCCGCCATTTTGAAAATGCGCGGCGCGTAGTACATGATGATGTTCATGCCGGTGAACTGCTGCATCGCCTGCAGCAGCATGCCGAGGAAGACCGCCCGGCGCACGTTGCGGTTGATTTTAAACAGCGCCCAGCCCCCCTGCTTGAGCTTCAGGCTTTCGCGGATCTCGTTCAGCTCCTCGCGGGCTTTTTCAGAGGTATCGCGCAGCATGCGCAGCACCTCTTCCGCCTCCACGTGGCGCCCTTTTTGCGCCAGCCAGCGCGGGCTGTTCGGCAGGAAAATCACTAAGACAATCAGCACCACCGCTGGCAGCGCCAGCACGCCGAGCATTGCGCGCCAGTTGCCGCTGTAGCTGAAGTAGGTGTCAGACAGAAACGCCAGCACGATACCCAGCGTGACCATCAGCTGATACATGCTGATCATCTTCCCGCGCACGTTCTCGCTCGCCATTTCGGAGAGATAAAGCGGTGCCGTGTAGGAGGCAATCCCCACCGCCACGCCCAGCAGCACGCGGGAAAGCAGCAGAACCTCAACGTTTGCGGCAAAGGCGGAGCCAATGGAGCCGGCGACAAAAAGAATCGCCCCGGCCATCAGGCTGTATTTGCGCCCCAGGCGAAACGAGAGCCAGCCGTTGAACAGCGCGCCGATGGCCGCGCCGAGCATCATGCTGCTGACCACCCACTCCTGCAGGCGGCTGCTCAGGGTAAAGTGATCGGTAATAAAGGGCAATGCACCGGCAATGACGCCAATATCCAGTCCAAATAACAGGCCCGCCACGGCGGCGGCAATAGAGACAAACTGGTTCATGCGGCGAGTATCACGCAGCGCAGCGGGCATTAGGGTAGAGTCATTTATAGATGTCATATTTTCCTGCCTGAACAGTGAAATTCGTTAAGTGAAATTACGAGATAGCGAGAAAAAGTGTCAGGCGGGAAAAGGTGAAGATATGGATTATTTCGCTGCGACATAGCGTTCTGTGATGGACATTACAATTTCAACTAACGCTGAATAATCACATGCTTTTACTAATCACCTAATTTTTAAAGATTAAAAGTGTGATGACTGTCGTTCATGACTTTTTAGTATGGATTTTCCATGTTTATCCATATGGATTTTGACAATTTTTAAGCAAAAAAAACCTCTGCCCAAAAGCAGAGGTCCAGACCCGATGCGGGCTATCGCGCCAGCCAGCCGCCATCGACCGCCACGGTGTAGCCGTTGATATAGTCCGATGCGGACGAGGCCAGAAAGACCACCGGCCCCATCAGATCGCCCGGAAGCCCCCAGCGCCCCGCCGGAATGCGGTCGAGGATTTCCGCGCTACGCTGCTCGTCCGCACGCAGCTGCTGCGTGTTGTTGGTCGCCATGTAACCCGGCGCAATCGCATTCACATTGATGTTGTGTTTCGCCCACTCGTTTGCCAGCAGGCGGGTCACGCCCATCACGGCGCTTTTGGAGGCGGTGTAAGACGGCACGCGGATACCCCCCTGGAATGAGAGCATGGAGGCAATATTCACGATCTTGCCGCCGTTCCCCTGCGCAATAAAGTGCTTTGCCGCCGCCTGGGACATGAAAAATACGCTCTTGATGTTCAGATCCATCACGTCGTCCCAGTCGCGCTCGCTGAAATTGATCGCATCTTCACGGCGAATCAGCCCGGCGTTGTTGACCAGAATGTCGATGTGACCGAATTCCGCCACCGCGCGATCCAGCAGTTCAGGAATGGCATCGATTTTACGCAGGTCGGCGGTCAGGCTCAGGAAGCGGCGGCCCAGGGCCGTCACGCGCTCGAGGGTTTCCGTCGGTTCAACGATATTAATTCCGACGATATCGCAGCCCGCTTCCGCCAGGCCTAACGCCATCCCCTGACCCAGCCCGGTGTCACACCCGGAAACCACCGCCACTTTCCCCTGCAGAGAGAATGCATCCAGAATCATGTTTATTCCTTACTCTTTCAGAGCCTGTCACTCACAGGCAGGTTTATGCGTCACTGCCCGCGACTAGCGCAGATCGCTGACCGCAACATGGTCCATATCATCAAAGACCTGGTTTTCACCCACCATTCCCCAGATAAAGGTGTAGGCTTTTGTCCCTACGCCGGAATGAATAGACCAGCTCGGCGAAATCACCGCCTGCTCGTTATGCATCACGATATGGCGCGTTTCCTGCGGCTGTCCCATCATGTGGAACACGCAGGCGTCCTCATCCATGTTGAAGTAGAAGTAGACTTCCATGCGGCGCTCGTGGGTATGGCACGGCATGGTATTCCACAGGTTGCCCGGCGCAAGTTCGGTCAACCCCATGCTGAGCTGGCAGGTCTCCAGCACGTCCGGCACGAAGTATTTATTGATGGTGCGGCGGTTGCTGGTGAGGTTGTCGCCCAGCGTCACGGGCGCGACGTCTGCCGGGGTCACTTTTTTGGTTGGACAGGTGGCGTGGGCCGGCGCGCAGTTGTAGTAGAATTTCGCAGGCCTGCTGGCGTCGATGCTGGCAAAGACCACGTCCTTCGCCCCTTTACCCACGTACAGCGCCTCGCGATGGCCAATCTCATAGCACCGTCCGTCTACGGTGATGGTGCCCGGCCCGCCGATGTTAATCACCCCCAGCTCGCGACGTTCGAGGAAATAATTTACGCCCAGCTGTTTACCGACCTCACCGCCCACGGAGACGCTTTTCGTGACGGGCATTATTCCGCCCACAACAATGCGGTCGATATGGCTGTAAACCATGGTGTACCTGTCAGCCTCGAATATCTGCTCGACTAAAAATGCCTTGCGCAGCCCCTGCGTATCCAGCGTTTTGGCGTGCGCGCTGTGGATGCTTTCTCTGACGTCCACGGTAACCTCCAGATGTGGTCATGCCCGAAGGCGGGAAGTAAAACGAAACAGCGTTCCGTTTTACATAATGAGCACATACTATCGGCATAAAGTGGGCTTTTCAATTATATTTAAAACAACGTTTCATTTTTATTTTTGTTTATCGCGGAATTGATGCCCGGATCACGCTAAAACCGTCGGGAGATAAAGATCACGATAAAAAAAACCTCCCGGAGGAGGTCTTTTTTTAATGAGGAAAAATTAGCGTTCAATGGCCAGCGCCACCCCTTGTCCGCCGCCTATACAGAGCGTGGCAATCCCTTTGCGGGCGTTGCGCTTCTTCATTTCGTGGACCAGCGAAACCAGGATCCGGCAGCCGGACGCCCCGATCGGGTGCCCCAGTGCGATCGCCCCACCGTTTACGTTGACCCGCAGCGGATCCCACTCCAGCATTTTTCCGACGGAGATCGCCTGCGCGGCATAGGCTTCGTTCACTTCGATCAGATCCACATCAGAAAGCTGCCACCCCGCACGCTCCAGACAGCGACGGGTCGCATAGACCGGCGCGATCCCCATTAACGCAGGATCCACGCCCACGCTGGCGAATGCCTTAATGCGGGCCAGCACGGGAAGATCGAGTTCGAGGGCTTTGCTTTCGCTCATCATCATCACGGCCGCGGCGCCGTCGTTAATGGAAGAGGCATTTCCCGCCGTGACCGAGCCCTGCATTTCAAACGCAGGATTCAGCCTCGCCAGCCCTTCAGCGCTGGCGTCGGTGCGCGGCTGTTCATCGGTATCCACGACGATAACCTCGCCCCCCTGACGCTGCGTGCTGACCGGAACAATTTCGTCGCGAAAACGGCCGGAATCAATCGCCGCACGCGCTTTTTGCTGCGAGCTTAGCGCATAGGCATCCTGCACCTCACGGCTGATACCGTACTCGCGCGCCAGGTTTTCCGCCGTTACGCCCATATGATAATCGTTGAAGGCATCCCACAGTCCGTCATGCACCAGGCTGTCGAGCAGCTGGCTGTTGCCCAGCTGTGCGCCGGTACGGCTGTCGGTCAGGACGTGCGGCGCGCGGCTCATATTCTCCTGCCCGCCCGCAATGATCACGTCCGCCTCACCACACTGAATGGCCTGCGTCGCGAGATGCAGCGCTTTTAATCCTGAACCACAGACGTCGTTGATAGTGATAGCGGAGACGGTATTGGGCAGTCCGCCCTTCAGCGCCGCCTGTCGCGCAGGGTTTTGCCCGGCACCGGCCGTGAGGACCTGTCCCAGAATCACCTCATCAACTTCATGTGCTGCGATCCCGCTACGTTCTACCAGCGCTTTCACCACCACGCTGCCCAGGTCAACCGCCGAGTGACGCGCGAGCGCTCCCTGAAAACAGCCGATAGCTGTACGCAACGCACCCACTATTACGACATCTTTCATCACGACCTCTGTGTTAAATGACATGACGATAGTAGAGGATTGTTACTGGCAATTATCTTAATTGTTTAAAAATAGTGAGTTTAATCACAAGGATCAGCGTGCATCCTGCAGATACTGCCGCAGCCAGCTTCCGGCAACGCCGGGAGGGGATCGTTTATTCCACAGCAGATCGATGCCGATCGCCCGCGGCCAGCCGGGAACATTGAGCTGTACCAGGGATTTCGCGGCGGCAAATTCCTCCACCAGCGCGCACGGCAAGACGCACCAGCCAAATCCCTGTACCGCCATACTCAAGAGTAACAGGTAATTCGGGGCTGACCAGACGGGCCCGCGCGCGATCTCCGCCTCACGCTCAAGATAGGTGCTCAGCCGCAGCTCCCTCCAGCCGTGCAGCTCGTCACGCTGAACGTCATCCTGCCCGGCCAGCGGATGCGTGGTCGCGACATAGATCGCCATGCGGGTCTGCATCGGCAGCCGGATGGCGCCGATATCCGTAGGATAACCGTCTCGCGCTTCGGTGAGGCCAATCTGCGCGCGCTCCTTTTGCAGCAGATCGATCACGTCCTCCTCCTCGCCAATCAGACATTCGAATTCCGTATGGGGAAAGCGCGCGTCAAACTGCTTCATCATCTCTTCCAGCACGTCCGGGTTGAGGGTATCGGAAAGGACAAACGTCAGACGCGCCTCCGTTTGCGCCGTGAGCGACACCGCCAGCTCATCCAGCCGCGTGCTGGCGGCGAGAATAGCCTGCACGTAGCCCAGCACCTGTTCCCCCTGGGCCGTTAACACCGGCTGGCGGGCCGAACGGTCAAACAGCTCAAATCCCAGATCGGCTTCAAGGTTGGCAATGGACGTGCTGACCGTCGACTGGCTTTTACGCAGCCGGCGTGCGGCCGCAGAGAAAGAGCCTGCTGCAACGGTCTCGACAAACGCGGTCAGGGCTTCGGGTGAATAGCGCATAACCTATCTACTTTTACGATGGATACTATCTTTAATATATCAGCTTTAGCGATAAAAATAGGCCACATCAACGCCCATACTGGCGAATTAACGAGGTCTATCACTATGCAACATCAGGATGCACTCCAACGTAAACTGCCGGAGCGGATCTTTCATGCTGTCTGTTTTGAAGGGATTGCGACGGCGATCCTCGCCCCTACCGCGGCGTGGTTGATGCAGCGTTCCGTGGTGGAAATGGGTGGGTTGACCATTATTCTGGCCACCACCGCCATGCTGTGGAACATTATTTATAACGTCGGCTTCGACCGTTTCTGGCCTGTTCAGCGCGTCAAACGTACGGCAAAAGTGCGTGCGCTGCATGCGCTGGGGTTCGAATGCGGCTTTATTGTGATTGGCGTGTCGATTGTCGCCGCCGTGCTGGGCGTCACCCTGCTGCAGGCATTCACACTGGAAATAGGTTTCTTCCTGTTCTTCCTGCCGTACACCATGTTCTATAACTGGGCGTACGATAATCTGCGTGAGAAATTTCTTAAGCGCCGCCAGCAACGACGCGCCCTGGCAGGCTGAACCGCCTCTGGCCGGACGCCCGTTCCGGCCCGACGTCTTCGAAGCAACTGCGCTCTTAAGGCATAACTATGGTAAATTGCACGCCATTCTGATGGTTTGATAGTTGATACGTTGCTCTAATGTCGAAAATTTGGTCAAAAGATGAGACTCTCTGGAGTTTCGCTCTCTACGGCACGGCCGTGGGCGCAGGAACGCTCTTCCTGCCCATTCAGCTGGGCTCCGCAGGCGCAATCGTCCTGTTTATTACCGCCCTCGTGGCCTACCCCTTAACCTACTGGCCGCACAAAGCGCTGGCGCAATTTATCCTCTCGTCGAAAACGAAAGGCAACGAAGGGATCACCGGCGCCGTTTCGCACTATTACGGCAGGAAGATCGGCAACCTGATCACCACGCTCTATTTCATCGCCTTCTTTGTGGTGGTGCAGATTTATGCGGTGGCCATCACCAACTCGTTAACCGAGCAGCTGGCAAAACACCTGACGGTAGACACCACCGTTCGCGTGCTGGTTAGCCTGGGCGTGGTGCTGGTCCTGAATCTGATCTTCCTGATGGGACGGCATATCACGATAAAAGTGATGGGCTTCCTGGTGTTTCCGCTGATCGCCTATTTCCTGTTTGTCTCGCTCTACCTGATCGGCAGCTGGCAACCCTCGCTGCTGACCAGCCAGATGGCCGTCGATCGCCATACGCTGCACCAGGTCTGGATTTCGATTCCGGTGATGGTGTTTGCGTTCAGCCACACGCCGATTATCTCGACGTTTGCCGTTGACCGCCGCGAGAAGTTCGGGGACGAGGCCATGGCTAAATGCAAGAAAATCATGAAGGTGGCATACCTGATTATCTGCCTGAGCGTGCTGTTCTTCGTCTTCAGCTGCCTGCTCTCTATTCCGCCGTCGTATATTGTGGCCGCCAAAGAGGAAGGGGTGACAATCCTGTCTGCGCTGTCGATGATGCCCTCTTCACCGGCGTGGCTCGGCATTTCCGGGATTGTCGTGGCGATTATTGCGATGTCGAAATCGTTTCTCGGCACCTATTTTGGGGTGATTGAAGGGGCGACGGAGATCGTGAAGTCGTCGCTGAACCAGGTGGGCGTGAAAAAGAGCCGCGCCTTTAACCGCGCGATTTCCATCATGGGGGTGTCGTTAATCACCTTTGCCGTCTGCTGCATTAACCCGAACGCCATTTCGATGATTTACGCCATCAGCGGCCCGCTTATCGCCATGATCCTGTTTATCATGCCGACGCTGTCGACGTATCTGATCCCCTCCCTGAAACAGTACCGTTCCATTGGCAACCTGCTGACGCTGATCGTCGGGGTGCTGTGCGTGTCGGTGATGTTTGTCGGCTAATTCCCTTTCCTGCCCGGCGCGCTGCCGGGCAGGCCATTCAACCCCGGCCTCCTGCTTACAGCGGAAAAGGCCTGTCCTGCACCACCGTTTTCATGACAAGCGTTGAGCGAAGATGCTGCACGCCGGGCATAGCGGAGAGCTTCTCGTCGTAAAGCTTCTGGAAAGCGGAAAGGTCGCGGGTCACGACGTGCATCAGATAATCAGGATCGCCAAACAGGCGCTGAGCCAGCACAATCTGCGGGATCTCCTCCACCGCCTCTTCAAACGCGCTGACCGCCTTGCGGTCACCCTCTTTCAGCGTCGCGAACACTATCGCCAGGAAATTAAATCCCATTTTGGCAGGGTCGAGGCTGGCACGGTATCCCGTTATGGCCCCGCTTTGCTCCAGCGCCCGCACGCGACGATGGCACGGCGAGAGGCTCAGATTCACCCGCTCAGCCAGTTCGGTAAGCGACAGGCGGCCGTCAGACTGCAGTTCAGCAAGAATTTTTCTATCGATGCTATCCATGTGGAAGATTTTCTCATTTTCACCGTGTTATGAGCATAACATTGAAAGCCTATTTCGCAGTGTTAGCGATATTCTTTTTCGCAACGTATAACGCACTGCGGGAGTATTTCAGGACGATGGAAATGAGTATTGTGGCCGGCTTTTGGGTGGTTTCGTTTCTGCTCATCATGACCCCGGGGGCCGACTGGGCCTACGCTATTAGCGCCGGAATTAATGGACGCCGCGTGGTCCCGGCGGTGATGGGGCTGATGTCCGGGCATCTGCTAGCCACATTGATTGTGGTGGCAGGCGTGGGGGTATTGATTGCTCAACATCCGCTGGCGTTAGCCGGGCTGACCGTGGCGGGAGCCCTGTATCTCCTGTGGCTTGGCATAACGTTATTGCGTCACCCGGCCGCACCGGAGAAGGCCACCCAGCATGCGGGTAACTGGACGCAGTGGGCGATGAAAGGACTCTGCATTAGCGGCCTTAATCCGAAGGTTTTTTTGCTGTTCCTGGCCCTGCTTCCGCAATTCACAGACCCAACCGGAAGCTGGTCGATAGCGATGCAGATGTCTGCGCTTGGGATGATGCACCTTATTACCTGTACCCTGGTCTATCTGCTGGTGGGGTATGGTTCGAAAGCGGTGCTGGCGACCCGGCCACAGGCGGCCCGTCTGGTGAGCAGGGCATCGGGAGGGTTGATGGTGCTGATCGCTCTGGTACTGCTGTTTGAGCAGGTGAGATAAAAAACACCGGCCATCGCCGGTGTGAGTTACGCCCGAATATCGTCATATTCCCGCGTTTTATCAAACTCATGTTTCGCAAACGGGCACAGCGGGATAATTTTGCGGTTCTCACCGCGCATCTTCTCCACCACTTTCGCCACCAGCTGTTTACCGACGCCCTGCCCTTTCAGGCTCTCATCCACATCGGTGTGCTCGATAATGCTCAGGTGCTCGCCGGTCGGCACGAAGACAATCTCCGCGACCAGGTTGCCGTTCGCATCATTCACGTAAAACTTGTTATGGCCTTCCAGAATATCCATGGTTCCTCGCTTATTTTTGGCGATACTTCAGCGCACCGCTCGGGCAGGTATCAATCACGCGGACAACCGTTTCAACGTCCACTTCATCGGGAATAATCCACGGCTTACGTTTCAGATTAAACAGCTTTGCGCTCCCACGCACGCAGTTACCGGAGTGTTTGCAGATCCCGGTGTTGAAGTAAACGTCAATTTTCTCGCCGGTATAGGCCCGGTAACCCGCATCCAGTAGCTCTTTATCCATGACATTGCCTCTGTAATTATTATCGTGCTGAATGAAGCATAGCCTTACGGGATCCTGATGGCTATAACGCCGAAAACGAAAAGCCAGGTCACAACTCTTTTCTTGCCAGATTGCGTCCGCTATTTGCCCATGTCAGGCTCGGCAAATGTCACTTTTACATAACATCCGCAGGTTGAATGAAACGCAGACTCTCTTTTCAGGTAAAGCTGTTTTTAGCGCTGGTGTGCTTTTCCTGCCTGCTGTTAGTTCTGCTGGGAACGATCCTGTTTCATTTTATTGACCGACAGCTCCATCACGATCTCGGCCAGCGCGCCCGGGTGCAGGCCAGCCAGATCGCGCTGATGCCGGGTCTGGCGGCCATGGTTGCGGCCAGAGATATTCCGGGGATAGCCCGGTTAATTCAGCCGCTACGCGCCGAAAGCGATGCCAGCTACATTGTGATTGGCGATACCGAGGAACAGCACCTTTATCATTCGGAATCCCCGGAGCGCATAAATTTACCGATGATCGGCGGGGATAATGCGGAGGTATTACAGGGCAAAACCATTATTTCCGTGCGCCAGGGCGGGATTGGCGTGTCGCTACGCAGCAAAGCACCGATCTTTAACGCGCAGCACCAGGTGATTGGTATTGTCTCGGTCGGCTATCTGACCTCCTATATTGCCAATATTAATGCCCGCATTCTCTGGCAGTCCGGGCTGTACGGCGCGGCTCTTCTGCTGCTGCTGTTTATGTTCTCCTGGCTGTTTACCCGCAATCTCAAAAAACAGATGTTCCGGCTTGAGCCAAAAGATATCGCTCAGCTGGTTTTGCAGCAGCGCGCGCTATTAGAAGCCATGTATGAAGGGGTATTTGCCGTCAATGATGAGAAGCAGCTGATTTTAATTAACCGCGCCGCACGAGAAATGCTGGATATCCGGCAAAGTGAGAAAGCGCTTATCGGCAAACCGCTGGAAGACGTTCTGCAGACGTCGCCGGGCTTTTTATCCCAGCGCTACGCCTCGGTGAGCAGTGGCAGCCACGACCAGATTGCCGTGCTGAACCAGCGGGAGGTGATCGTCAACCGCGTCGCGATTGAGGTCGAACCGGGCGTTGAAAGCGGCTGGGTGTACAGCTTTCGCGACAAAAATGACATTAACACGCTCAGCAGCCAGCTCAGTCAGATCAAGCGCTATGCGGATAACCTGCGCATTATGCGCCACGAGCAGCTGAACTGGACCGCCACGCTGGTGGGCTTGCTGCAGATGAAACACTATGACGAGGCGATTCGCTACATTCAGGTGCAGTCCGAAGGTGCGCAGCGGGTGCTGGACTTTGTCTCCGCCCGTTTTTCCTCTCCCGCGCTGTGCGGGCTGCTGCTCGGAAAATACGTCAGCGCGCGCGAAAAAGGGATCGAACTGCTGTTTGATCCCGCCTGCCAGCTCACCCGCATGCCCGCCACGCTCAACGAAACGGAGCTGATGTCCATTATTGGTAACCTGCTGGATAACGCGGTGGACGCGACCCTTAAGGCTCCGGTCCCCGCGCCGGTGGAACTCTACATTTCTGACCGAAACCAGGAGCTGCTGATCGAGGTGGCCGACCGGGGCTGCGGGGTGGAGGATGCGATGAAGCCGCATATTTTCCGCCAGGGATTCAGCAGCAAGCCGGAACGTGAAAACGACATTGTGGGTACCGAGCACGGTATTGGCCTGTATCTGGTGGCAGGATATATCGACAAGGCTGGCGGCAGCATTGAGATTGCCGACAACACGCCACAGGGGACTATTTTTTCTGTGTTTATTCCGAATGGGCAAAAGCATGACCCGAGCACTTGATGTTGTGATCGTTGAAGATGAGCCGCACCTGGCGGAGCTGCATCGCGAGTATATCGAGCAGAATTTTCATTTGCGCGTGGTGGGCATCGCCGCGTCGATTGAGCAGGCATGCCGCCTGATTCGTCAGCATCAGCCGCGGCTTATCCTGCTGGACAACTATCTCCCGGACGGTAAAGGCGTGGAGCTCATCGATAACCCGCTGCTGAAAAGCTACGAATGCTCGGTGATCTTCATCACCGCCGCCAGCGATATGCAAACCTGCAGCCACGCCATGCGCAGCGGCGCGTTTGACTACCTCATCAAGCCCGTCTTTTTCCAGCGCCTGCACGCCTCGCTGGAGCGTTTTATGCGCTTCATCCACACCGTGCAGCAGGTGAAGGTGGTCGACCAGCATGCGCTGGATCGCCTGTTTCATCTGCCTGCCGCGGAAGCCTCCGTAACGCCATCCACAAAGGGCATTGAGCCCCAGACGCTGGAGCGGATAAAACGCCTGTTCGCCGAGCATCCCGACAGCGCGATGTCGGTTGAAGAGGTGGTGGAAAACGTGGGGATCAGCAAAACCACGGGGCGTCGCTACCTCGAATACTGCGTGGAGAGTGGGTTAATCAGCGTTGAAATGCTGTACGGCAATATTGGTCATCCTCGCCGGTTATACCGCAAAGCCCCCGATAAACCGTAATCCAAAACCGTTCGTTGGCTAACGTTCGCGGATTTTATGGTGTTAATTGCTGAAACGACGGCGACAATCACACTTCGGAATCATTGCCCTCGCCTCCCTATTGTCGGAGGCGCGCTTTACGCTATGTTGACAATTAGTTCCTCAAATGTAACTAAAAGGTTAACTATAATGTCGAACACGTTCCGAATTTCTCTGCTTACCGCTACCGTACTGTTCTCTGCTTCTGCACTGTCTGCCCTGCCGCAGGGTTATCCTGCTGAGTATCAAAAAGTGGTTGATGCCGCCACGAAAGAGGGCAAGGTTGTCATCTATTCCACCACCGACATCAAAGCTGCCGGCCCGCTGATCCAGGGCTTCGAAAAAACCTACCCGGGCATTAAAGTCGAATACAACGACATGAACAGCACCGAGCTGTACAACCGTTTCATCAGCGAACAGGCTTCCGGCGGCGTGAGCGGCGACGTGGTCTGGAGCTCCTCGATGGACACGGGCCTGAAGCTCGCCACCGACTACGCCATGGAGTACAAATCTCCGGAGCAAAGCCAGCTGCCGAAATGGGCGGTCTGGAAAGATAAGGCCTACGGCACCACCTATGAGCCGGTGGTCTTCATCTACAACAAGCGTCTGATCCCGACCGGTGACGTGCCGGACTCTCACGCCGCGCTGGCGAAGCTGATTGCCAGCCAGACGGACAAATTCAAGAACAAAGTCACCACCTACGACATCGAAAAATCGGGTCTGGGCTTTATGCTCTCGGTGCAGGATCACAACGCCGATCCGAACTACTTTAAGACCCTGGCCGACGTCGCCAAAGGGGGCCTGTCGGTGCAGTCGTCTACCGGCACCATGATGGAGCGCGTCTCCTCCGGTGAAAACCTGATTGGCTTCAACATCCTCGGTTCTTATGCGGAAGCGCGTGCGAAAAACGATCCGTCGCTCGGCATCTCCTATCCGAAGGATTACACCCTGGTGCTGTCGCGCGTGTCGTTCATCAGTCAGCAATCGCAAAACAGCAACGCCGCGAAGCTGTGGCTGGACTACGTGCTCTCTGAACAAGGGCAAAGCATTCTGGCCAACCAGGCGGACATTCCCTCCATTCGTAACGATATCGAAGGGAAAAATGATATCGACGGCCTGACCAAAATCCTCGGCAACGCGCTGAAGCCGATCCCGGTTGATGAAACGCTGCTGGAATACCTGCAGCCGAAAAAACGCCTCGAGTACATCAAAGAGTGGCGTACCGCCGCCGGTAAATAAGCGTCTGAGCGCGGCGCTGGCCGCCGCGCTCCCTTATCGACTGAGTTCGTTTTTCTGGGCTGCAACACCAGGGATACCCCATGAATACATTACGCAGAAAGTGGCAAAGCCTGCCGCGAGGCATCGTCGTGCTGATAACCGCCCTGGTTATCTACACGCCGCTGTCGTTTATCGTGATCCAGAGCTTCCTGTCCGCGCCGTTCTTTTCGCCGTCAAAAGAGTGGAGCTTTGAATCATTTGATTTTATTTTCACCGACCCCGATTTTTATAAGGCCCTGAAAAGCGGCTTTATTCTGGCTTTCGGGCTGGTCTTTATCTCTATCCCGCTGGGCGGCGTGCTGGCGTTTCTGATGGTGCGTACCGACCTGCCCGGTCGCCGGCTGATTGAGCCGCTGATCCTGGTCCCGATTTTCGTTTCACCGATGGTGCTGGGCTTCGGCTACGTGGTGGCCGCCGGTCCGGTGGGCTTTCTCTCCCAGTGGGCGGAGGCGCTGATTGGCTTTGTGCCGTGGAATATCTACGACATGTCGAGCATTGTGGTCATAGCCGGCCTGACGCACGTCCCGCACGCCTATCTGTATATCTCGTCAGCGCTGCGCAGCGTGGGCTCCGACGTGGAAGAAGCCGCACGCACCGCGGGCGCGTCGCCCTGGCAGGTGATGACCTCCGTCAGCCTGCCGATGGTGCGCCCGTCTATTCTGTACGCCACCGTGCTGCTGTTCTTCCTCGGGCTGGAAGTGTTCGGCCTGATGCTGGTCCTCGGCGACCCGGAAGGCAACATGGTGCTGGCGACCTATCTCTATAAGCTGACGAACAAGATGGGTACCCCGTCCTATAACCTGATGGCGGCGGTTGCCGTGGTGCTGATCTGCATCACCATCCCGCTGGTGATGCTCCAGCGTCGCCTGATGCGCACCGCCAACCGCTTCGTCACCATGAAGGGCAAGGCCTCGCAGGCCCGGGCTCTGCCGCTGGGTAAATGGCGCTGGGTGGCTGGCGCGGTGATTGCCTTCTGGCTCACCGTCACCATTGGCGTTCCGCTGCTCGGCGTGGTGCTGCGCGCGTTTATCTCCAACTGGGGCGTGGGCGTTTCGCTGTGGGACGAGCTTTCTCTGAACACCTTCCGCACCATCTGGGCGCAGCCCAACCTGCTGCGCGCCATCGTCAACTCCATGGCGATTGGCGTCATTGGCGGCGCGCTGGCCGTGGTGTGCTACCTGTTTGTCGGCATTGCCATGCACCGCAAGCCGGATAACACCACGCGTTTCCTGGACTACAGCGTGCTGGTACCGCGCGCCGTGCCTGGCCTGCTGGCGGGTCTGGCGTTCCTGTGGGTATTCCTGTTCCTGCCGATGTGGCTGGATAACTCGCTGAAATCCGGCTGGCTTTCCGGGTTTGCCTGGACCGACTGGATGCGTGAAAACGTCATCGTCTGGCTACGCTCGCTGCGCAGCACCATTTTCAGCGTCTGGCTGGCCTATACCGTGGTGTGGATGGCTTACGGGCTGAGGCTTATCTCTTCCACGCTGCTGCAGGTAGGGCCGGAGCTTGAAGAGGCGGCGCGCAGCACCGGGGCGACGCGCGGGCAGATCACCCGCCACGTCACCATCCCGCTCTCCCGCTACGGCCTGATCGGTTCGTGGCTGCTAATGTTCCTGATCTTTGAACGCGAATACTCAACGGGTGTGTACCTGCTTTCACCCGGCACGGAGACCATCGGCTCGATGCTGGTTTCCCTCTGGGCCGCAGGCGCCATTGATATCGTGGCGGCGCTCTCTTTCATTAATATCCTGCTGGTCGTGGTAGGTCTGGGCATTGCCCTTCGTTTCGGAGTGAAAATACATGATTGAATTAGCGGTTGACGATCTGCACTTAACCTACGGCGACAATCCTGTTTTAAAAGGTGTCTCCATGAACCTGAAGCGCGGCGAAGTGGTCTCCCTGTTAGGCCCCTCCGGCAGCGGTAAAACCACCCTTCTCCGCGCCGTCGCGGGTCTGGAAAAACCGACCCAGGGGTCGATTGTGATTGGCAACAATAAAGTTTACGACGGTACGCCGCGCAGCGAGGTCCCGGCGGAAGAGCGTAACCTGGGGCTGGTATTCCAGTCATACGCCCTGTGGCCGCACAAAACCGTGTTTGAGAACGTGGCCTATCCGCTCAAGCTGCGCAAAGTCCCGGCCAAAGAGATCCAGCAGCGCGTGCAGGACGTGCTGGACCAGCTGGGTCTGGGCCATCTTGGCAAACGTCACCCGCATCAGCTCTCCGGTGGGCAGCAGCAGCGCGTGGCGATTGGCCGGGCGCTGGTGTACAACCCGCCGGTGATTTTGCTGGACGAGCCGCTTTCCAACCTCGACGCCAAGCTGCGCGAAGAGGCCCGCGTGTTCCTGCGCGAGCTGATTATCAAGCTCGGGCTATCGGCGCTGATGGTGACGCACGACCAGAACGAAGCGATGTCCATTTCCGACCGCATCCTGCTGCTGAACAACGGCAAAATTGAGCAACAGGGTACGCCGCAGGAGATGTACGGCTCACCGAAAACGCTGTTTACCGCCGAATTTATGGGCAGCAACAATCGCCTGCACGGCAAGGTCACCGACGTGCGCGACGGCAGAGCGCGTATCGAAGGCAAAGGCTGGGTGCTGTGGGGCCAGGCCGGTGAAGGGGTGCAGAGCGGTAAAGAAGCCACGGCGGTGATCCGCGTCGAGCGCGTGGCGGTGGTCGAGGGGCCTGGGGAAAATCAGCTTGAGCTACCGCTGCTCACCAGCATGTACCTCGGCGACCGCTGGGAATACCTGTTCCGCACGGTGGGGGATGATTTTGTGATCCGTGCGTATGGGCATGAGGTTCGGGATCCGCAGCACTGCCATCTTTCGCTGCCGGAGAAGCATGTTTGGGTGTTCCCGAAAGGGTGATGAGTCAATAATTAATCTGCCATGGCCCGGTAGCGATTCGCTTACCGGGTCTACAAAATAAAGAAATGCGCTGATGCCAGGATTGGTGGCGCTAGTTATTATTGTTAATGCATTCCGACTTAAATATTTACCTGTCCCTTCTTTCCATCCCTACGCATAACGGGTTAAGGCTCCATATCAAAATGTTATTACAGAGCATATAAAGAAAATTTATGCATCATATCCAGCATTTTTGAAAATTAATTGAACATGCTCCGTCAGTCCAACAAGATCTTCATAGGCGATTGGGCCAAAATCAGGATAATGGTTTTCAATATACTCGTTAACATCTTCCATACCTTCACTGACTCTGAGATTATTAACAAATGTAGGCAAAATACGATGATTAACACCAGTACCATACTCTTTCGGATGATGGGTCATACACCACTCAACTTTACCTTTATATGATTGAATCGCATCTTCCAGTAAGGCGATAACTTCTGGAACCTCTTTTTCAAAACGAAAACTGGTATAAGGAGGATACTTAGAGCGATCAATTTTTTCAAAATGGTCATTTATCCATTCATCTTCAATACGGCTCTGATAATGTAACCACTCCAGTTTTCCAAGAGAACCAATGAAGTCCAACAAGATTGTTTCTTTCTTACCTATCGGAAACATTATTTTAACCCCTGTAATTTATCAGAGATCGTAACACTTCCCTGATTTATAGATTTGATATGTTTTTCCCAATCTCCTTTAGGAATTGGTTTTAAGGACACTCTTGGATCGTAAACATACTGACCATCGGTATAAACCTGATGAAATGCTTGTTCATGTACAATTTTTCCATTTTCATACACATTTAAGTTATACGGAGTCGTCGGCCTTGCTTCAATAATTTTCCCGTGCCCGCCAGCTGCATCGAGAAGTTTAGGTGCGATATCTGAGCAATCCGTACAATCTGTATTGCCTATCCAGGCAATAAACTTAGGTTCGTTCATTTTTTCAATAACACTCTGATTGGCTGGATAACCGGGATTTTCAGGGCGAACATTTTCAAGACCGGGGATCTTCTCGTTCTGATAGAAAAGATCATCCAGTGAAGGAGAATCCGGAACCGGCGTAGTTGTCGTCCAGCCATTATTGTTTGACGCTCCATCACCGTTGGTATTTCCAGTATGATTTATCCCTCCGGTTGCTACACTATTCGTCCCTGTGTTGGAGGGCACATTTCCAGTTACAGTCTGGTCGCCACCAGTGTTTGATGGTCCCGGGTTGATGACCTGCGTACCACCAGTACTGGTGATCGTCTTACCTGTCAGGGACTCATAGGCCGCTTTCTGAGCATTATTTAACTGACTGAGCTGGGAAGGATCATTGAGCGAGGCCACATAGATCAGATGCAACTGCTCATCTTGTGACAATGTATCCATTGCTGATGTGGATGCACCAATGCCCAGTAAAGCACCCAGACCACTGCCAACCAGGCGATCACGGCAAGCAGAAATTTTCAGACATCCCTGTGAAGCCAGTTTACCGCCCTAAATAACGACACCCAGCGAGTTATTCTCAACCTCCACCTTCGCCGTTTCCGACGCCATTGCCGCCATGGAGACACTGCCATCCGTCACCGCAGCGCCCGCCAGACCACCCGCGATACTCACGAGGCTACTGACCAGCCGTTTCTCCTCTGCTGCCAGGTCACTGGATTTTTTATCGCCATACAGCGCGCTGACCAGATGGTCGGTCATCGCCGAGGCCGTAATGGCACCCATGGCACCGGCCTTCAGGCCAGCAGCACTGCTCCCGCCACTCAGCTGCGTCAGCGCCGCAGCCACAATACCGTGCAGCGCGGCACGGGCTGTCGGGTCTTTCTGCTCCTTGACCAGGGTCGCCAGAAGAGGGGCCGCCCCCGCTGCCGCGCCTGCCTTCAGGTTACCGCCAAGCGCGCCTGCCAGTAAGCCCGCCGCTGCACTGCCCTTCGTCCAGAAATCACTTCCCGGACCGTACTCTGTATTCTGATATCCGGGCTGCGTCTTCAGGAATGCTTCCTGCTCCTGCAGGGTATCGCCCTGCAGTTTTCCTTCTGACGCCAGCTTCGCGCCCAGCGCCGCATTGGGGGTAAACTTAACGGCTGATTAAACGATCCCGGCACAGTGGCCGGGATCTGTGTCATTTAGACAGTGGTTCAAGGCGAAGAAGATGAGACTTTGCCTTCTCTATAAGCTGTAAAAACTCATCGCATTGAAATTCAAGAATATTACTTTCATCTGGATAAATAATAATATTCACTGATTTCCTGTCTTCTGATAGTGAGATTTCACCCCACTGGACTCGATTAAAAGACAATTCAGCATAAAGATCTTCCCGATCAACTGAACTACCTACGCTATATTCCAACATATGAGACCTCTATTTAGTTGGTGGTTCACGGAAGCCAATTAATCTTGAACCATCAGAATTAAATCGTAATGCTCGTCCATCAGGAGCTGTAGCTTCAACAACAGTAATCCTTTGTTTATTTTCAAAAACCACTCGGGATTCAATCTTAGTATTTGGATTGTTTAATGTTTCGTTAACTATATTCTGAGCTTCCTGATTAAGAACTGACGCTTTTTGACTGGAATAAGAATATGCGGAACCTTCTCTTCCGCCATGCTTTTTTAGTGCTCGTCCGGCATCAGTCAATCCATTTCTGTTAGATGCTGAAGCGGCCTCATTAAGGCGATCTTTTGATGGGGCAGTAGAAGCCCTGTTATTCCGAGCATTCTCCTCATCCTGCGGCTCCCAGCCCCCCGGCGTGCCTGATCCCGCTCCCCCCAGTTCTGCCTTTTCTTCATCCGTCCAATTTGCGCCAGTATTTGGCTGTTCTTTATCATTAGTCAGCGCTTCACCGATTGCTACACCTGCACCAGTGGCGGCAGCAGTCCCGCCTCCTGGCCCAAACCCACCACCTTCCAGCAATGGATTTCTGCATGCCCACGGCTCCTGTGCACACATTGCGCTGTTCAGCGTGTTATTCTCAACAACAACTCTTTCCTGTGCATTCCGGCAGGAACAACACATTTTTCCCTGTTCAGTCAGTGACTTACAGGGTGTTTTTGCTAAGGTACATCTGCTGCTGCAACTTTTTTCGCTGTTAAGCGTTTCAAGGGGTTAAAGGGGTTAAAGGCTGATAAAACGATCCCAGCCATTGAGCTGGGATCGTTTTATCAGTTACTGTTTGTTAAATGCTCGTTTCGCCTCATTTAAATTCGAAGAGTTTGCCCCGCCAGAAAAATCTGGATCAGCCGATTGTACAGGGTCATCTTCCCACCCACATACAGGGCAAATTTCATAACAACCCAGCTCATCAATTGTTTTATTTCCACAGCATGGACAAGGATAAGAGCCATTATTCATCATTGTTTTTTCCAATATTCGAGACCTTTCTCTGGTTTAAACATTGTACGCGGTACACCATTTATATCTTTTGAAGCAAAGACATTAGTCGCAGGATTGTAATACAGCGTGTCTCCGTTAGGGCGAGTTTTAGTTAAGGTACCTTGCGGTGGGGTTGTCATAAAATTATGGGCAGCATCAACATATTGCTTAGCATTCTGATACTCAGGAAATTCTTTCCCATGTTTTGTCCAGTGTCCATAGGCATTACCCACAGGTTTTGCTTTCTTGGTTTCTGTCCAAATCTGAGTATCTTTAGATTTACCACCAATCGGAACAGCCCCAATCCCAAGACCAGCAGTTCCAGGAAGCGGCTTACCATCTTCGTCAAACAACACCCCAGGCCTGGCAATGTTGTAGACTTTTGGGAGGCGGTCGCCGTGCTCTTTCTCAAGCTCTTCCTCATCATGGCCAGGACTCAGCGTGTTATTCTCAACCTCCACCTTCGCCGTTTCCGACGCCATCGCCGCCATGGAGACACTGCCATCCGTCACCGCAGCGCCTGCCAGACCCCCCGCGATACTCACCAGGCTACTGACCAGCCGTTTTTCCTCTGCTGTCAGGTCACTGGATTTTTTATCTCCATACAGCGCGCTGACCATATGGTCGGTCATCGCCGAGGCCGTAATGGCCCCTGTGGCACCAGCCTTCAGGCCATCAGCTCTGCTCCCGCCACTCAGCTGCGTCAGCGCCGCCGCCACAATACCGTGCAGCACGGCACGGGCTGTCGGGTCTTTCTGCTCCTTGACCAGGGTCGCCAGCAGAGGGGCCGCGCCTGCCTTCAGGTTACCGCCAAGCGCACCTGCCAGTAATCCCGCCGCTGCGCTGCCCTTAGTCCAGAAGGCACTCCCCGGACCGTACTCGGTATTCTGATATCCGGGCTGCGTCTTCAGGAACGCTTCCTGCTCCTGCGGCGTATCGCCCTGCAGTTTTCCTTCAGATGCCAGTTTCGCGCCCAGCGCCGCATTGGATTCCCGCGCTTTCTGCTCCGCATACTTGCCGTAAGCATCCAGCGCAGAGGTGGCCAGCGCCGCGCCTTCGCTCTGGACCGCCAGGTTATCCCTGACCTTTTGCACATCACCGTTCACGTCCACGCCGTGGTGGGCGCCAGCCGTATCACGGCTCAGGTCAGCAATATCCTGTTTTTGTCCCGCCGGGTTGCGAATGACAATGCTACCGCCACTCACCGCTGATGAGGTCGTTCCGGTGTGGCTCTCTTCTGCCTGGCCCGTACCGATGGCTGGTGCCAGGTTGCGATTTTCACCGTTTCCGCTGCCGCCCGCGCTGCCGGAAAGCGCCACCGTGTAGCCGTTGCCGCTGGTCTGGCTCTCGTTATGGATATTACTGAAACCCAGCGTACCCGTGTCGAGGCTATTTTTATCTGCAGACGCCGTGGATGCAATCACCGCGCCGTCAAGCTGGGTATGATTTCCGGTGGTGACGGCAAAGCCGCCCTTGCCTGAGAATATCCCGCTCTGTTCAGCGACGCTCTTACCATTCTGATTGATATTCTCACCGATGCACTGACGCTACCGGAAAAGGCACCATAACACAGTGGCGGTATGCACAGACTGAGGGACGCGCCTGACGAAGACTGCTTGCTGTCATAACTGGCTGTATCCTGCACGCTGCTGATGGTGAGATCGCGTCCGCTGTTCACCGTAAGCTGTTCATCAGCATGGACAACGCTGTTCGTATTGCGCTGTGACTGGCTGTTTTCCTTACCCTTATACTGTGACGCTCCCAGCTCCACCGAGATGCCGTTTTGTGCACCAATCAGGCTCACACCGACACCAACGCTGAACTGGCTAACGCTGTTTTTACTCTCAGAGAGGGTTGTGTTCTGGGAGGCAGACAACAGAATATCGCGCCCCGCATCCAGCGCCACGTGTTTACCCGCGATCTGTACCCCCATACCGGCAATGTCATTTCCGGCACGGAAAGAGACATTCTCACCGGCATTAATGGTGGTGCCCTGCGTGTCGGTACTGTTGTAACGACTGTCCTGAGAGGACGTCTCCGCCGTTAAAGACACTTTAGCCTTGACGAGCGACGAGTCCGACATAGCGCCCTGCGCTGCGGGCAGCCGTCTCTGCGGCTTTAGCAGCCTCAACAGCCCAGCCGCCAGCAGATGCCGTCACACCATACTGGGCGCTGCTGCTGTGGTTTTCACCGTCGCGGGTATCCCGGCTCACCCCCAGGTCATTTTCGCCACTGAGTGAGACCGATTTACCGGCACGGATATCCGTACCTGACAGGGAGAGATCGTTACCGGCCTGCGCGACAAGGGGCTGCCGGGTTTTCGGGGAGATTAAGGTCGCACCGGAAAGGGTAATGGTATGAATGGTGAAACAGGGTCCGGCGCCGGTAACCGGCAGCGGTCTGGCGGGCGCGGGGCGAGGAATACTCCGCTCCAGCTCCTCACGCTGTTGCTGGTTCTTTAATAACAGTTCCTCCTGCTGCTGACGCACTGTGTCCCGGTCAGCAGGAGTAAGGGGGGCTGCATGGCTCAGAGAGCAAAAAAAAACGAGCAAAAAAAGACGGCTTTGCTGTAATAGCGCATATTAAAGGATAATATTTTTTGTTTTCCTCAGTATGCCAGCTCTGGCGCAATAGGGAATAGTCTCAAAAAAAGGCTACTATAATTGGTAGTAATATTTGCGTTAAGTTTAAAAAAACCGTTATGACGAAGAGCGTCATATCGGAATTTTTTATTATTGCCTGATTGTTTCTTCTTTCAAAAAATTTTAACCATCCCTTCCAATAGTTAGATATAAACATCAGCTAGCAGCGCAGATTAAATTATCCGTTGCATTCATCGTGCTGCAAATTCTGATGACACCTGATAACTCAGTGCTGAATATGGAGGCATGGGTGATAACTTCGTTGAAGCGATCAAACAACAGCATGACGATACCTGGATGGAAAAGGATAGGCTGCTAAAAAAATAGACAGAGGAGGATAACATCAAGAAAATCTGGAGCGGGCGAAGGGAATCGAACCCTCGTATAGAGCTTGGGAAGCTCTCGTTCTACCATTGAACTACGCCCGCTTTGAGGTGCGTAAGGCATTATAGACCTTACGCACCTTCATACAAGCCTCTTCACAACTAACCGGCGATTAAATAATCACTTAGCACTTCGGTTTGCTGCCGGGCGCAGGAAGATAGCGCTGCGGATCGATGGCCGTCGCCTTATAGCGGATCTGGAAATGCAGCTTCACTGAATCCGTACCGGTGCTGCCCATGGTGGCAATCTTCTGCCCGGCTTTGACGTTCTGCCCGTTGTTGACCAGCATCGTGTCGTTGTGCGCATAGGCCGTGATGTAGTCTTCGCCATGCTTAATCATGATCAGGTTACCGTAGCCACGCAGCTGGTTACCGACGTAAACCACCTTCCCGGCCCCGGAGGCATAAACCGGCGTACCGCGCGCAGCGGCGATATCAATACCCTTGTTGCCACCTTCAGAGAGTGAGTAAGGGGCGACCACTTTACCGCTGGCAGGCCAAATCCAGCAGCGCTGTCCAACCGGCGGCCATGACGATTGCGGCACCTGATAGGACGGCGTCACTTTGGCGGTTTTGCCTTTCGAAGAGGACTTTTTACCCGCGGACGATCCGCCGCTAACCTTCAGCTGCTGCCCCACCTCGATGGTGTAGGGCGGCGAGAGGTTATTCAGCCGCGCCAGATCCTTCACGCTGGTGCCCGTTGCGCGCGAAATCCGGTACAGGGTGTCCCCGCGTTTGACGGTGTAGACCGAACCGGAATAGCTTCCCGTATCCGAAGATTTGCTCCCTGAACAGCCCGCCAGTAATAGCGTCAGCGTCAGGCAAAAAATAGCGGTAAGGGGTTTTCTCGTCAGGCTTCCTGCAAACAAAACAGATCCTCGGTCAGCGTGAATGGCGTACTATGATAACAGCCAAAACGAACAGGGGTCATGCCCTTTTCCGCTCTACGAGCCAAACCGTTCGTATAAGAATGCAGTATAATGCTTCGGCTGATGGTGCTGAACCACTCGGCAATTTGGCACTGGAGCATCAATGAGTATTCAAGAACACGTTATTTTGGTAAACGACCAGGGAATGGTGATTGGCACTCAGGAAAAATATGCCGCGCACACGTTACATACCCCGCTGCATCTGGCGTTCTCTTCCTGGCTTTTTAACGCAAAAGGCGAATGTCTGATCACCCGACGCGCCTTAAGCAAAAAAGCCTGGCCCGGCGTCTGGACCAACTCCGTCTGCGGCCACCCGCAGTCGGGCGAAGAGACAGTCCAGGCGATAATCCGCCGCTGCCGCTTCGAAGTGGGCGCAGAACTGACCGATATCACCGCCGTCGCCCCTGAATTTCGCTATCGGGAAACCGACCCGTCCGGGATCGTGGAAAATGAAATTTGCCCGGTATTCGCCGCCCGCATCACCAATGACGTGACAATAAACGAAGATGAAGTGATGGACTATCAGTGGGTTGAGCTTGATGCGCTATTCCGTGCGCTGGACGCGACGCCCTGGGCCTTCAGCCCGTGGATGGTCATGGAAGCGACGACCGCCCGCGAAAAACTCATAGCCTTCGCGGCGCAATAAAAAAGCCCCTTTCGGGGCTTTTTTTACATCTTAACGCCTTACTTCACCGGGCGCATCGCCGGGAACAGGATCACGTCACGGATGGTGTGGCTGTTGGTGAACAGCATCACCATACGGTCGATACCAATTCCCAGACCCGCCGTTGGTGGCAGACCGTGCTCCAGCGCGGTCACGTAGTCTTCGTCGAAGAACATCGCTTCGTCGTCGCCTGCCGCCTTCGCGTCAACCTGATCCTGGAAGCGCTGAGCCTGGTCTTCCGCATCGTTCAGCTCGCTAAAGCCGTTGCCGATTTCACGGCCGCCGATGAAGAATTCGAAGCGGTCAGTGATTTCAGGGTTCTGGTCATTACGACGCGCCAGCGGAGAGACTTCAGCCGGGTACTCGGTGATGAAGGTCGGCTGAATCAGGTGCGCTTCGGCCACTTCTTCGAAGATCTCGGTCACGATACGGCCCAGACCCCAGCTCTTCTCAACCTTGATACCGATGCTTTCGGCGATCGCTTTCGCAGAATCGAAGTTATCCAGATCGGCCATGTTGGTTTCCGGACGGTACTTCTTGATCGCTTCGCGCATGGTCAGTTTTTCGAACGGCTTGCCGAAGTCGAAGACTTCTTCACCGTAAGGAACCTGCGTGGTGCCCAGAATATCCTGCGCCAGGGTACGGAACAGGGATTCGGTCAGCTCGATCAGATCTTTGTAATCCGCGTACGCCATATAGAGTTCCATCATGGTGAACTCTGGGTTATGACGAACGGAGATCCCTTCGTTACGGAAGTTACGGTTGATCTCGAACACGCGGTCAAAACCACCAACCACCAGACGCTTCAGGTACAGTTCCGGCGCGATACGCAGGTACATGTCCAGGTCCAGGGCGTTGTGATGGGTGATGAACGGACGCGCAGACGCGCCGCCAGGGATCACCTGCATCATCGGGGTTTCCACTTCCATAAAGTCGCGGTTCACCATGAACTGGCGGATACCGGCCATGATCTGGGAGCGAATTTTGAAGGTCTTGCGGGATTCATCGTTAGAGATGAGATCCAGGTAGCGCTGACGGTAGCGCGCTTCCTGATCCTGCAGGCCGTGGAATTTGTCCGGCAGCGGGCGCAGGGCTTTGGTCAGCAGACGCAGCTCGGTGCAGTGGATAGACAGTTCACCGGTTTTGGTTTTGAACAGTTTACCTTTCGCGCCCAGGATATCGCCCAGGTCCCACTTCTTGAACTGCTCGTTGTAGATGCCTTCCGGCAGATCGTCACGGGAAACGTACAGTTGAATGCGGCCGCCAACGTCCTGCAGGGTCACGAAGGAGGCTTTACCCATGATACGGCGGGTCATCATGCGGCCCGCAACGGCCACTTCAACGTTCAGCGCTTCCAGCTCTTCGTTCTCTTTCGCGTCGAAGTCAGCGTGCAGTTGGTCTGAGGTGTGGTCACGACGAAAATCGTTCGGGAACGGCACGCCCTGCTCGCGCAGCGCTGCCAGCTTCTCGCGGCGGGTTTTCAGTTCGTTGTTAAGATCGACTACCGCGTCAGCGCCCTGTGCTTGTTGTTCAGACATGTTGGTTCCTCATAACCCTGCTTTCAAACTTGCTTCGATAAATTGGTCCAGGCTGCCGTCCAGCACCGCCTGCGTGTTGCGGGTTTCAACCCCGGTACGCAGGTCTTTGATGCGGGAGTCATCAAGGACGTAAGAACGGATCTGGCTGCCCCAGCCGATGTCAGACTTGTTGTCTTCCATCGCCTGTTTCTCAGCATTTTTCTTCTGCATCTCCAGCTCATAAAGCTTCGCTTTCATCTGCTTCATGGCCTGGTCTTTGTTCTTATGCTGGGAACGGTCGTTCTGGCACTGTGTTACCAGCCCGGTTGGAATGTGGGTAATACGCACCGCAGATTCCGTACGGTTAACGTGCTGGCCGCCCGCGCCGGATGCGCGATAAACGTCGATACGCAGGTCCGCCGGGTTAATTTCGATATCGATATCTTCATCAACTTCCGGGTAAACAAACGCGGAGCTGAAGGAGGTATGGCGACGGCCGCCGGAGTCGAACGGGCTCTTACGCACCAGGCGGTGAACGCCCGTTTCGGTACGCAGCCAGCCGTAGGCGTAATCACCGATGATCTTGATGGTGACGGATTTAATACCGGCCACTTCACCTTCAGACTCTTCGATAATTTCGGTTTTGAAACCGCGCGCTTCGGCCCAGCGCAGGTACATGCGCATCAGCATGCTGGCCCAGTCCTGCGCTTCGGTACCGCCGGAACCTGCCTGAATATCGAGATAGCAGTCAGCGCTGTCGTATTCGCCGGAGAACATGCGACGGAATTCAAGCTGCGCCAGCTTCTCTTCCAGCACGTCGAGTTCTGCTACGGCTTCGTTAAAGGTCTCTTCGTCGTCGGCTTCGACGGCCAGCTCCAGCAAACCGGAAACATCTTCCAGCCCCTGGGCCATTTGATCCAGCGTATCTACGATAGCTTCGAGAGAGGAACGCTCTTTACCCAGCGCCTGTGCGCGTTCAGGTTCGTTCCAGACGTCCGGCTGTTCCAGCTCGGCGTTTACTTCTTCAAGACGCTCTTTCTTGGCATCGTAGTCAAAGATACCCCCTAAGAACGTCAGAGCGCTCCGTGAGGTCCTGAATACGGTTTTTTACCGGATTAATTTCAAACATGGTCTGTTTTCTTTTATGGACTTGTCAAAATGCGGTGATAAGAGCGGGATTGTACCGAATCCACGCCCTTTTTTATAGAGATTACTGCCGCTAAATTGGCCAGATATTGTCGATGATGATCTGAAGGGTGCGGTTGCCGCGAAACTCGTTGATGTCCAGTTTGTACGCCAGCTCGACCTCGCGCACGCCGTTGTCCGGCCATACCGCCGTGTCAACGTTAAAGGCAATGCCGTCCAGCAGCGGGCCGCCGCCGACCGGCTCAACCATCACCTTCAGATGACGCTCGCCGACGATGCGCTGCTGCAGCAGGCGGAAACGGCCGTCGAACAGCGGTTCCGGGAACATCTGTCCCCATGGACCGGCATCGCGGAGCATTTGCGCCACGTCCATTGTCATCTCAAGCGGTGAAAGCTCGCCATCGGACACCACTTCCCCCTGCAGCAGGGCCGGGTCAATCCAGTCGGTGACCAGCTCGCCGAACAGGCGCTGAAACTCGTCGAATTTCGCCTCTTCCAGCGACAGGCCTGCCGCCATCGCATGGCCGCCGAACTTGATCATCAGGCCCGGATACAGCGTATCGAGACGCTCCAGCGCGTCGCGCATGTGCAGACCCTGAATCGAGCGGCCAGAGCCTTTCAGCGTGCCGTCGCCCGCGGGGGCGAAGGCGATCACCGGGCGGTGGAAGCGCTCTTTAATGCGCGACGCCAGAATGCCGACCACGCCCTGATGCCACTCGGGATGGTACATTGCCAGGCCGCCCGGCAGCGTGTCGCCGCTGCGCTCCAGTTTTTCGCACAGGGTCAGCGCTTCGGCCTGCATCCCCTGCTCAATCTCTTTACGGGTCTGGTTCAGGGCGTCCAGCTCGTTGGCCAGCACGCGCGCCTCACCGAGGTTGTCGCACAGCAGCAGCGCGACGCCAACGGACATATCGTCCAGTCTTCCGGCCGCGTTCAGGCGTGGACCGAGGGCAAAGCCCAAATCGCTTGCCGCCAGCTTGAGCGGGTCGCGGTTGGCGATTTCCAGCAGCGCCTTGATCCCCGGACGGCACTTGCCTGCCCGGATACGGCTTAAGCCCTGCCAGGTCAAAATACGATTATTGGTATCGAGCGGGACCACGTCCGCGACGGTACCCAGCGCCACCAGATCGAGATATTCGGCCAGGTTCGGTACGGCAATACCGCGGGATTCGAACCAGCCCTTGTCGCGTAACAGGGTACGTAGCGCCAGCATCAGATAAAACGCCACGCCTACGCCCGCGAGGGATTTCGACGGAAAATCACAGTCGCGCAGGTTGGGGTTAATAATCGCGTCGGCGGCAGGCAGCGTTTCACCGGGGAGATGGTGATCGGTAACCAGCACCGGGATCCCCAGCGCGTGGGCATGATCGACCCCCGCATGGGAAGAGATCCCGTTATCGACGGTCATGATCATCTGCGCACCGCGGGCGTGGGCCTGATCGACCACTTCCGGGCTGAGTCCGTAGCCGTCTTCAAAACGGTTCGGCACCAGATACGTGACGTTATCGCAGCCCAGCGCGCGCAGGCTGAGCACGCTCAGCGCGGTGCTTGTTGCGCCGTCGGCGTCGAAATCCCCTACTACCACAATACGCGTGTTCTCACGCAGGGCGTTGTAGAGCATTTCAGTGGCTTTTTCGATGCCGTTCAGCTGCTGCCAGGGCAGCATCCCTTTTACGCTGCGTTCAAGATCCTCAGCACGACGCACGCCGCGGCTGGCGTAGAGGCGCTTCAGCAGCGGCGGGAGATCGTCCGGCAAATCAATCGGTTCAACCGCCTCGCGGCGGCGCAATTTTATCGGGGCTTTCACGCGGATTATTTACCACTAACCTGTTTCTGGTGCGCGTCGAGGAACTCTTTCATCTCTTTTGGTCCCTGATAGCCCGGAACGACGTACCCGTTGCTCAGGACAATCGCTGGCGTACCGCTCACGCCAAACTGCACGCCCAGCGCGTAGTGGTTAGCGATATCAATGTCGCAGGAGGCCGGCTTAACGCCTTTGCCGTTCATCGCGTCGTCAAACGCTTTGTTGCGATCTTTTGCACACCAGATGGCCTTCATGTCCTGCTCCGGCTGGCTCTGCACGCCCGCGCGCGGGAAGGCCAGGTAACGCACGGTAATACCCAGCGCGTTGTAGTCTTTCATCTCTTCATGCAGCTTGTGGCAGTAGCCGCAGGTGATATCGGTGAAGACGGTAATCACGTGTTTTTCCTGCGCCGCCTTATAGACGATCATCTCTTTTTCGAGCGCGTTCAGGTTTTTCATCAGCAGCTGGTTGGTCACGTTGACCGGCTGCGCGCCGCTCACGTCGTACATTGGCCCCTGAATAATGTGTTTGCCGTCTTCGGTGACGTACAGCACGCCGCTGTTGGTCAGTACCGTTTTCATCCCGGCGACCGGTGCTGGCTGAATATCGCTGCCGGTGACGCCAAGCTTAGCGAGCGACTGTTTGATAGCGGCGTCGTCAGCATGGGCGAAACCGGTGAAGGAGGCTGCCAGCAGGGTGAACAGCGCGAAACTCTTTTTCATAGTTGATCCTGTTACAATTCGTCGGCACTCACGCACGAGGGTGGTGCTGTTGGTGTAGCTGCCGCAGGCGTTCCGTCGCGACATGGGTGTAAATTTGCGTCGTGGAAAGATCGCTATGTCCCAGCAGCATCTGCACCACGCGTAAATCCGCGCCGTGGTTGAGCAGATGCGTCGCGAAGGCATGACGCAATACGTGCGGCGAAAGCTTTTCACTGTCGATACCGGCCAGTGTGGCGTAATGCTTGATGCGATGCCAGAACGTTTGCCGCGTCATCTGCTGTGCGCGCTGGCTCGGAAACAGAACGTCGATAGACGCGCCGTTGAGCAGCCACGGGCGACCGTGCTCCAGATACGTTTCCAGCCAGTAAACCGCCTCTTCGCCCAGCGGAACCAGCCTTTCCTTGTTTCCTTTACCGATGACGCGCACCACGCCCTGACGCAGGCTGATGTCGCTCATCGTCAGGCCAACCAGCTCCGAAACGCGCAGGCCGGTAGCATACAATAGCTCAAGCATGGCTTTATCGCGTAACTCCAGCGGCAGGTCAACAGCCGGTGACTGTAATAATCTCTCAACTTGTGCTTCGCTGAGATCTTTCGGCAGCCGCTGCGGGAGCTTAGGGGATGCCAGCAGCGCGCTGGGATCGTCTTCGCGGATCTTCTCACGGTAGAGATGCTGGAACAGCCGACGCATGGCGCTGAGCAAGCGTGCAGAGCTGGTGGCTTTGTATCCCCCTTCTACACGTTCACCGAGCAGCGCCTGCAGGTCGTCGCTTTGCGCGCTCGCCAGCGAGAGCTGCCGACGGGCCAGCCACTCCACCAGCATGGTAAGATCGCGCCGGTAGGCGCTGAGCGTATTCTCGGCCAGATTTTTTTCCAGCCACAGCGCGTCGAGAAACTGTTCAACGAGTGCGAGATCCTTTTCCACATCAGCCCCTTTGATTCTGCAGTCAGGCCATTATGCCTGATTGTGACCGGTTTCTGGTACACTACGCGCAAAGTCAAAGCATGAATTGAGATAGTTACGCGATGAATATTGGTCTGTTCTATGGTTCCAGCACCTGCTACACCGAAATGGCGGCAGAGAAAATTCGCGACATCATTGGCCCGGAACTGGTGACGTTGCATAACCTGAAAGATGACGCGGTCGCGCTGATGGAACAGTACGATGTACTGATCCTCGGCATCCCAACCTGGGATTTTGGTGAGATACAGGAAGACTGGGAAGCCATCTGGGATCAACTCGATTCAGTCAATCTCGACGGCAAGATCATTGCCATGTACGGCATGGGAGATCAGCTGGGTTACGGGGAGTGGTTCCTGGACGCGCTCGGCATGCTGCACGACAAGCTGGCGCCGAAAGGGGTGTCGTTCATCGGCTACTGGCCAACCGAAGGTTACGAGTTCACCAGTAAAAAGCCGATTAATGCCGACGGCGAGCTGTTTGTTGGGCTCGCGCTGGATGAAACCAATCAGTACGATCTCAGCGATGAACGTCTGCAAAGCTGGTGCGAGCAGATCCTGGGTGAAATGGCAGAAAAGTTTAGCTAACGCGCGCTACCCCTGCGTCGTCTGTTGCAACAGCATCCGGCGCAGGTCTCGCCATTCGGCAGCATCCATACTGTCAGCCGCCAGCCACAGATGCTGGCAACGCCCGCCGTCCACCTTGCGTAACCGTAACATCATGCCGCAGTTGAGCATCCAGGGCATACCGAGAATATCCCACTCTTTACCCTGCCAGCGCAGGCGGGAATCCATCAGTAATTTAATCTCTCCCTGACGGGCATTAATGCGACGCTGGCTGCGTACGCTGTCAAAAACGACAAACGAAAGTAGCAGCAGCCACAGCGGCGTATAGCTCAGCGGCCACGGCATCAGTAACACAAAGGCCGCAACCAGGCCGTGGAGCAATAAAGACATCCACTGCGAGCGCCACGAGACGCGAAGATCAGATTGCCACAGGACCACGTTCCCGATTCCGTGTTTGAATTAATTGCACCATCCGTTGCAACTCGGTGTCGGCGGGTTTGCCGTGGTTCATCAGCCAGTTGAATAAATCCGGATCGTCAGACTCAAGCAGGCGAACAAACAGACGCTTATCATCGTCGCTTAAGGTGTCATACTCATATTCGAAGAAAGGCATGATGGAAATATCAAGTTCACGCATGCCGCGACGGCACGCCCAGTGAATACGGGCCTTGTTGTTAATATCCATGTTCAGTTTCCTGCATTACGTTTGGCACAGTCGGTACCCCATTCGGTGTTCTTTATTTCTCTACGGGGACACCAGCTAGTGTAACGTGTTTTTGACCGTTTCATTACTGGAATATTGCGATCAACGAGCAGGCTTCCAGAATAATCCCTACAAACACAGCGGATTACACTATTTTGCTTGGCGCTACGCAGAACCGATTTATGGCACAAATGGCCTGTTGAAAGCGCTTGCATTGCCTGCAGGCTCTTTTACCATTAGGCATTATCAAAGCGTTAAGCAATTCAGGATATCGTTATGGCCTTTACACCATTTTCTCCTCGCCAGCCCGCCGCCTCTGCGCGTCTGCCGCTGACGCTTATTTCTCTTGATGACTGGGCGCTGGCAACGCTCACCGGTGCCGACGCCGAAAAATATCTGCAGGGCCAGGTGACCGCCGACGTCAGCCAGATGACCGAACACCAGCACCTGCTGGCCGCCCATTGCGACCCAAAAGGCAAAATGTGGAGCAACCTGCGTCTGTTCCGCCGTCAGGACGGCTTTGCCTTTATTGAGCGCCGCAGCCTGCGAGACGCCCAGCTCAAAGAGCTGAAAAAATACGCGGTCTTTTCCAAAGTCACCATTGCCGCAGACGACGAACATGTCCTGCTGGGTGTGGCCGGCTTCCAGGCGCGTGCGGCGCTGAAAAACCTGTTCAGCGAACTGCCGGATGCCGAAAAGCCGCTCGTCAGCGAAGGCGCCACCTCAATCCTGTGGTTTGAACACCCGGCGGAGCGTTTCCTGTTAGTCACGGATGCGGCAACTGCCGAACGCGTGACCGAAGCGCTGCGCGGCGAAGCGCAGCTTAACAACAGCCAGCAGTGGCTGGCGCTGAACATCGAAGCGGGTCTGCCGATCATTGACGCTGCAAACAGCGCGCAGTTTATTCCTCAGGCAACGAACTTACAGGCGCTGGGCGGCATCAGCTTTAAAAAAGGCTGCTACACCGGCCAGGAGATGGTCGCGCGTGCGAAATTCCGCGGGGCAAACAAACGCGCGCTGTGGACGCTGGCGGGACATGCCAGCCGCGTCCCTGAAGCGGGTGAAGATTTAGAGCTGAAGATGGGTGAAAACTGGCGCCGTACCGGCACCGTATTAGCCGCCGTACAGCTGGATGATGGACGTCTTTTGGTTCAAGCCGTCATGAACAACGACATGGAAGCCGACAGCGTGTTCCGCGTGCGTGACGATGCGAACACACTGAGCATCGAGCCGCTGCCGTATTCTCTGGAAGAGTGATGCTGTATCGCCCGGCGGCGTTGCGCTTACCGGGCCTACTTATCCCGTAGGTCGGGTAAGACGAAGCCGCCACCCGACAAAAAACTACGCCTGCCCCACGTACAAATAAATCGCCAAAAAGTGGCACACGCTGCCGCCCAGCACGAAGCCGTGCCAGATGGCATGGTTGTAGGGAATGCGCTTGCAGACGTAGAAAATGACGCCGAGCGAGTACACCACGCCGCCTAAGGCAAGCAGCGTTACGCCCCCAATCGACAGTTTGATTGCCAGCTGGTACACCACGATCAGCGACAGCCAGCCCATGGTCAGATAGGTGACCAGCGACAGCACCTTAAACCGGTGCGCGATGGTGAGCTTAAACAGGATCCCGAGCAGCGCCAGGCTCCAGATAACGATCATCAGCCCGCGCGACAGCGGTGAGTTGAGCCCCACCAGCAGAAACGGCGTGTAGGTACCTGCAATGAGAAGATAGATAGCGCAGTGGTCAAATTTCTTGAGCCACATCTTGGCCCGCTGATGCGGGATCGCGTGATACAGCGTCGAGGCCAGAAACAGCAGGATCATGCTCCCGCCATAGAGGCTGTAGCTGGTAATCGCCATCGCGCTGGCATTGGCGTCTACCGCCTGCACCAGCAATAACACTAAACCGACAATCCCAAACACCAGGCCAATGCCGTGGCTGATGCTGTTGGCTATTTCCTCAGCCAGCGAATATCCCTGTGCGATTAATGGTCTACTCACCATACAAAACTCCGGGAAAACAAAAGATGATTATTCATCGCATCACTATGCTAACTGAGAATGATTCCAGTGAACACCTGTTAGCTAAAATAATTTCACTTCAGAATTTATGACTATAAATCATAGGCATAAATAAATTTTTCACCTAACATTTGTTCACGTTAAAATTTAACCATTAAGAATCAAGAGCATAAAAATGGATCCTGTCGTCAGGCCCCATGTTATGATGAATACATCAGGTCTGAATAAGAGTTATGCCACTGTGAGTATGTTCACCCACTCCGCCATTGCCAGTCTCAATAACCTGGAGATGATGGTTTATAACTATGTCATTAAAAACCGTGACAAAGTCATGTACATGACCATCCGCGAGCTGGCGGATGCGGCGGGTGTCTCGACGACCACCATCCTGCGCTTTTGCCGCAAGCTTAACTGCGAAGGCTACTCGGAGTTTCGCGTTCGCTTTAAGCTTTATCTTGAACAAAACGAGCCCCAGCAGGCGAATTTCGGCGCCAGCGAAATAATCAGCTTCTTTAAAAGCGTAAATAATGAAGAGTTCGACGCGTTATTAGATAGTGCGGTCGATATTATTTTATCGTCGGAACGCATTATATTTGTCGGCGCAGGGACATCAGGCTCGCTGGCAAAATATGGCGCACGTTTCTTTTCTAATATCGGAAAATTCAGTAACCATATTGATGACCCTTATTTCCCGGTCACCAATGACATGGCGAAAAATGCGCTGGCGATTGTGCTCTCCGTCTCGGGTGAGACCGAGGAGATCCTGCGCTTCGCCAGCCAGTTTAGCCTGCATCACTGCAAGGTGCTCTCCATTACCAGCCACGAGCACTCGCGCCTCGCAAAACTGGCGGACTTTAATCTCTCCTGGCACGTTCCCCAGACGCGTATTGCAGGCGTCTACGATATCACCACGCAAATTCCCGTCATCTATATTCTGGAATCTCTCGGCCGTAAGCTGGCGAAGAAACTTGCAGAATAAAACATCCTGTTTTTTTGATGTGACAAATCACATTATGCCCAATTTGTTATATCGTGACATTTAATTTCGCTTTGCTAGACTCGATGCCAATAAGCCATTTATTGAGAATAGCAGCGATGAAAAAATTGACCTTACCAAAAGATTTTTTATGGGGTGGCGCGGTTGCCGCTCACCAGGTTGAAGGCGGCTGGAACAAAGGCGGCAAAGGGCCAAGCATTTGCGACGTATTAACCGGCGGCGCACACGGCGTGCCGCGCGAAATCACGCAGGACGTGGTGCCGGGAAAATACTATCCCAACCATGAAGCGATTGATTTCCATGGCCATTACAAAGAAGACATCAAGCTGTTTGCCGAGATGGGCTTCAAGTGTTTCCGCACCTCGATTGCCTGGACGCGTATCTTCCCGAACGGTGACGAAACGCAGCCAAACGAAGAAGGGCTTAAGTTCTACGACGACATGTTCGATGAGCTGCTGAAATACAACATCGAACCGGTGATCACCCTCTCCCACTTCGAAATGCCGCTGCACCTGGTGAAGGAGTACGGCAGCTGGACCAACCGTAAAGTGGTCGATTTCTTTGTGCGCTTCGCGGAAGTGGTCTTCGAGCGCTACAAAAACAAGGTCAAATACTGGATGACCTTCAACGAAATCAACAACCAGCGCAACTGGCGCGCCCCGCTGTTCGGCTACTGCTGCTCGGGCGTGGTCTATACGGAACATGAAAATCCGGAAGAGACCATGTACCAGGTCCTGCACCACCAGTTTGTGGCCAGCGCCCTGGCGGTGAAAGCCGCGCGCCGCATCAACCCGGAGATGAAAGTCGGCTGCATGCTGGCGATGGTGGCGCTCTATCCGTTCTCCTGCAAACCGGAAGACGTGATGTTCGCCCAGGAGTCCATGCGCGAGCGCTACGTCTTTACCGACGTCCAGCTGCGCGGCTACTACCCCTCCTACGTGCTGAACGAATGGGAGCGCCGCGGGTTCTCCATCAAAATGGAAGCGGGTGACGAGCAGATCCTGCGCGAAGGCACCTGCGACTACCTGGGCTTCAGCTACTACATGACCAACGCGGTGAAGGCGGAAGGCGGCACCGGCGATGCCATTTCCGGTTTCGAAGGCAGCGTGCCGAACCCGCACGTGAAGGCGTCCGACTGGGGCTGGCAGATTGACCCGGTGGGCCTGCGCTATTCCCTGTGCGAACTGTACGAGCGTTACCAGAAGCCGCTGTTTATCGTTGAAAACGGCTTCGGTGCCTACGACAAGGTGGAAGAAGACGGCAGCATCGACGATGACTATCGCATCGACTACCTGCGTGCCCACGTGGAGGAGATGATCAAAGCCGTCACCCACGATGGCGTGGATCTGATGGGCTATACGCCATGGGGCTGTATCGACTGCGTGTCGTTCACCACCGGCCAGTACAGCAAGCGCTATGGCTTTATCTACGTGAACAAGCACGACGACGGCACGGGCGACATGTCGCGTTCCCGTAAGAAGAGCTTCGAATGGTATAAAGGCGTGATTGCCAGCAACGGCGAGGCGCTGTAATTTTTTTGCCCGGTGGCGCTGCGCTTACCGGGCTTATTTCCCGCCCGCTAACTCAATAAAACTCCCCGTCACGTACGACGCCTTTTCGCTCAGCAGCCAGACAATCGCCTGGGCGACCTCTTCCGGCTGGCCGCCGCGCTGCATCGGCAGTAACGCTTTCACGCGATCCACTCGCCCCGGTTCTCCGCCGGAAGCATGAATATCGGTATAGATCAGGCCCGGACGGACGCAGTTGACGCGAATGCCCTGCGCCGCCACCTCCAGCGACAGCCCGGTTGTCAGCGAATCCACCGCCCCCTTGGACGCGGCGTAATCCACATATTCACCCGGCGCGCCCAGGCGGGACGCCGCGGAAGAGACATTCACTATCGCCCCGCCCTTGCCGCCATGTTTGAAGGACATGCGTTTTACCGCTTCCCGGCAGCAGAGAAAGTAGCCCGTGACGTTGGTCGCCAGGACGCGGTTAATGCGCTCGGCGGAGAGATTCTCGATGGTGGATTGCTCAAACAGAATCCCCGCATTATTGACCAGCGCGGTCAGCGGCTCGCCTTCACGATCGAGGCTGTCAAACATCGCCAGCACCTGAGCTTCATCACTGATGTCTGCCCGAACGGCAAAGGCTTTACCGCCCGCCTCAACAATCTGGTTGATCACGTCCGTTGCGGCCTTAATGTTGTGATGATAGTTCACCGCCACGGTGTAGCCTTCGCGGGCCAGCTGCAGCGCAGTGGCCTTCCCAATGCCCCGGCTGGCGCCGGTCACAAGTGCAATGCCCATTTTCTTCTCCCAATAAAAAAGCCGGGTGGCGGCTTCGCCTTACCCGGCCTACGTTACTACATCAGCATTGTTACTGGTATTCGCTCATCGGCACGCAGGAGCAGAACAGGTTACGGTCGCCGTAGACATCATCAAGACGCTTCACGGTCGGCCAGTATTTGTTCTCCACGCCTGCCGGGAAGACGGCCAGCTCGCGGGAATAGCCGTGGTTCCACTCGGCCACCAGCTCGTGCTGGGTGTGCGGAGCGTTGACCAGCGGGTTATCTTCCAGCGTCCACTCGCCGTCCTGCACGCGGTCAATTTCCATGCGGATGGCCAGCATCGCTTCGATAAAGCGGTCCAGCTCGGCTTTACTTTCGGACTCTGTTGGCTCCACCATCAGCGTGCCCGCAACCGGGAACGACATGGTAGGCGCGTGGAAGCCGTAGTCGATCAGACGCTTGGCAATGTCCAGCTCGCTAATGCCGGTCTGCTCTTTCAGCGGACGGATATCGAGGATGCACTCGTGCGCCACGCGACCGTCGCGGCCGGTATAGAGCACCGGGAAGGCAGACTTCAGGCGCGTCGCAATATAGTTGGCGTTCAGAATGGCCACCTGGCTCGCCTGCTTCAGCCCTTCCGCGCCCATCATGCGGATGTACATCCAGCTGATTGGCAGGATAGAGGCGCTACCGAACGGTGCCGCAGAGACCGCGCCCTGACGGGTCAGCATGCCTTCGATCTGCACAACGCTGTGGCCTGGGACAAACGGTGCCAGGTGCGCTTTCACGCCGATTGGGCCCATGCCCGGGCCGCCACCGCCGTGCGGGATGCAGAAGGTTTTGTGCAGGTTAAGGTGCGACACGTCCGCGCCGATAAAGCCCGGAGAGGTAATGCCCACCTGCGCGTTCATGTTCGCGCCATCGAGGTATACCTGACCGCCGAACTGGTGCACCACTTCGCACACTTCACGGATGGTCTCTTCGTACACCCCGTGGGTGGACGGATAGGTCACCATGATGCAGGAGAGCTTGTCGCCCGCCTGTTCGGCTTTCGCGCGCAGGTCAGCCAGGTCGATGTTGCCGTTCTTATCGCACGCGACCACCACGACTTCCATGCCCGCCATCTGGGCTGAGGCCGGGTTGGTGCCGTGGGCGGAGCTTGGGATCAGGCAGATATCGCGATGGCCTTCGTTACGGCTTTCGTGATAGTGACGGATCGCCAGCAGGCCGGCATATTCACCCTGCGCGCCGGAGTTCGGCTGCATGCAGAGCGCGTCGTAACCGGTCAGCTTCACCAGCCAGTCGGAAAGCTGGTTAATCATCACGTGATAACCTTCCGCCTGCTCCGGCGGGCAGAACGGGTGCAGCTCGGAGAATTCAGGCCAGGTGATCGGGATCATCTCTGCCGCGGCGTTCAGCTTCATGGTGCAGGATCCCAGCGGGATCATCGCCTGGTTCAGCGCCAGATCCTTGCGCTCCAGAGAGTGCATGTAACGCATCATCTCGGTCTCGCTGTGGTAGCGATTGAAGACCGGGTGCGTCAGGATGGCGTCGTTACGCAGCATGCTGTCCTGAATGGAGCGGCTGTCGAGCGCAACTTCTTTGTCGAGTGCGTCAATGTCCAGACCGTGCGCGTCACCCAGCAGCACGCTGAACAGGTTCAGGATATCGTCGCGGGTGGTGCTTTCATCCAGCGTAATGCCGACGGCGTTGTGGATGTCGCTGCGCAGGTTGATCTTTGCCGCGTCCGCACGCGCCAGCACGGCGGCTTTGTCCGCCACGTCCACGCACAGGGTATCGAAGTAGTGGGCATGGCGCAGCTTAAGACCTTTTTGCTGCAGTCCGCAGGCCAGGATATCGGCCAGGCGGTGAATGCGGCTGGCAATGCGTTTCAGGCCTGCCGGGCCGTGGAACACGGCGTACAGGCTGGCGATGTTAGCCAGCAGCACCTGTGAGGTACAGATGTTGGAGTTCGCTTTCTCGCGGCGGATATGCTGCTCGCGGGTCTGCATCGCCATGCGCAGCGCGGTATTACCGGCAGCGTCTTTGGAGACGCCGATAATACGGCCAGGCATGGAACGTTTGAATTCATCTTTCGCGCCGAAGAACGCCGCGTGCGGGCCGCCGTAGCCCATCGGTACGCCGAAGCGCTGTGCTGAGCCGAATACGATATCCGCGCCCTGTTTGCCCGGTGCCGTCAGCAGCACCAGCGCCATAAAATCGGCGGCAACGCTGACAACCACCTTGCGGGATTTCAGCTCGGCAATCAGCGCGCCGTAGTCGTGCACTTCGCCGGTGGAGCCCACCTGCTGCAGCAGCACGCCGAAGACGTCCTGGTGATCCAGCACTTTGTCAGCGTCATCGACGATCACGTCAAAGCCGAAGGTTTCCGCACGGGTGCGCACCACGTCCAGCGTCTGCGGATGCACGTCCGCCGCCACGAAGAAGCGGTTGGCATTTTTCAGCTTGCTCACGCGCTTCGCCATCGCCATCGCTTCGGCGGCGGCGGTCGCTTCATCCAGCAGAGACGCGGAGGCGATATCCATACCGGTCAGATCCAGCGTTACCTGCTGGAAGTTCAGCAGCGCTTCCAGACGACCCTGGGACACTTCTGGCTGATACGGCGTATAGGCGGTGTACCAGCCCGGGTTTTCCAGCATGTTGCGCAGGATCACCGGCGGCAACTGCACGTTGGTGTAGCCCATGCCAATGTAAGACTTATAGCGCTTGTTCAGGCCGGCGATAGCCTTCAGCTCCGCCAGCGCGGCGAACTCCGTGGTGGCTTCCCCCACCTGAGGCGGCGTGGCTAGCTGGATGTCTTTTGGCACAATCTGGCCGATCAGTGCGTTTAATGAATCCGCGCCAACCGTCTTCAGCATCTCCTGCTGTTGCTGAGCATCCGGCCCAATGTGACGTTCAATGAAGGCGCCACGGTTTTCAAGCTGGCTTAAAGTCTGTGTCATGAGCGATGGTTCCTGAAACGTGCAGTGAATCGTAGTTATCTGTAACGCTGTTGCCCGGTGGCGCTAACGCTTACCGGGCCTACGTTGATCTCCAGGCCGGATAAGCGCAGCGCCATCCGGCACAACGTTATTCGTCTTCCAGTAGTGCTTCGTATGCGGTCGCATCCAGCAGCGCGGCAACCTGGGATTCGTCGCTGGCTTTGATCTTGAAGATCCAGCCGCCTTCATAAGGCTCGCTGTTGACCAGCTCCGGGGAGTCGCTCAGCGCGTCGTTGACGGCGACAATCTCGCCGCTTACCGGCGCGTAGATATCGGATGCCGCTTTTACGGACTCCGCTACGGCGCAGTCGTCGCCCGCGCTAACGGTCGCGCCCACGTCAGGCAGGTCAACAAACACCATGTCGCCCAGCAGCTCCTGCGCGTGCTCGGTGATCCCGACGGTGTAAGTGCCGTCCGCCTCTTTACGCAGCCACTCGTGTTCTTTGCTGTATTTCAGTTCTGCTGGCACATTGCTCATTGAAGTTCTCCTGATAAAAATAGTTAGGCGACCGGCTTACCGGCGCGAACAAAAATCGGTTTGGTCACGTTGACCGGCATTTCGCGGTTGCGGATTTGCACCACCGCCGTTTCGCCAATGCCCGCCGGCACGCGTGCCAGTGCAATACTGTAGCCCAGCGTCGGTGAGAAGGTTCCGCTGGTGATCACGCCTTCGCGAGGATTGCCGTCAGCATCGGTAAAACGTACAGGCAGTTCGCCGCGCAGTACGCCTTTTTCCTTCATCACCAGGCCAACCAGCTGTTCGGTGCCCTTCTCGCGCTGCATCTCCAGCGCTTCACGGCCAATAAAGTCACGGTCAGCCGGTTCCCACGCGATGGTCCAGCCCATGTTGGCGGCCAGCGGAGAGACGCCTTCGTCCATCTCCTGACCGTAGAGGTTCATGCCCGCTTCCAGACGCAGCGTATCGCGCGCGCCCAGGCCCGCAGGCTTCACGCCCGCTTCCACCAGCGCACGCCAGAAATCAGCGGCCTTTTCGTTCGGCATCGCAATTTCGTAGCCCGCTTCACCGGTGTAGCCGGTGGTGGCGATAAACAGATCGCCCGCCTGCACGCCGAAGAACGGCTTCATGCCTTCGGTGGCTTTACGTTGCTCATCGTTGAACAGAGACGCGGCTTTCGCCTGCGCGTTAGGCCCCTGCACGGCGATCAGCGACAGGTCATCACGGACGGTGATGTCGATGGCATACGGTTCGGCGTGTTGGGTGATCCAGGAGAGGTCTTTTTCGCGGGTGGCGGAGTTTACAACGAGGCGGAAGAAATCTTCGGTGAAGTAGTAGACGATAAGGTCATCAATCACGCCGCCCGAGGCATTCAGCATGCCGGTATAGAGCGCTTTACCCGGCGTCTTCAGTTTGGCGACGTCGTTTGCCAGCAGATAACGCAAAAACTCCCGGGTGCGGCTACCGCGCAGATCGACAATCGTCATATGGGATACGTCGAACATACCGGCATCGGTGCGCACCGCGTGGTGCTCATCAATCTGCGAGCCGTAGTGCAGCGGCATCATCCAGCCATGGAAGTCCACCATGCGGGCGCCGCATAACACGTGTTGTTCGTACAAAGGAGTCTGTTGAGCCATCTTGTCCTCGTTGAAAAATTCACCGTGAAACCCGGTATCGGCCCCGCGTTCGGGCACCGACGCAAACGTTCTCTTTTACCTGAACTTACCACCGAAAACGGCGGTTAACCATAAGGCAAAACAGGTCATCACATTAGCTTATGACCAAAAAACGCTGAAAAGCCTACAGAGTTATCCACTGGAAAAATGCGATTAACCCCGCACAAAATTAACAATGATCTAACAGGATTTAGCACATGGTGATATTTCGTGCGGAAAAACGGGCCGAATTTCCGTAACGAGAAAAACACGACATTAGATTATCTAATGCGAAAAATGACGTGAAATTAGAATATTTCAAACGAGGGAATTTCCCCGGCGCAGAGGCCGGGAAAAGAAAGTGTGACAGGGGTCAATACACAAAATCATTCAAGTTGCATCAAGGCGGCAAGTCTGAGAGTCCCCAGGAGCTTACATAAGTAAGTGACTGGGGTGAGCAGACGCGGCCAACGCAGAGGCAGCTTGAAGGATGACGTGTATTTTAACGTAGCCAGTCCGGCAGGTCGTTAAGACCCATCGCCTGACGGAGGAGTTGAGGTTTAACACCCGGAAGGGTGTCAGCAAGCTTGAGGCCGATGTCGCGCAGCAATTTCTTCGCCGGATTTGACCCGGCAAACAGCTCGCGGAAGCCCTGCATGCCCGCCAGCATCATTGCCGCGCTGTGCTTGCGGCTGCGCTCGTAGCGACGCAGGTAGAGATGCTGGCCGATATCTTTGCCTTCACGATGCAGGCGACGCAGCTCCTCAACCAGCTCCGCCGCGTCCATAAAACCAAGGTTGACGCCCTGTCCGGCCAGCGGATGAATGGTATGCGCTGCATCCCCCACCAGCGCCAGACGGTGCGCCGCAAACTGACGCGCGTAGCGGCCGGTTAACGGGAACACCTGACGCTCGCTTTCAAGCGTGCACAGGCCAAGGCGGTTATCAAAGGCCACGCACAGCGCCTGGTTAAAGGCCTCCGGCGTCGCCTCATGCATCTGCTGGGCTTTTTCCGGCACCAGGGACCAGACAATTGAGCACAGGTGCGGATCGGCAAGCGGCAGGAACGCCAGTATGCCATCGTTGTGGAAAATCTGGCGCGCCACGCCGCCGTGCGGCTCTTCGGTACGGATCGTCGCGACCAGAGCATGATGGCGGTAATCCCAGTACGTCAGCGGGATATCGGCTTTATTACGCAGCCAGGAGTTGGCACCGTCAGCACCGACCACCAGACGCGCGGTCAGCATGTCGCCACTCTGCAGGGTGATAAACGCCTCGTTTTCGCCCCACGCCACCTGCTGGATCTGCGCAGGCGCAATCAGCGTCACGTCGCTGCACTGCTGTGCTTTCTGCCAGAGCGCGTGGTGGATCACCGCGTTTTCAACGATGTGCCCCAGATGGCTATAGCCCATGCTTTCATCATCAAAAGCAATATGACCAAAGCTGTCTTTATCCCACACTTCCATGCCGTGATAGCAGCTGGCGCGGTGCGCCACAATATCTGCCCAGACGCCAAGGTGCGTCAGCAGCTTTTCGCTGGCCGCATTGATCGCCGAGACGCGGAGTTCCGGCGGCGCATCCGGTGCAACGGGCTGAGGCTGCTTTTGCTCCAGCACCGCCACGCGCAGGCCGCTGCCCTGTAATCCGCAGGCCAATGCCAGTCCAACCATTCCGCCGCCAACGATGGCGACATCAACATTTTGCACGGTGATAACTCCTTAACGCGCGACCCAACCCAGGGTCCGCTGCGCCAGCACGTCACGTGCCGGAATGAATAATTCCATCGCCATCAGCCCAAGGTTGCGACCCGCAACCAGCGGTGCCCAGCGATTGGCAAAAAGATGAACCAGACCATCGGTCACACCGATGGTGGCCTCTTTATCCGCCTGTCGGCGCTTCTGGTAATGACTCAGCACCGAATAGGCCCCACAGTCTTTTTGCTCGCCCCACGCCTGCGCCAGAGATTCGGCCAGGCTCATGACATCGCGTAAGCCAAGGTTGAAACCTTGCCCCGCGATGGGGTGCAGCGTCTGCGCAGCGTTACCGACAAGCGCCAGACGATGGGAGACAGACTGAGACGCCGTGGTCAGCGAAAGCGGGTAGACCGTCCGCTTGCCGGCATGGGTAATACGCCCCAGCCGCCAGCCAAAGGCTTTCTGCAGCTCGGTACAAAAACGTTCGTCGGACCAGGCCTTAACCTCTTCCGCCTTATCCTGCGGGTGACACCAGACCAGGGAACAGCGCCCGTCCGACATCGGCAGCATCGCCAGCGGGCCATGCTGCGTAAAGCGCTCAAAGGCCCTGCCGTTGTGGTCAGCTGCGGTAGCGACGTTCGCAATGACCGCCACCTGGCCGTAAGGCTGCTGGCGCCACTCCACGCCGCACTGGGTACCGAGCGACGAGCGCGAACCGTCCGCAGCGACCAGAAGCTGACCTTCAAGGACGGTGCCGTTTTCCAGCGTCACGCTGACCGACGCTTCGCTTCGGCTCACGCTGGCCACGCGCGCGGGGCAATGCAGCGTGACGCCCGGCGCGTCCTGGAGCAGGCGGAACAGACGTAAGCCCACATCGTGTAGCTCAACAACCTGACCCAGGGCATCAATCCGGTAATCCTGCGCGTCCAGCGTGACAAAGCCTGCATGTCCGCGATCGCTGACGTGAACGGTCCCGATCGCCGTAGCACGGTCGGCAATCGCCTGCCAGATCCCAATGAGGGAAAGCTGCTGGCAGGTGCCCTGCGCCAGCGCAATGGCGCGGGCATCAAAACCGGGGTGGTTCGACGCCTCTGGCGCAACGGCTTCTACCAGGTGCACCGGAAGCTGGCCCTGCGTCATATGCGAAATGGCCAGCGCCAGCGTGGCCCCGGTCATGCCGCCGCCCACGATAATCACGCTCATGCGCGCGCCGCTGCCATCAGCGCCTCGATATCGTCAGCGTTTTTCACGACGCTGGCGGTCAGGTTTTCGTTACCGGTTTCGGTGATCACGATGTCGTCTTCAATACGAATGCCAATCCCGCGGTATTCTTCTGGCACGTCGGCATCCGGCGCGATGTAGAGACCCGGCTCCACGGTTAACACCATGCCCGGCTCCAGCACGCGCGAACGGTCGGTGCCGTATGCGCCAACGTCATGCACGTCCAGCCCCAGCCAGTGGCTCAGGCCGTGCATGAAATACGGTCGGTGCGCATTTTCAGCAATCAGGGTGTCGACATCCCCTTTCAGGATCCCGAGCCTGACCAGACCGGTAATCATGATGCGCACCACTTCGCCGGTCACTTCCTGCATGGAAGTCCCCGGACGATACAGTTTGAGCGCTGTCTCAAGGGATTCGAGAACAATGTCGTAAATCGCGCGCTGTGCCGGCGAGAATTTACCGTTCACCGGGAAGGTACGGGTGATGTCCCCCGCATAGCCCTGATATTCGCAACCGGCGTCAATCAGCACCAGATCGCCGTCGCGCAGCGCACTTTCGTTTTCGGTGTAGTGCAGAATGCAGCCGTTTTCGCCGCCGCCGACAATGGTGTTGTAGGAGGGATAGCGCGCGCCGTGGCGGTTAAATTCGTGGTGAATTTCGCCTTCCAGCTGGTATTCGAACATCCCGGGACGGCATTTCTCCATAGCGCGGGTGTGTGCCAGCGCGCTGATTTCGCCCGCGCGGCGCATCACATTTAGCTCTTCCTCAGACTTGAACAGGCGCATCTCATGCACCACCGGACGCCAGTCCGTCAGCGTGGCCGGTGCGGACAGGTTCTGGCGCGAGCCTTTGCGCAGCTTATCCAGCGCGGTGAAGACAATCTCATCGGCGTAGGCATATTCGCCCTGCGCGTGATAGAGCACGTCGAGGCCGTTAAGCAGCTGGTAGAGCTGCTGGTTGATTTCGCTAAACGCCAGCGCCCGGTCAACGCCCAGCTTCGCCGGCGCGGCCTCCTGGCCCAGGCGGCGGCCAAACCAGATTTCGGCCGTCAGGTCGCGCACGCGGTTGAAAATCACGCTGTGGTTGTGGGTGTCATTGCTTTTAATCAGCACCAGTACCGCTTCCGGCTCGTTAAAGCCGGTGAAGTACCAGAAATCGCTGCTCTGGCGATAGGGATATTCGCTGTCGGCGCTGCGCGTCACTTCGGGCGCGGCAAAAATTAGCGCGGCGCTGCCCGGCTGCATTTTCGCCAGCAGCGACTGACGGCGGCGCGAATACTCTTGACTCGAGATAACCATGACACCCTCCTGTGCGTTATTATTCTTAATGTAAGGTTGGCTTACGAACTTCCGGTGCGGTCGGCTGTGAGCGCGTAAAGTTGTCGTGGCACAGCAGTGCCGCCACGCGCACGTACTCGATGATCTCTTCGAGAGACATTTCCAGCTCTTCCTGGTCTTCGTCTTCATCGTAGCCAAGCTGGGCAATGTTGCGCAGGTCGTCGATCGCCTCACCCGCTTCGCCGGTCACTTTATCCAGTTTAGGCTGCGTGACGCCCAGCCCCAGCAGATAGTGGTTTACCCAGCCGGCCAGCGCATCGGCGCGATCGAACACGCTGACGTCGTCGCCGTCAGGCAGATAAAGCTGAAAAAGGAAGCCATCGTCTTCCAGCGAATCGCTGATGGCGGCGTGCATTTTACGCAGCGCTTCCGCCAGCTCGTGACCAAACGCCAGCCCTTCATTCGTGAGGTCGTGGATCAGCGGCTGCCAGGAGCTGTCGCTGTTTCCGCCGCACAGCATGCCACTGATCAGACCGTGCATTTCGGCAGGGGTTAAACCGACTCCCTGCTGGTTCAGTAACTGGTTTAAATCCTTGTAACCAGGCATTTCGTTCTGTATAGACATGCGCATTCGTCATCATTGGGGGGAAGTTTCATGATATGCTACCACTTTGGACCCTGGTGATACCAGAAAAGGGCTTGTATCTTCACATCAGGGTAGCTATAGTGTCGCCCCTTCGCAGCCCCCGGGGCAGTAAGCGAAGGCAGCGCAGTCAATCAGCAGGAAGGTGGCATGTCTGCACAACCCGTCGATCTCCAGATTTTTGGCCGTTCACTGCGAGTGAATTGTCCGCCTGAACAAAGGGATGCTTTGAATCAGGCTGCGGACGATTTGAATCAGCGGTTGCAAGATCTAAAAGAACGCACTAGAGTCACAAATACTGAGCAGCTGGTTTTCATCGCCGCGTTGAACATCAGCTATGAACTGACTCAGGAAAAAGCGAAGACCCGCGACTACGCGGCAAGCATGGAGCAGCGCATAAAAATGCTCCAGCAGACCATAGAACAAGCATTGCTTGATCAAGGTCGCAATCCCGAAAGACCGGGACCCAAGTTTGAATAACACTTCTCAGTTGACTATGGTAGAGTAACTGTGAAGACAAAATTTCTCTGAGATGTTCGCAAGCGGGCCAGTCCCCTGAGCCGATATTTCATACCACAAGAATGTGGCGCTCCATGGTTGGTGAGCATGCTCGGTCCGTCCGAGAAGCCTTAAAACTATGACGACACATTCACCTTGAACCAAGGGTTCAAGGGTTACAGCCTGCGGCGGCATCTCGGAGATTCCCTCTCTTTTCTTCTACCGACTACCATGACTCAATTCCCTGAAGTTTCAGCTTCACGCCAGGACATTCGTCAGCTCATTCGTCAACGCCGTCGTGCGTTAACCCCAGAACAGCAAGCGCATTTTGCCCAGCAGGCCGCCGCCCGTATGATGGCGTATCCCCCTGTCGTGATGGCACGCACGGTTGCCCTGTTTCTGTCGTTTGACGGCGAGCTGGACACCCAACCGCTGATAGAGCAACTCTGGCGCGCCGGGAAGAAGGTATACCTGCCGGTGCTGCACCCGTTCAGCGAAGGCAATCTGCTTTTTTTGCACTATCACCCGCACAGCGAGCTGGTGGTGAATCGTCTGAAAATCACCGAGCCGAAACTCGATGTGCGCGACGTGCTGCCGCTGTCACAGCTGGATGTGCTGATTACGCCGCTGGTGGCGTTTGATGAGCAGGGACAGCGCTTAGGTATGGGCGGCGGTTTTTACGACCGGACGCTGCAAAACTGGCAGCAGTATGGGTTGCAGCCGGTAGGCTACGCGCATGATTGCCAGGGCGTGGAGGCGTTGCCGGTGGAGAAATGGGATGTGCCGTTGCCGGCGGTAGTGACGCCCAGTAAAACGTGGCTTTGGTAGCATAAAGCCGGGTGGCGGCTGCGCCTTACCCGGCATACGTAAATCCTCAAACATTGTAGGTCGGGTAAGCGTCAGCGCCACCCGACACCACAGACCGCACCATCAGTAAAGCAGACGCGCGCGAATCGTCCCCGGAATGGCCTTCATGCTCAGCAACGCTTTCTCGGCAACGTCTTCATCCGCTTCGATATCAATGACCACATAGCCCATCTGCGAATTGGTTTGCAGATACTGCGCGGCGATGTTGACGCTCTGCTCAGCAAAGATCTGGTTAATGGCAGTCAGCACGCCTGGACGGTTTTCGTGAATATGCAGCAGACGACGACCGCCGTGCAGCGGCAGAGACACTTCCGGGAAGTTAACGGCGGAGAGCGTCGAGCCATTGTCGGAGTATTTGCTCAGCTTACCTGCCACTTCCAGACCGATGTTCTCCTGCGCTTCCTGAGTCGAACCGCCGATGTGCGGCGTCAGGATCACGTTGTCGAACTCGCACAGCGGAGAGGTGAACGGATCGCTGTTGGTGGCAGGCTCCGTTGGGAAAACGTCGATGGCCGCCCCTGCCAGATGTTTACGCTTCAGCGCATCGCACAGCGCAGGGATATCGACCACCGTGCCGCGCGCGGCGTTAATCAGCAGTGAGCCCGGCTTCATCAGCGCCAGCTCTTCTGCGCCCATCATGTTTTTGGTGGAGGCATTTTCCGGCACGTGCAGGCTTACCACGTCACTCATGTTCAGCAGGTCAGACAGGTGTTGAACCTGGGTGGCATTGCCTAAAGGCAGCTTGCTTTCGATATCGTAAAAATAGACATGCATACCGAGAGATTCCGCCAGAATCCCCAGTTGGGTACCGATGTGGCCATAGCCGATGATACCCAGTTTTTTCCCACGGGCTTCGTAGGAGCCCGCAGCCAGTTTGTTCCAGACGCCGCGGTGTGCTTTGGCGTTAGCCTCCGGAATGCCGCGCAGGAGCAGCAGCAGTTCGCCAATCACCAGCTCCGCCACGGAACGGGTGTTAGAGAACGGGGCGTTGAAGACAGGAATACCGCGTTTCGCAGCAGCATTCAGGTCAACCTGGTTGGTACCGATGCAGAAGCAGCCGATAGCCACCAGCTTTTCCGCCGCGGCAATCACATCTTCAGTCAGGTGAGTACGGGATCGCAGGCCAATGAAGTGGGCATCACGGATGGACGCTTTCAGCTCTTCGGTATCAAGCGCGCCTTTGTGAAATTCGATGTTGGTGTAACCTGCCGCACGAAGGCTATCGATTGCTTTTTGATGCACGCCCTCGACCAGCAGGAATTTAATCTTGTCTTTCTCCAGTGATACCTTTGCCATTTACCCGACCCTGTTTTTGTCTGAACTGATGTTGTGCTGGATATAAATCCGCTGTAGCCAACATATCAAAAAAAACTATTGCAGCAATATGAACGTTTGCGTCAGTACGCTGAAGGAAAGTCATACAGCGCAAAATGGCAGAGGAAAATGCTATGGAAATTTACAAACGCGGAAGGATCGGCAAAAGAGGCATAAAAACGTGACACAAGTCACCGAATTTAGCGTTTCAAAAATATTTTAGCGGGGGGAGGACTCCCCCCGTCAGATCATTTTACGATGGTTTTCACGCCGTCAGCGGTGCCGATCAGCGCCACATCCGCGCCACGGTTGGCGAATAGCCCTACGGTCACTACGCCTGGAATGCCGTTGATGGCGTTTTCCAGCGCAATCGCGTCAAGAATTTCCAGACCGTGAACGTCGAGGATCACGTTGCCGTTGTCGGTCACTACGCCCTGACGATATTCCGGACGACCGCCCAGCTTGACCAGCTGACGGGCAACCGCGCTGCGGGCCATCGGGATCACTTCAACCGGCAGCGGGAAATTACCCAGAATGTCCACCTGCTTGGAGGCGTCGGCGATGCAGATAAACTTGTCCGCAACGGAGGCGATGATTTTTTCGCGCGTCAGCGCCGCGCCGCCGCCTTTGATCATCTGCATGTGGCCGTTGATTTCATCCGCGCCATCAACGTAAATCCCCAGACGATCCACTTCGTTAAGATCGAAAACGGTAATGCCGAGGCTTTTCAGCTTTTCCGTGGAAGCATCAGAGCTGGAAACCGCGCCCTCGATCTGCCCCTTCATCGTGCCCAGCGCATCGATAAAGTGTGCCGCGGTTGATCCCGTACCGACACCGACAATGGTACCCGGCTGTACGTACTGGAGAGCGGCCCATCCTACTGCTTTTTTCAGTTCATCCTGCGTCATGATCGTTTTGCCTGTGGTGTGAAAACTCAGGGCGCATTATAGAACACGTCGAATGGAATTCGTCTGCCACAAAGGGAAAATTGTGTCATAGTGCAGAATAAGCAAAATTAAGGAGCCAGCCAGAGCAATGAAACGTCCGGACTACAGAACACTACAGGCACTTGATGCAGTTATTCGTGAACGAGGCTTTGAGCGCGCGGCGCAAAAGCTTTGCATCACGCAGTCCGCCGTCTCTCAGCGTATCAAACAGCTTGAAAACATGTTCGGCCAGCCGCTGCTGGTGCGTACCGTGCCGCCACGTCCAACAGAGCAAGGGCAAAAGCTCCTCGCTCTGCTGCGTCAGGTTGAACTGCTGGAAGACGAGTGGCTGGGTGACGAACAAACGGGCTCTACGCCGCTGCTGCTCTCTCTGGCGGTCAACGCCGACAGTCTGGCAACCTGGCTGCTGCCGGCCCTGGCGCCGGTCCTCGCGGACTCCCCTATCCGTCTGAATTTGCAGGTTGAAGACGAAACCCGCACCCAGGAACGCCTGCGTCGCGGTGAAGTGGTTGGGGCGGTCAGTATTCAGCCTCAGGCGCTGCCAAGCTGCCTTGTCGATCAGTTAGGCGCCCTGGACTATCTGTTTGTGGGTTCAAAAGCCTTTGCGGAACGCTACTTCCCCAACGGCGTTACCCGCGCGGCGCTGCTGAAAGCCCCTGCCGTGGCCTTCGACCATCTGGACGATATGCATCAGGCGTTCCTGCAGCAAAACTTCGACCTGCCGCCGGGCAGCGTGCCGTGCCATATCGTGAACTCGTCAGAAGCCTTCGTGCAGCTTGCACGCCAGGGCACGACCTGCTGCATGATCCCGCACCTGCAGATTGAGAAAGAGTTGAAAAGCGGTGAGCTGATTGACTTAACGCCGGGGCTGTATCAGCGTCGGATGCTCTACTGGCACCGTTTTGCGCCGGAAAGCCGCATGATGCGCAACGTCACTGACGCGCTGCTGGCGTACGGGCATAAGGTATTGAGACAGGATTAAAAAGAAAAGCCGGGTGGCGGCCACGCCTTACCCGGCCTACAGATTACTGAGCCGGTTTCGGCTGTGCTGCAACAGGTTCAAGCTGGAACACCACATCCACCTGATCGTCGAACTGGATTGTCGGCTGCTCGTAAGTTTCCTGAGCGGATACCGGCGCTGCGTCAGCCTTCATCATACGAACCATCGGGCTTGGCTGGTAGTTAGAGACGTGGTAACGCACGCTGTAAACCGGACCGAGCTTGCTCTTAAAGCCAGAAGCCAGCTGTTCCGCCTGGTGAATGGCATCATCAATCGCCGCTTTACGCGCTTCGTCTTTGTACTTCTCCGGTTGCGCAACGCCCAGCGACACGGAACGGATCTCGTTCAGGCCCGCCTTCAGCGCACCGTCCAGCAGCGAGTTAAGCTTATCCAGCTGACGCACGGTCACTTCAACGGTACGCACCGCACGGTAGCCTTTCAGGATGCTTTTGCCATTCTGGTAGTCGTAATCGGGTTGAGTACGCAGGTTCGCAGAGTTGATATCTTTTTTACCGACACCGTTCTGCTCGAGGAAAGAGAGGTATTGCGCAACGCGATCGTCAGCCTGCTTCTTGGCCGTCGCTGCATCTTTCGCCGCCACATTCACCTCAATTGCCAGGGTTGCAACATCGGGTATCGCGTCCACGCTTGCGGTGCCTGACGTGACGATGTGCGGGCCATCCGGCAATTCGCTTGCCTGCACCGACACCGCACCGAAACTCACTAATGCCGCCAGGGCCATCACTTTAAACTTCACTGTCATTCCTCCATGTTGCGAAGAGTGCCCCAATAACAGGGCGCATGCCAGCAAGCTTAGCGGGTCTTATTCAGTTGTCCATAAGACAAGGATTAGTTGAACAATTCCTGGACATGATGAATCCCCTCTTTCGCCAGCTGGAAAGCGATAAACCACATCACCAGGCCGACCAGGGTATTAATGATGCGCTGGGCTTTGGCCGTACGCAGGCGGGGCGCCAGCCATGCCGCCAGAATGGCGAGACCGAAGAACCACAGGAAAGAGGCGCTGACCGTACCGAGCGCAAACCAGCGTTTCGGCTCAACGTCCAGTTGACCGCCCAGGCTGCCCAGCACGACGAAGGTGTCGAGATACACATGCGGGTTAAGCCAGGTCACCGCCAGCATGGTGACGATAATCTTCCAGCGCCCCTGCTTCATGACCTCCGCGCTCGCCAGTTCGAGGTTGCTGCTCATTGCCGTTTTCAGCGCGCCGAATCCGTACCAGAGCAGAAACGCCACGCCGCCCCAGGTGACCAGCGCCAGCAGCCACGGAGACTGCATCAGCAGCGCGCTGCCGCCAAAAATCCCGGCACAGATCAGCAGCAAATCGCTTACCGCGCACAGCAGGGCAATCATCAGAGGGTACTGGCGGCGGATGCCCTGATTCATCACGAACGCATTTTGCGGGCCGAGGGGAAGGATCATGGCTGCACCTAAGGCAAGCCCTTGAAAATAATAAGATAGCATGATGATTTCTCGCAGAGTTGTTCTGGAAGCTGACTATACTGCGCGAACTACATTAGATGAAATGGATAATATTAATTGGGTATTAGCGGAGCTTATGAAGGTAAAGCCCGGTGGCGCTAGCGCTTACCGGGCCTACAACGTCGGGGGATTACTCGGCGACTTTCTCGCGTTTAAGATTCACGTCCATCTGCGGATACGGGAAACTGATGCCGTTGGCGTCGAAGTCGCGCTTAATGCGTTCCAGCACGTCCCAGTACACGTTTTGCAGATCGCTGCTTTTGCTCCAGATACGCACCACAAAGTTAATGGAGGAAGCGCCGAGTTCATTCAGGCGAACCGTCTGCTCTTTGTCTTTCAGAATGCGATCGTCAGAAGCAATGATGTTGGTAATCAGCGACTTCACCTGATCGATGTCGGAGTCGTATGCCACGCTGATAATCAGTTCGTTACGACGCACCGGCTCACGGGAGAAGTTGATGATGTTGCCCGCGATAATTTTCCCGTTCGGCACGACCACGATGCGGCCATCGACGGTACGCATAGTCGTTGAGAAAATCTGCACCTGCAGCACGGTTCCGGCAATGCCGCCAAGGTCAACGTATTCGCCGGAGCGGAACGGACGGAAGGTCACCAGCAGCACGCCTGCCGCCAGGTTTGAAAGCGAGCCCTGCAGTGCCAGACCAATGGCCAGACCGGCGGCGCCAAGAACGGCAATGACGGAGGCGGTTTGCACCCCCACACGGCCCAGCGCGGCAATCAGCGTGAAGGCGATAATGCCGTAGCGCACCAGTGCGGAGAGGAAGTCTGCCACCGTGGCGTCAATGTGACGGGCCAGCATTACGCGGTTAACCGTATTCGAGACAATACGCGCCACGATCATCCCGACGATGATGATGGCAATCGCCGCGACGATGTTCACGGCATAGCTCAGCAGCAGGGCCTGGTTGCGCACCAGCCAGTTACCGGCGTTATTGATGCTGTCTACAACATCGAGTTGTTCCATTTATTCTTCCTTTTGTTAAACCAAAACACAAAATCCATCCCCCATGGAGACAGGCAGGTCAGTAAAGGGTAAACAAAAAGCACCGGTTTTGCCAAACAGATCACAAAAACAGGGCTGGCAGGGTATTGAAAAAGCATAAAAAAAGGCCCGCATTTGCGGGCCTTCTGATGCTGTTAGCAGCTCAAATTACAGAACGTCGATCGCGTTCAGTTCTTTGAAAGCCTGCTCCAGACGGGTCACCATGGACGTCTGCGCTGCGCGCAGCCATACGCGTGGATCGTAGTATTTCTTGTTCGGCTGGTCTTCGCCTTTCGGGTTGCCCAGCTGGCCCTGCAGGTAAGCTTCGTTCGCTTTGTAGTACTGCAGGATACCGTCCCAGGTTGCCCACTGGGTGTCGGTGTCGATGTTCATTTTCACAACGCCGTAGCTTACGGAGTCTTTGATTTCCTGAGCAGAAGAACCGGAACCGCCGTGGAAGACGAAGTTCAGGCTGTTGTGCGGCAGGTTGTGTTTCTTGGAAACGTATTCCTGAGAATCACGCAGGATGGTTGGGGTCAGAACCACGTTACCTGGTTTGTAAACGCCGTGTACGTTACCGAAGGACGCTGCAATGGTGAAGCGTGGGCTGATTTTGCTCAGCTCGGTGTAAGCGTAATCAACGTCTTCTGGCTGGGTGTACAGTGCAGAAGCGTCCATGTGGCTGTTGTCCACGCCGTCTTCTTCACCGCCGGTGCAACCCAGTTCGATTTCCAGGGTCATGTCCATTTTGGCCATGCGCGCCAGGTACTTAGAGCAGATTTCGATGTTTTCGTGCAGTGACTCTTCAGACAGGTCGATCATGTGAGAAGAGAACAGTGGTTTACCGGTTGCCGCGAAGTGTTTTTCACCCGCGTCCAGCAGACCGTCGATCCACGGCAGCAGTTTCTTCGCGCAGTGGTCAGTGTGCAGGATAACTGGAACACCGTAGTGTTCAGCCATCTGGTGAACGTGGTGCGCACCAGAGATAGCGCCCAAGATTGCAGCACCCTGAGGAATGTCAGTTTTCACGCCTTTACCTGCGATGAACGCAGCGCCGCCGTTAGAGAACTGAACGATAACCGGTGCTTTAACTTTAGCAGCAGTTTCCAGTACGGCGTTGATGGAGTCGGTACCCACGCAGTTAACTGCTGGCAGAGCGAAGTTGTTTTCTTTAGCTACCTGGAACACTTTCTGTACGTCATCACCAGTGATAACGCCAGGTTTTACGAAATCAAAAATTTTAGACATGTTGCTTAGTCCTGTATCTTCGGCCGTTAGAAAAGGTGCGAGCTCTTAAAAGCGCGCTGAAAATTGGGCAGGTTTCCCTGCCCTTGAATGGCTTACTTCTTAGCGCGCTCTTCGAGCATTGCTACTGCTGGCAGTACTTTGCCTTCCACGAATTCGAGGAATGCGCCGCCACCAGTGGAGATGTAGGAGATCTTGTCAGCGATACCGAACAGGTCGATTGCTGCCAGGGTGTCACCACCGCCTGCGATAGAGAACGCTTCGCTGTCTGCGATTGCGTTAGCCACGATTTCAGTCCCTTTGCGGAAGTTCGGGAATTCGAACACGCCAACAGGACCGTTCCACAGGATAGTTTTTGCGTTTTTGAGGATTTCAGCCAGTTTCTGTGCAGAAACGTCGCCCAGGTCCAGAATCTGCTCTTCGTCTTTGATGTCGTTTACAGATTTCAGGGTCGCGGTTGCGGTTTCGGAGAACTCAGTCGCGACGCGAACGTCAGTTGGAACCGGGATATCACAGGTACCCAGCAGGCGTTTGGCTTCGTCAACCAGGTCTGCTTCGTACAGGGATTTACCGACGTTGTGGCCCTGAGCGGCAACGAAGGTGTTCGCGATACCACCGCCAACGATCAGCTGGTCAGCGATTTTAGACAGAGAATCCAGAACGGTCAGTTTGGTAGAAACTTTAGAACCACCAACGATAGCGACCATCGGACGAGCAGGCTCTTTCAGTGCTTTACCCAGCGCTTCCAGTTCGTCAGCCAGCAGAGGACCGGCACACGCTACGTCTGCGAATTTACCGATACCATGGGTAGACGCCTGAGCACGGTGAGCCGTACCGAATGCATCCATCACGAATACGTCGCACAGTGCAGCGTATTTTTTGGACAGGGTTTCGTCGTCTTTCTTCTCGCCTTTGTTGAAGCGAACGTTTTCCAGCACAACCAGCTCACCGGCTGCAACGTCAACGCCGTCCAGGTAATCTTTCACCAGGCGAACCGGGTTGGACAGTTTGTCTTTCAGGTAATTAACCACTGGCAGCAGAGAGAACTCTTCGTTGTACTCGCCTTCAGTTGGACGACCCAGGTGGGAGGTGACCATCACTTTCGCGCCCTGCTTCAGAGCCAGCTCGATGGTTGGCAGAGATGCACGGATACGCGCGTCGCTGGTCACTTTGCCATCTTTAACCGGTACGTTCAGATCGGCACGGATGAAAACGCGTTTACCAGCCAGATCCAGATCGGTCATCTTAATTACAGACATGGTGAATCCTCTCGTTGATTCTTAAAGTTTTGCAGACGCACGATGCGCCTTACCTGAAACCTTGAGCAGCCATTGCTAACGTGGTGTCGAGCATTCGGTTAGCAAAGCCCCATTCGTTATCACACCAGACCAGCGTCTTGATAAGGTGTGCGCCACTGACCCTCGTTTGCGTGCCATCGACGATGGCGCTGTGCGGGTCGTGGTTAAAATCTACTGAGACCAACGGTAATTCCGTATAGTCAACTATACCATGAAATGCCCCCTGTGCCGCTTTTTGCAGCAACAGGTTGACTTCACAGGCTTTTACCGGTTTTTTCACCGTCACGCTAAGGTCGATCGCGGTGACGTTGATCGTCGGGACGCGCACGGCAATCGCCTCAAAACGATCGTTGAACTGCGGAAAAATTCGGGTAATCCCAGCAGCCAGCTTTGTATCCACCGGAATGATTGACTGGCTCGCTGCACGCGTGCGCCGTAAATCCGGGTGGTAAGCGTCAATGACCTGTTGATCGTGCATGGCGGAGTGAATCGTGGTCACGGTGCCGGACTCAATGCCATACGCATCGTCTAACAGTTTGATGACCGGAATAATGCAGTTGGTGGTACAGGAGGCGTTGGAAACAATGCGATGTTCGGCTTGCAGCTCATGCTGGTTGACGCCAAACACGACGGTCGCGTCGAGGTCGTTACTGCCGGGATGGGAGAACAGAACTTTTTTCGCACCTGCAGAAAGATGCGCTTCGCCATGTTCGCGATTGCCATACACACCGGTACAGTCAAGCACCACATCCACACCCAGTTCACGCCAGGGTAGCCCGGAGATGCTGTTCTCATGCAGCACACGAATAGCGTCATCACCCACAAAAAGCTGATCTCTTTCCTGGCGCACATCCCAGGCAAAGCGTCCGTGGCTGGTGTCATACTTCAACAAATGCGCCATGCCCGCAGCATCCGCCAGTTCATTGATTGCCACCACGGTCATTTCCGCCCGACGTCCGGATTCATACAAAGCACGAACCACATTACGCCCGATGCGACCGAAGCCGTTAATCGCTACGCGTACGGTCATAGATCTCCTGCAAAGCAATCCCTGAGTTTGAGGTGGCTGAAAGAGTAATCCAGCTACGCCCGAAGGGGAATCCTTGCTGTCACAAACTGCGATTGATTGGTCATTTGTCGAACATTTAATCGACTGAAACGCTTCAGCAAGAATAAGCGAATCGGGGAATAAAAGGAATGTCTGTCCAGATGAATAAGCGAGCTATATGACTTGCGTCACATTTTAGGTGGAATAATGCTGCTTACAAAAAAGCCGGGTGGCGCGCTAGCGCTTACCCGGCCTACTTTCGAGCCATTTGTAGGCCCGGTAAGCATAAGCGCCACCGGGCAAAACGGCGATTACAGCAGTTCTTTCGCCTTCGCGACAACGTTCTCAACGGTGAAGCCGAACTCTTCGAACAGCAGTTCTGCCGGAGCAGATTCACCGAAGGTGGTCATACCGACGATAGCGCCGTTCAGGCCCACGTATTTGAACCAGTAGTCAGCGATCCCCGCTTCCACTGCCACACGGGCGGAAACCGCTTTAGGCAGTACGGATTCACGGTAAGCCGCATCCTGCTTGTCGAACGCGTCGGTAGACGGCATGGAAACCACGCGCGCCTTCACGCCTTCGGCAGTCAGTTTTTCCCATGCGGCAACAGCCAGTTCAACTTCAGAACCGGTAGCGATGAAGATCAGCTCTGGCTGGCCCGCGCAATCTTTCAGCACATAACCGCCGCGCGCGATGTTCGCCAGCTGCTCTGGGGTACGTTCCTGCTGCGCCAGGTTCTGACGGGAGAGGATCAGCGCGGTAGGACCGTCCTGACGCTCAACGCCGTATTTCCACGCCACCGCGGATTCAACCTGGTCACATGGACGCCATGTGCTCATGTTCGGGGTCACGCGCAGGGAAGCCACCTGCTCTACCGGCTGGTGAGTTGGGCCGTCTTCGCCCAGACCGATGGAGTCGTGGGTATAGACCATCACCTGACGCTGTTTCATCAGCGCCGCCATACGCACGGCGTTACGCGCATATTCAACGAACATCAGGAAGGTAGAGGTGTACGGCAGGAAACCACCGTGCAGGGAGATACCGTTGGCAATCGCAGTCATACCGAATTCACGTACACCGTAATGGATGTAGTTACCGGCAGTGTCTTCGTTGATTGGCTTAGAACCGGACCACAGGGTCAGGTTAGATGGTGCCAGGTCAGCGGAGCCGCCGAGGAATTCAGGCAGCAGAGGACCGAACGCTTCAATGGCATTCTGAGACGCTTTACGGCTCGCGATTTTAGACGGGTTCGCCTGCAGCTTAGCGATGAATTCGTTCGCTTTCGCGTCGAAGTCAGACGGCATGTCACCTTTCATACGACGGGTGAATTCAGCCGCTTCCTGTGGGAAGGCTTTCGCGTAAGCAGCGAACTTCTCGTTCCATGCCGCTTCTTTTGCCTGGCCTACTTCTTTTGCATCCCACTGAGCATAGATCTCAGATGGGATTTCGAATGCAGGGTATTTCCAGCCCAGCGCTTCGCGGGTCAGTGCGATTTCCGCGTCGCCCAGCGGCGCGCCGTGGGAGTCGTGCGTACCCGCTTTGTTCGGAGAACCGAAGCCGATGATGGTTTTGCACATCAACAGGGACGGTTTGTCCGTCACTGCGCGCGCTTCTTCTACTGCACGTTTAATCGAGTCAGCATCGTGGCCATCAACGCCACGCACAACGTGCCAGCCGTAGGCTTCGAAACGTGCAGCGGTGTCGTCAGTGAACCAGCCTTCAACGTGACCGTCGATGGAGATACCGTTGTCGTCATAGAATGCAACCAGTTTACCCAGCTTCAGGGTACCTGCCAGGGAGCACACTTCGTGAGAAATGCCTTCCATCATGCAGCCATCGCCCATGAACGCGTAGGTGAAGTGGTCAACGATGTCGTGGCCAGGACGGTTGAACTGCGCCGCCAGGGTCTTCTCAGCAATCGCCATACCCACAGCGTTAGCAATACCCTGACCCAGCGGGCCGGTGGTGGTTTCTACGCCAGCGGTGTAGCCCACTTCCGGGTGACCTGGAGTTTTGGAGTGCAGCTGGCGGAAGTTTTTCAGCTCTTCGATAGGCAGATCGTAGCCGGTGAGGTGCAGCAGGCTATAGATCAGCATAGAGCCGTGGCCGTTTGACAGCACGAAGCGGTCGCGGTCAGCCCATGATGGGTTCTGCGGGTTGTGGTTCAGGAAATCGCGCCACAGAACTTCGGCGATATCAGCCATACCCATAGGGGCCCCCGGGTGGCCGGATTTGGCTTTCTGTACTGCGTCCATGCTCAGCGCACGAATAGCATTAGCAAGCTCTTTACGTGAGGACATTTTAACTCCAGATCGGACTGTTAAAGGCCATGCCCTTGACGACAGCGCGTTTTGGGCTACGCCGGAAAAAAGTGCCAACAATGTAACCCAAGCCGCAAGTCATGTACATGGAGCATTCTTTTGCTTGTTAAGAAATCTCTGGATCATGCTCGCATGTTGCGCAATCTGCTCGCCCGGCCCTGTAGATATTCCTTATACTTAGCCCGACACCGGCTTCGCTGACGGTGCACTTTTCGGATTTTATTCAGATTAACGAGTACGGAAGCAACCTCATGAAAATGCGTGCAATAGTGCTGGCCCTGGGTACAACGCTCCTGCTGAGCGGCTGTCAGAATATGGACTCTAACGGTCTGATGACGTCAGGCGCAGAGGCCTTTCAGGCCTATTCCCTGAGCGATGCGCAGGTAAAAGCGCTGAGCGACCAGGCCTGTAAAGATATGGACGGAAAAGCCACGCTTGCGCCGGCTAACAGTACCTACACGCAGCGTCTGAATAAGATTGCTTCCGCGCTGGGCGATAACATCAACGGCCAGCCGGTGAACTACAAGGTGTACATGGCGAAAGACGTCAACGCCTTCGCGATGGCAAACGGCTGTATCCGCGTTTACAGCGGGCTGATGGACATGATGACCGACAACGAAGTGGAAGCGGTTATCGGCCATGAAATGGGCCACGTTGCCCTGGGCCACGTGAAGAAAGGGATGCAGGTAGCCCTGGGCACCAATGCCATCCGCGCAGCGGCGGCCTCTGCAGGCGGTATCGTTGGCAGCCTGTCGCAGTCACAGCTGGGCGACGTAGGTGAAAAGCTGGTGAACTCTCAGTTCTCCCAGCGCCAGGAGTCCGAAGCGGATGACTACTCCTACGATCTGTTGCGCAAACGCGGCATTAATCCATCCGGTTTAGCCACCAGCTTCGAAAAACTGGCCAAGCTGGAAGCGGGACGTCAAAGCTCTATGTTTGACGATCACCCTGCCTCAGAAGAACGCGCACAGCATATTCGCGACCGTATGGCCGCAGACGGAATTAAATAATTTCAGAAGGAGGCAGTTTTGCCTCCTTTTTATTTCGCATGAATTGTTAACTTAACAGCACGTATCGATAACACCCCTGAAAGCCCCGCCAAATCTGCCCTGTCACATCGAAACACCTGGTCACATAATTATTGCAAAGGTCACTTTTTCCGGTAATTATCCCCCCTGCAGTTATTCAATTAATATATCCAGACAGAGACGTTCCCTCCGTGAAAAAAGAATTATCATTAATTGCTTTAAGTTTATTTGCCGCATTACCTGCCGCTGCAAGTCAGCAATCCGACAGCCAGGGTTTTATTGACGACAGCCATCTGGACCTGTTTTTACGCAATGCGTATATCAGCCGTGATTATCATCAGGGCCAGCAGGACAAAGCCGAATGGGGTCAGGGGATCATCGCCACGTTTGCATCCGGCTATACCGAAGGACCGGTTGGCTTTGGTGTGGACGGTATTGCTCAATACGGCGTGCGCCTGGACGGCGGCCGCGGCAAGAGCGGCGCGGGCGGCATCGACTTCTTTAAGCAGGAAGACGACGGCCGGGCAAAATCCGATCTGGCAAAGTTTGGCGCAACCGCCAAAATGCGCATCTCGAATACCGTACTGAGCTACGGGAATCAGCGACCAGAATTGCCTATCGTGAATGCCGACAGCTCCCGCCTGCTGTTTGAAAGCTATACCGGCACCATGCTGACCTCAAAAGAGATCGATGGTCTGGAAATCAATGCCGGTTATTTCACGGACGAGCAGCGTAAAAGTGACGACCGCCACGACAGCGGGCTGAAGAGCCTCTCCTTCGGCGGCGCGAGCTACCAGTTCAACGACCAGTTCAGCGGCGCGTTTTACGCCTCTCACAATGAAGAGGTGATGAACAAGCAATATCTGGGCCTGAACTTCAAACAGCCGTTCAGCACCGGGCAGCAGCTGGTGCTCGACTTCAACGGTTATAACTCCCGTCTGGACCAGAGTTATGCGGACAGCCTCGACACGGGCCGCAGCAACGCTATCTGGAGCCTGGCGGCGAGCTACATCTGGGATATCCACACGTTCAAAGTGGCGTACCAGCAGAGCAGCGGCAGCACCGGCTACAACTACGGCGGCTACCGCGACCAGGGCGGCGTGGGTGATGGCGGTAACACCATCTGGCTGGCAAACTCCTACTGGTCTGATTTTAACGGCGAAGATGAACGTTCCTGGCAGGCATCCTACGGTCTGGACTTTGGTGGCCTTGGCCTGCCGGGTCTGAGCTGGACCACCGCCTACGTGCGCGGGGATAACATCAAAACCGCAGAAACCAGCAACGGCAAAGAGCACGAGTGGTTTAATCAGATCCAGTACCAGGTGCAGGATGGTCCGGCGAAGGATCTGAAACTGAAACTGCGCTATTCCGTACTGCGCGTCTCCAGCAACGCCAGCGATTATAACGTGGGTGGGGACGAGATCCGCGCTTACGTGGAATACCCGTTTAACGTGTTTTAAAGGCAATAAAAAACCTCTCCAGGGAGAGGTTTTTTTACGCCAGAAGAGGCTTATTCGCCTTTTTTGGCTGCCTGGATGTAGAGCATTTCCAGAGCCAGGGTCGCTGCGGCCAGCGCAGTGATCTCGGACTGGTCATACGCAGGCGCCACTTCCACCACGTCCATCCCGACAATGTTAAGATCCTTCAGGCCGCGCACCAGCTTGATGGCACGGTCTGAGGTCAGGCCGCCGATCACCGGCGTACCGGTACCCGGTGCAAATGCCGGATCCAGGCAGTCGATGTCGAAGGTCAGATACACAGGCATATCACCCACGATCTGCTTCACCTGCGCGAGGATGTCATCAACACCGCGATCGTTAACCTGACCCGCATCCAGCACGGTGAAGCCGTTGTCTTTGTCGAATTCAGTGCGAATACCGATCTGCACGGAGTGGTTCGGGTCGATCAGACCTTCGTTCGGCGCGGTGAAGAACATGGTGCCGTGGTCAAACTCACAGCCGTTGGCGTAGGTGTCGGTGTGGGCATCGAAGTGCACCAGCGCCATTTTACCAAAGTGCTTCGCGTGGGCGCGCAGCAGCGGCAGGGTCACGAAGTGGTCGCCGCCGAAGGAGAGCATGCGCTTACCGGCAGCCAGCAACTTCTCGGCGTGGGCCTGCAGCTTTTCGCTCATCTCACGCGCGTCGCCAAAGGCGTACACCAGGTCACCGCAGTCCACCACGTTCAGGCGCTCGCGCATGTCGAAGTTCCACGGGAAGCGGTTGTGCTCCCAGGCCAGGTTAGTGGAAACCTGACGGATCGCCGCCGGGCCATGACGGCCACCCGCACGGCCTGACGTTGCCATGTCGAACGGCACGCCGGTGATCACCCAGTCCGCATCACTGTCGTACGGCTGGAAGTTCATCGGAAGGCGTAAAAAACCAAACGCGTTAGATACCAGAGAGTTATCGTACTGATGACCTAAAGTGCTCATGTCCTGTCCTCGTATCATAGATAGACGATCGTTGCTAAAGGTGAAAAAAAATCCCTTCCGCGTCGTTAAGCCCGACGAGGAAGGGATCGTTTCATATCGTAATGCTGTATGGCGCTAAGAATAGCGCCTGAATCCATTAAATTCAAGCGACTCATAAATACAACATATATAGACAACCCATCCTATTCATCAAATAAAATCATAGCCATAAAAATATTATAATCTTTACAATCCATATATTTTCCAAGTGAATATTTAATTCATCCCACCATCTATTTCGCCCTTGTAATTCAAAGAAAAAAACACCTCATACCATATTCATACATACATAAACAGCATGAGACAGTCTCAATTCGGAATTTATTTAGTTTCATCCTGTGGTTTTCTCTTTTTTTACTCCCTACAATCCCGCCGCTTTATTAAAATTTATGTCTAAATGGAATTATCTATGAACAAATATTTAAAAATTGGTCTTTTTACCATTCTGGCGGGAGCGGGTTCTGCAGCAGCGGCAGAAGATGGCACAATTACCTTTGACGGAACGATCAGTGACGCCACCTGTATTATTACAGGCGGTGACGCACAGGGTGAATCCACCTCTCCTGATTTCACCGTGCATCTGCCAAGCGTCAGCACCACCGCGCTGGCCACTGCGGGTCAGCGCGCGGGAGACACGCCATTCTTCATTAAACTGAGCGGCTCAAATTGCACCAACAACAAAGTCGCCAGCGTCTTCTTCGAACTGGCACAGAGCACCAATATCAACACCGCGACCGGTAACCTGAAAAACACCGTTACCACGGGTGGTGCCGATAAAGTTGAAATCGGTCTGTTAGATTCCAGCAAAGCTGTTTTGGATCTGAACACCGCAAACAATAACCCGAAAACAGCGGTCATTTCGGGTAATACCGCTCGCTTCGACTACTGGGCGCAGTACGTTGCCACCGGCGGTGCGGCAACGGCCGGTAAAGTCACCACTGACGTCATTTATTCCATTAAGTACCAGTAAGACCTTTGAGCAGTGGGAGTTATCCCACTGCTTTCCCTGCCACATTTAGGAACGTTGAGCCTGATGGTCAGTAATATTCTCAAAGTAATGTTAATGGTGACATTGACGTGGTTCCCCTGCGCCAACGCCACTATACAAATTTTAACAACTCGTGTGGCATTCAATGCAAACGAGAGTGAACAAACCGTTCGCGTAAATAACCTCAGTAAAAACCCGGAGCTGGTGCAGGTCTGGCTTTCCAGCACCGACAAAACCGATGGGACGGAGAAGGAGAATCTTCCGTTCTTTATCAACCCTCCCGCTGCGCGCGTAAACGGTCAGAAAGGGAAAGTTTTCCGTATATTCCAGACAGAGGAAGCCGCAGGAAAATACCCGAAAGATCGCGAAACCCTGCTCTGGCTAAACGTGCTGGATATTCCACCTGAACTGCCGGAAGAGGCGGATCGGAATCAGATAAAAATGGCGTTCCGCACGATGATCAAATTTTTCTATCGCCCTGCGGGCCTGAAAGGCAATCCCATGCAGGCGGGCGACGATCTGAAGTGGGAACTGCGTAAAGTGGCAAAGGGCTACGACGTGGTGGGAACCAATAATTCGCCTTTCCACGTGAGCATGACGAGCGTGTGGCTAACGAATGCCGACAATAAAGACATTGAGATCCCCGGTGACATGATTGTCCCTTATGGAACGCTGGTTTATCACTTTCCGCAGGTGAGCGCAGTGAGTGGACGCGGCATATTTAAATACAATTATATCACTGATTTAGGCGCATATATTAAGCGCACCTATAACTTTTAACTTTTTATACGTTCTACCTTTCGGAAGGTCAAATGTCCGCACGCCATAATAAATACAGGCTTCTCAAAAAAGCGAAAAGTACCCTTGGCCAGATAATGATTCTGGCATTGTGCATTTCAGGCCAGGTTAACGCAGAAACAGAAAAAAAAGCGGTAAACTTTTCTCGCGGCTTTATGAATTTCTATGACAGTGGATTAGACCTTAGCCAGTTCGACGGGGTAGATAAAATCCAGCCAGGTGATTACAAACTGGAAGTATTTAGCAACTTGCGGAAATTAGGAACCTGGCCCATTTCATTTATTCCGGCAAACAATACGCAGGGCGTAAATGCCTGCATGACGCCGGAAATGATTATCCGCTTTGATGTCGATACCAGCAAACTGCCGGAAAACTGGAAGACGGGCCGCTGCCTGATCCTCGAAACGCTTATCCCCGGCGCCACCGTCACCTACAACCAGGATGATGAGCGCCTGGATGTCACCGTTCCGCAGGCGATGCTGCTCAATACACCAGAGGGTTATATCAGCCCTGAACTATGGGATGACGGTGAACCTACCCTCATGGCCTCCTACGCGCTGAGTGGTTCAAGCACGCGCAACCGTGAGTTAGGTGAAACCAGCAACTATCTCTTTGGTAACCTGCAAACCGCTATGACGCTCGGTGCGTGGCGTTTTGTAACCTATGACACCCTGAACCTCGGCAATGATATTGAGGATGAAGGGGTCGATCATCTGCAGGCATTTGCCAGCCGGGGAATTGCGGCCTGGCAATCTGAAGTGGTGCTGGGCGATCTCAACACCAGCGGGGAGATGTTTGATACAACGGCCATTCGCGGCGTCAGACTCGCCACCGACGATCGCATGCTGCCGGATTCCGTGCGCAGCTATGCGCCTGTCGTTCGTGGTTTTGCCAACAGCAACGCGACGGTCACCATCAAGCAGTCCGGCAGTACCCTCTATGAAAAAGTGGTTCCCCCAGGCGAGTTTGCCATCAGCGATCTCTATGCAACGGGCTACAACGGCGATCTGGAAGTCACCGTCAAAGAGACCGATGGCACCATCAATTCCTTTACCGTCCCCTACTCCAGCGTTCCGCAGCTGCTGCGCGAAGGCTATTTTCGCTATTCGGTCTCCTCGGGTGAAATCCGCAACACATTTCTTGCCGATGATCCGTGGATGACGGAAGGCACGCTTCAGTACGGTTTGCTTAATAATCTGACCGGTTACGTAGGCGCTCAAACCGCGTTTGATGGCGATTACAACGCCCTGCTGGGTGGTGTGGCTATCAATACCCCGCTGGGGGCATTAGGCCTGGACGTTACCCGCTCTTATACGAACTTTAACTCCAGCACCGGGAGCGATGACTGCGGCTCACTGTGTGACATGTCCCTGCGTATCAGCCTTGCTAAAAATCTTTCCGAAACCGGGACAAATTTCAGCCTGGTGGGTTACCGCTACTCCAGTAAAAATTACTACTCGCTGTCGGATGCCGTCAGCGTGAAGCAGGCGCTGGAGCATGGTAACGACCGATATTTACCCGAACGCTATCGTGAACGCCTGGAAGCAAACATCAACCAGATGCTGCCTGCGGGTTGGGGAAGTTTCTACGTCAGTGGTTTCATCGGCAACATCTGGAACGATGAACTGGGCCGCACGGAAAAATCCAACTACGCGCTGGGATACAACAACCGGTTTGGCTCGTCGACCTGGGGCATTTCGCTTGGCCGAACCAACAATGAAGACGGTGGTCACGACGATACGATCTACCTGAGCGTATCTATGCCGCTCGGCCATCGTTATGAAAAACAGGCTCGCCTGGGAGCAAACTTTAGCTACAACAGTGATGAGGCCACCATCCGCACCTCGCTCAGCGGCTCGGCCGGCGAGCGATCGCAGTATGGCTTTAGCGGCTATTTCAGCGAGTCCAGCAGGCCGGAAACCAACTTCGGTACCAACCTGTCTTATGTGGGCGATAGCGCTTCCGGCGGCGTCGCGTTCAGCCAGTCCCTCCATAGCTTCATGGGCGGTTTGAACATGAACGGTGGCGTGGTTGTGCACCGTGGCGGTATCAATTTGACCCCAACGTTAGGCGACACCATTGGCGTGATAGAGGCCAAAGGCGCTGAAGGGGCAAGAGTTTACCCTGATTCAAATGCGGTCATTAAAGATAACGGCTACGGGATTGTCGGCTATCTGACGCCTTACAGATACAACGATGTCTTCATTGATCCAAAAGGTACATCAATGAGTGTCGATGTAGAGGATACGCGTAAGAGCATTGTGCCAACCGCCGGTGCCGCCGTGCATATCAAAATGGAAACACTGCAGAAGCAACAGACCTTTGTGCGCTTCACACATGCCTCCGGGCAAAAGATCCCCTTCGGCGCATCCATTACCGATGGTAGCAATACCACGCTCGGTATGGTCGGACAGGGTGGCCTGGCAATGCTGACCTTACCTGAACCTGGCAAGCCGATCGTTATTAAATGGAATAGTAATAAGGTGATGAACGCGTGCTCAGCAGAAGTCAATCACCTTTCTGATAACAGAAACACCCGCAACATGAATAAAGCCGCCTCCTTTAATGCGATAGATATTCTCTGCAAAGGCCTTTAACAGAAAATGAATAAATACATTACTACTCTGCTTTATCTCGTTTTATTATCCGTTTTATGGATGTTTACCCTTGAAGCAAAAGCCTCAGCGTGCAGACTCGAAGGCGTGGAAAAGGTTTTAAATATTACAGACGACATTACGTTAAACCCTGCGGATAAAGGCTCCACTGGAACGGTCTTATGGTCGAAAACGTATACTGCACCTAACATCAAATATATCTGTGATGAATCAACGCAAACGCAGTGGCACACCGCTTACAGCCGAAATTATCTCTCTTCCTCGGTAGATAAAGTCTATACAACCGAAATTCCGGGTATCGGTATTCGGATGAAATGGCCAGCCAACGCAGGGAACACCTGGGTGCCGGGTAACTCCGGCTCTCCGGTGACCTGCAGCCCGAGCTGTTCTATCGACAACAGCACCGTATTGGTAGAGTTCGTGCAGACAGGTAATATTAATCAGGGAGAATCCGAGATCCCTGCCGGCGAAATGGTTAACGTAAAAGTCAAACCTTTGCTCACGCCAGAGGATGCGCTTCGTATTCTTACTATCAATTTCTCAGCGCCAATTAAAGTAAATACGCGTTCATGTTCCATTTATCCCTCGTCGACCAACGTCGATTTGGGGACCTACAGTATTGCCTCATTCCAGAATACGCTAAATTATCAAGGTGATAAAAAGGACTTTTCTATTACCATCACATGCCCGGAACAGGCACAAGTTGGCTTAACTTTCTCTTCCCTGATCAATACCAAATTCGCATCAATGAACGGTCTTTTGGGCGTCGAGACCGGCGAAGGCTACGCGAAAAATTTCGCGATTATGGTTTACGAAAAATCCAGCCCTTATGTCTCATCGGCCCTTGTTCTTGGAAAAGAATACCCTTTCCAGGTTTCATCCCGCTTAACTAAAAACTATCAGGCCCAGATATTCGTTCCTGCCGAGGTTAATCGCGAAAACTCATTAAGTGCTGGCAGGGTGGTCGGCGCAATTCAATACACCATGGCTTTAAGATAATTATCAAGGAGAGATTCGTGCTTCAGCGTTTTTCAAAATATGCACTTTTATTAGTGCCGTTCATTCCTGTGGCTCACGCTACGGCGGCACTCCCTGGTCAGCAAAATAAACAGGAACTGGATCGTCTCGAAAGACAAACCAGCCAGGCATTAATAGAAGAAGCCAAGCGGACCGAGCAGTTAATCCAGCAACAAAAAAAAATGCGCGAAGCCGGAGATCAAACCCTGGCCAGCAGCGACTCGAACTGGAAATTTCAGGTCAATCATATTGTCATCCTTGATGATACGCAGTTTGACAACTCACCGCAGCGTCAGGCGATTATCGATCGCTATGAGGGCAAAATGCTCGGTCGAACAGAAATATTTGAACTGGCCAAAGAACTGACCGATTTTTATATTTCTCGTGGTTATGCCACGACGCTGATTGGTGTTGAGCCCGGTAATATCAAAACGGGCACACTCTCTCTGCGGGTGATGTGGGGAAAAATACACGATCTTAAGGTTAACGGGCAAGCGCCGTCCTTCCGTGAACGCACGCGCATGTTCACTGCCTATCCTTTTGCGCAAGACAAGATTCTGAACATGCAGGATGTCGATCAAATGGTCGAAAACCTGCTGCGCGTTTACCCTAACGACAATATTGAAATTCAACCGTCTGTTATAAACAGCTATTCCGATCTTAATCTGCTGCACGTGCCTGCATTCCCTCTTTCGGTCACCGCGGGTCTTAACAACTCTGGCTTTAAGGCTGACGGCTGGCAGCAGTATTATGGCAGCGTAACCGCTAAAAACATTGCCGGCATCAATGATATTTTCAACGTTTATTATTCATGGAATAACCTGAAGAATAACCAGGATAATCAGGATTCGTGGTCAACGAGTTACAGCATCCCACTGGGTTATTGGTCGTTTGACGCGCTTTATTACAAATCCAGCTACGACAAAACGCTTGCCGGCAATAACGCCAGCTACGCTTCTGACGGAGATTCTGACCGTGCTTCTCTGCGTGTCAGCCGCATGCTCGGCCGTAACGCCACGGGTAAAACCAGCTGGTGGGCAAAAGTTGAAAGACGTAATAGCAACAACAGCATTGAAAACCAGCGTATAGACGTCAGCTCTAAAACCTATACCTCGATTTCGTCGGGCGCTACCTGGGTCGGCGCTCTGATGAACGGCTGGTTCTATGGCGATGTGGGCGTGACGGCAGCGGTTCCCTGGTTTGGTTCCGCCTGGAAAAACGATGCCGACCTTAAAGGGTTTGACCTTGATTACGTCAAGTACAACGGCATTGCCAGCTGGACGCGTCCGCTTTTTCAGTCTGGCCGTTTAGGTGGCGTGTATGAACTCAACGCAGGGTTCCAGTACACCCCGAACGTACTGGTTAGCGATGCAAAATTAACGCTGGGCGATGAATTCACCGTACGCGGCTTCAAGGACGATAGCCTGCTGGTTGATAGCGGCGGCTGGATCGCCAATACCCTGCAGTTTCCATTCGATGTTGGCGTCGGCGGTATCTATCAGCTTATTCCCTATGTAGGTTATGACCTGGGCTTTGCCAAAGATAATTGCCCGAAAGGCGTCAACGTATGTGATAGCCAATTCATGATGGGTGGCTCTGTCGGGATTAAAGCTACCGGTAGCCATTTTTCAACGTATGTCCTCGCGGGCTGGCCTATAAAAAAACCAGATTCACTGGAAGAGAATACCGTCGATAACACGGTCGTTTATTACAAGATGGAAGTAACGTTCTAATTTAAGGAATTTTTATGAGCAATAATAAAACCTCAAAAACGAAGCTAACCGCAGGGAATTTGCATAAACACCTTTGCCCACTTTTTATTTCAATAGCGGGTATTCTCGCAGCTAATGCCGAAGCCGCAACGGTGCCGGATGCCAGCCAGAGTAAAGGGCCAACAATGGGTCAGGCGGCTAACGGCACGCCAGTCGTGAATATCACCGATCCGAATGCGAAAGGCGTCTCGCATAATAAATTCGACCAGTTTAACGTTGATAAAAATGGCCTTATTTTTAACAACAGCATGCAGGATGGTGTGTCTAAGATCGGGGGTTACACGGTTAAAAACGCCCAGCTTGAGCATGAAGCAAAAGCAATTATCAGTGAAGTGACGGGAGCCCAGGCGTCCTATATTAACGGGACGATGGAAGTCTTCGGCAGAAAAGCGGACGTGATCGTTGCTAACCAAAACGGTATTAGCGTTAACGGCGCCACCACCATTAATGCCAACAGCCTGACGCTGAGTACCGGTAAGGTGCAGATGAAAGAGGACGGCAACTATAAACTAGCTGTTGAAAAAGGCACCGTGTCTCTCACAGGGCAAGGCATTTCTACCGAAGGGCTAAGCTACTTCGACATTGTCAGCCGAAGTGCAAAACTGGAAGGTGAAATTGCCGGCCAGGCGGACGTTAAGGTAGTTGCCGGGCAGAACGATTACGATCTCTCCAGCCGCCAGCACACGACTCGCGCCACGGGTGACGGCCATACGCCGGATGTCGCGATTGACGGTCGGGCGATGGGGTCAATGTACGGTGGTAAAATTCAGCTTATCAGCACCGAATCCGGCGCAGGCGTCCGTCATGAGGGCAGTATTATTGCCACGGGTGACATTGAGATCAGTGCGAACGGCGACGTGACGCTGACAGGTTTACGCAGCGATAAAAATGTCACTGTCAGCGGCAACAATATTGCCCTGAACAAAAACAGCAGCGGCACCGGAAGTACAGAAGCGCAAAATAATATTATCCTGCATGCGCTCTCTGGCATGACGGTGAATAACGACGTTATCTCCCGTAACGGCACAATCCGAATTGATGCCTCAACCCTGCTGCAAAATACGGCTGCTATCATTGCGCAAAACAGTGCCACAACAGCGGTACCCGCCATTCAGATTAATGTTGCCGGGCAGTACACCCTTTCCGGAAAACTAAAAGCGCTGGATGCTAACGGCGCTGTCATTTCCGGTGGCGTCGTGACGTTAAAAAATGGCGATTTTGTCGTCATCCAGAATGGCCAGCAGGTGCCCTTCAGCACCCTCGTCTCCGATGCGGAGATCGTCAGCAACAGTGGTAATGTCAACGTTACCGCGGGCAGCATGACTAACAATGAAGGCGTTATTCTCGCGAAGAAAGGGACGCTGCAGTTCAACCTGACCGGTGCGTTTGAAAACAAGGGTTCCGTCAGCGCCACAGGGGATATCTGGATTGCATCAGGTTCAATGAAGAACAATGGCATCCTGTATGCCAGCAACGCCCAGACGCTGTCTGTCGGCCATCTCGACAACGCAGGCCGCCTCTACGCGGATAAAAACCTGGTTATGACCGCCAGCGCCCTGAACAACAGTGGTCATATTGGCGCTAATAGCGGTGAGATACGCATTAAGGTCAACGGTGAGGTTTCAAACAGCGGCACCCTGAGCGGTAACGATGCGCTGATCTTCATTGATGCCGACGGTAACATCGTCAACGACGGCACCATTGCCAGCAACAAGCATGACGTGACGCTGGCATCCGGCGGCGACACGCTCAGCAATACCGGACGTATTGCAGGACGTAATGTCTCCACCCAGACCCGTAAAGCCAGTGCAACCGTCAGTAACAGCGGCACCATCAGTGCCAGCGAGAAACTGACCATCGCAACCGCGAATCTGAAAAACCAGGCCGGCACGCTGAGTGCGACCACTGACATGCAGCTTGATGTCAAAAAAGAGCTACAGAATAGTCAAAAAGGCAGCATTATTGCCGGGAAGAACCTCACCATAAAGGGTGACGGCGCGCTGGCAGTACACAATGACGATGGGCTGATCCAGGGCGATAATATCAATGCCAGCGGAATTTCCACCCTCTCTAACACCCATGACGCGCTGATTGCGGCAAGAGAAAACCTCTCCGTTACAGCGACATCGTTGCTTAACGACGCCTCAACCATTCAGGCCGGTAGCCTGACGCTCGATCGCGTCAGCACCGTCGATAACCTTAACGCCGCCACGCTGTATGCCAGCAAGACGCTGCAACTTACCCATCTCAACACGCTGAATAACACCGGCAGTTTTGTGATTTCTGACGGCACGCTGTCACTGTCCGATGTGAACACCCTCAATAACACTGAAGGTGCAACGCTATTCGGTGCTGGAAATACCACGCTGAGAAACGTAGGTACCCTTAATAACAGCGGCGCATCGATGATTAAATCGGATAATGCGCTCTCGATCGCGACGACCACGACGCTTAATAACAGCAGCGATGCAGTGATTGCCTCTGAGGGCAATCTGAATATCAGCGGCGTGAAGACGTTAAACAACCGCTCGGTGATTATCGGCAATGGCAATATCGCGATCGATGCCGTTGAGGAGCTGAAAAACGACGGTGTGGTTCAGGCAGGTCTGGATCTGATTATTCGCAACGTCAAAAACCTGGCCAACACAGGTGAAGGGCATGTTTTAGCTGCACTGCGTAACCTGACGATTGAAGACGTTGAGTCGCTCATCAACAGCGACGGCGCGGTCATCTCCGCCAATATGCAGACGGTGCTGAACGCCATCGGCGTTCTGACCAACCGCACGGCCGGTGTCATTCAGGCTGTAAACGGCCCGCTGGAGATTGTCGCCAACACGTTGAGCAACATTGGCAGCCTCACCGCAGAGGACGGGCAGCAGTCGGTGTCCACTCTCGTGGCGGGCGGCGACATTACGATCAATGCGCAAAACATGCTTAACACCGAACAGGCGGTGATTGTGTCGACGCAGAGCGATCTGTCAGTTAATGTCGCTAATAATCTGATCAACGCCAATGCAGCGGTACTATCGGGTGCCAACAATACGAACCTTAACGTAGCGGGCGGGACGATTAGCAACGAAAAAAATGCCCTGATCGCCGGGAATAACATCACGATTAATGCCTCGCAGCTGAATAATCATGATTCCGGCACGACCTCTGCCAGAAACGACCTCAACATCCATACCGGTTCATTCAATAACATCAATGGCATCCTCGAAGCGGGTCATGATTTATTGCTCAAGGTAAAAGACTCCATCGCGCTGAATGACAATAACCGCAGTATTCGTGCAGGTCATGATATGACGCTCAGCACGGAAGGTACGCTGTACAACAACACCATGATGGAAGCCATCGGCAACCTGACGCTCCAGGCAGACGGTAAGGTGATCAACAGCAAGTCTGTGGTCACGGGGGGTGATTTACACATCAACGCTAATGAGGTAATGAACAACAGCAACAGCCTGCTCTGGTCGTTAGGGAAGATGGATATTAATGCCCACGACGGTGCCTTTGTTAATGACTATAACGGTAACGTGCTGAGCATGGGTGACATGTCGCTCATCGCGAAAACGATTATCAACTCCGCCGGGATCATTCGCTCCGAACAGAACATCAATATTGATGCGGCCTCTCTGGAAAACCAGAGCACCTATACGGGTGGCACCATTTCGCAAACCCAAACGCAGGATGCCGTGGGTCAATGGGCCGGTATTGATAATGTGATGACGCAGGTCAGGATTACCACGGTTCTGCACATCCCGGTTCTGGCGTCAGATATCGCTATGAGTAAGCTCGGCGAAATCAGCGCCGGGAAAGATATTAATATTAACCAGCGCGGCATTTTCGACGAAAAAGAGGTTAAAAATAACGGCGGCCTGATCCAGGCGGGACGTGATATCACCATCACGGGTAATCTGCTGAACTCGCCAACCTATACCTCCGAATCCATGTATGACTATCTGAATCTCATCCTTGAGCAACCGATAGTACTGACCGACTACTGGAAGGTGGCAGCAGAGCACTACACGACGCTGACCTTCAACTCGCTCTATCAATACCTTGATTTCATCTTTGGTGACGGCGCACCTGCAACCAAAAGCGGTACCCAGGATCCAAACAGAGAGCGTAGCTATAAATCGCTTCTCGACGCCGCGAATGACTCAACCCAGCTCAACTACGTCATGAGCAAAGTGTTTGGTGAAACGTGGAATTCGCAAGATTACGCGACCCTGAACACGGCATGGCATAACCTGGTAAGCAATGACACCAGCATTACCCCTCTGAAGACGAATATGATCTACTTCGTGCCTTCAGAAAAAGGTGAAATCACGGCGGGTCGTAACTTTACGCACAATGGCGGCACGCTGGATAACGGCCTGGCTAACGCTGGCACAATCAAAGAAAACGCCAAAATTGAGAATATCGACGTGGGTGACTACACCATCGACACCGCCGTCGCGGGCTATGATGTTGCCATCAATACCAAAAAGCTGAATGAACTGGCCATGGGGATCAGCCCACTGCCGACCATCAAGGATTTGGTCTCTCTGCCGGGCATGTTTGAAGTCACTGACGAATTCAAAAAAGCCTCTGAGGCGGCGAAAAACGGTACCGAATACAGCGGCCCGGCCAACCACATCATTCCGATTTTCGAAACGCGCCCGGAAATGATCGATCAGAGCAAGTACAGCGGCTCTGACTACTATTTCGACAAGGTGGATTACACTACCACCGAAACCGTTAACGTCATTGGCGATAACTACTTTATCTCCGAACTGATTCGTCGAGAGATCAGCCGCTCCGTAGGCAGCATGTTTGCGATACGAGACGGTCTTGAAGGCGATGCGCTGGTACAAAACCTGATGGATAACGCCGGTATTGCGGCGAAAAACAGCGATCTAAATCTGGTGGTGGGACAGCCTCTGAGCGAAGAGCAGCGCAATGGGCTGACCCAGGATATCGTCTGGTTCGTGAGCCAGAACATCAAAGGGACGGAAGTGCTGGTGCCGGTGGTCTACCTTTGCCCTGAAACCCTTAGCCAGCTGGCTAACGGTGATATCAGTAAAGGCACAGCGTCCATTGCAGCCGGAAATAGCCTTTCAGTTGATGCCACCGCCATTAACAACGTGAACGGTACCCTCTCCTCTAAGGGTGACGTCACGCTGAAATCCAAAGGGGATATTAACAACATCAGCAATGCGACAGATGCTGGCATCTCGGCGGGCGGTAACGTCTCAATGACGTCGGAAAATGGCAGCATTGCCTCAAACGGCGCGGCAGTGAACGCCGGTGGCGACATTGACATGAAGGCTGAAAAGGGCGACATCACCCTGACCGCATCTGTCGGACACGGCGAAGACGGCAAGCAGAAGATTCATGCGCACGATGATGGCGTCACCGCAGGCGGCAGTATCAACATGCAGGCGAAAACCATCACTTCCAACGCGGCTGATATTACGGCAGGCCAGGACGTGAATATGAAGGCGAGCGAAGGTGACGTCACCTTCAACGACCTGCATCAGATTGATTCTAACCGTACCATCAATACCGAGATCAACGGTCTGTCCAGCTATACCACCACCGACACCAAAACGGTGACCGGCGAAGCTATCGGCGCAACCGTCAAGGCTGGCGGCAATGTGCAGATTGATGCCAGCAAGAATGTGGTCATCGAAGGCGGCAGCATTGACGCGAAAAGCGGCTCCATCAACGCGGCAGAAAACGTTGAGATAAAGACGTCTGAAAACGTGTCCGCTGAGGAACACACCACACAGTCTCGCCAGTTTGTTGCTGAGGCCGGCATCAGCGGCGCCGGTAAATCCGCCTCGGCTTCCTACGGCAAAAACGACGGCACCACAAAAAATACCACCTCTGGCGACTACACCAGCGCAGGCGGTAATTCTGAAACCTCCGCGATTGGTGCCAAACCGGGCCGCGCACCGATCACCGATACTGCCGGTTTCAGGGTGGGTATGGAAGACACAACCGATACCGTGTCGACCCAGAGCAAGCAGAACACCAACGCGTCCATTAATTTTACCGATTCCGGTTCCGTAAATGCAGGAAAAACGGCGGATATTGGCGGCGCTGACCTCTCCGCTGGAGATAAGCTCAGCATTAACGCGAAGGATGTCGCAAGCACCAAATACGAGGATGAAACCAAAACCACCGTCACACATAAAGACCGCTTTGTCGGTGTTTCAGGTGAGGCCCACAGTGCGGTAGTTGATGCGATCGACAAAACCGGGAATCTCATTGATAAATCGCAGCAAGGCCAGTCGATTAACAGCGGAACCACGACGGCGGAAGTGCTGGGCGATGTGTCCAACATCATGCTAAACGATCTTGCTGGCGGCTCCGTCACTTTCGGCGGGAACACGACAAAAACGAAAGAAACGCGCACCGCAACGGCGGAGAATACCACCAATATTAATGCTAAAAACGTCAGCATTAATTCGACCAACGATACCACGCTCAACGGCGTGAACGTGAACTCGCAGAATACGGAGATCAATGCGGGTGGTAATGTGGACATTAACGCAGCGAAATCAACAACCTCTTACACCAATGAAACCGAAAAACACAAAGGCGGTCTTACCGCAGGCGTGGGAGTGGATATAACTGGCGCAAGCGGCGGTATTTCAGTCGATTACAACGGCAGTACGGAACACGGCTCGGGTAACTCTACGTCGTATAAGAACAGTACTATCAACGGCAACACGGTGACAGTGAACGCTGGCGGTGATATGAACATGAAGGGCGCTAACATCGATGCAGAAAAAGCGGATGTTAACGTTGCAGGCGATATGAATATCACCTCCGTGCAGAATACCGAGCACACCGAAAGCAGCCGCGGTAACTGGGGCGCTTCTGTGGGCATCTCCGTCTCGGCAGCGGGCATCATCCCGAACGCGTCCGTCAACGGGGGCGGCGGCTCTGAAAGTTACGATTCGTCTAAAACAGCGAAGCAATCCGGTATCAATACCAGCGGCGAGCTGAATGTGAAAACCGGAGGCGACCTCAATATGACCGGGGCTAATCTGGTATCTCAGGATGGCACCGGATCGGTGAACGTTGCGGGTGATATCAATGCGAAAACGCTGGAAGACCACGTTGAGCAGGATGGTCTGTACGGCGGTGGCGGCATTGGCCTGAGCAATGGCGTAGTGCCTTCCGGTAACATCTACGTCGACACCGTGGATGAAATTCACTACAACGAAACGCAGAAATCCACTATCGCCGTGGGTGACACCACCAGTGCGGCAGTGAATGGCGATCTCAATACCAATAAAGATGAAATGTCGGTTGTCACGCGTGATGAGAAAGAAGCAGGAAATAACATTTCCTACACGCTTGCCGATCCGGGGATTCGTAAGAAGAAGAAAAGCGGCGCTGACGCAGACAGCGATACTCCAGCGAAGCCGGATGACGGCCATACGGACGATGGCGGCTGCCCTCAGAAGTGTACGCCGACTAAGCCAGGCTCAACGCAGCAGCAGACGACAACCACGACGCGTACAACGTCTGATTCTCAGCATATGACGATTGAGAAAACGACGGCGACAACGACCTCCACGTCCGCCTCTTCGGTGGTCCATAAGGAGGCCGTCGCGTCTGAAACCGCACGCAGTGAAGCCGTGCCAAACGTTGCGCCGTCAACGTCCCAGCCGCTGACGCCAAAAGCGAAACCAGAGGCCGCAACGGTTACGCCAAAAGCGAAACCAGAAGCCACAACGGTTACGCCAAAAGCGAAACCAGAAGCCACAACGGTTACGCCAGTGAAGAAATGGGCCGTACCGGAAACTAACTATCCGGTGCTCTCTCCGGGCTCTGCAACGGGTAAAACCGGTAAAGACATGCCGAAAACACCGGACCACAGGAAGTGGAATGGCGACATGACCAACGGCGTTGCGCCATCCAGCAACACCAAAGGCGATGACGTCAAGCTCTCGCCGGGTTCGTCCACCGGTCAGACCGGGATGGATATGCCGAAAACGCCGGAACACAAGCAGTGGAATGGCGACATGACCAACGGCGTTGCGCCATCCAGCAACACCAAAGGGAATGAGGTTAAGCTTTCTCCGGGGTCGTCCACCGGTCAGACCGGGATGGACATGCCGAAAACGCCGGAACACAAGAAGTGGAATGGCGACATGAGCAAAGGTGCGATGAACGCGCGTCCACAGTGGAAGGCGTTGCAAATCGATCGACCGATTGATATCTATGCTCCGGTAACCATTACCTTCACCGACGAGCAGTACAGCTAAAACAAAAGGGTCTGACTTTCGTCAGACCCTTTTTTAACGCCCCTTTCGAACGTTATTCGTCTTCCAGATACGTATATCCGTACAGACCCGCTTCAAACTCTTCCAGGAACTGCTGCTGCAGCGCATCGTCCAGCCCGGTGTTTTTCACCTGGTCGCGGAACTGCGTGAGCAGGGTTTTCGGATCCAGCTGAACGTATTCCAGCATGTCCGCCACGGTATCCCCTTCGTCAGACAGCTCAACTTCCACGCTGCCGTCAGGGAAGACAAACACGTCGACCGCCTCGGTATCGCCGAACAGGTTGTGCATGTTGCCGAGGATCTCCTGATACGCGCCGACCATAAAGAAGCCCAGCATTGGCGGGTTCTCCGGGTCGTATTCCGGCATTGGCATCGTCGTGGCGATACCGTCGCCGTCCACGTAGTGGTCGATGGCGCCGTCAGAGTCGCAGGTGATGTCCAGCAGCACCGCGCGACGTTCCGGGGCATGATTCAATCCTTCCAGCGGCAGAACCGGGAACAGCTGATCGATACCCCAGGCATCCGGCATCGACTGGAACAGCGAGAAGTTGACGTAAATCTTATCCGCCATACGCTCCTGCAGCTCGTCGATTATCGGACGGTGGGCGCGGTTGCTCGGGTCGAGCTGCTTCTGCACTTCATGGCACATATTCAAATAGAGCTGCTCTGCCCACGCGCGCTCCTGCAGGCTGAAGGTGCCTGAAGAGTAGCCGACGTGAATGTCGTGCAGATCCATCTGGCTGTCGTGCAGCCATTCGCGCAGGGAACGACGCGTGCCCGGCTCGTGCATCTCCTGCCAGGTTTCCCACATGCTTTGCAGGGAACGCGGGGCATCGTCTGCCGGCGGCGTCGCTTCGGTGGTTTCGCTGCGCTCAACGCCGATAATGTTAGAGACCAGCACCGTATGGTGCGCGGTCACCGCGCGACCGGATTCGGTAATCACCGTCGGGTGCGGCAGGCCGTTCTCTTCACAGGCGTCGCCGATCGCCCAGATGATGTTGTTCGCGTATTCGTTCAGGCCGTAGTTCACGGAACAATCAGATTGTGAGCGGGTCCCTTCATAGTCCACGCCCAGGCCGCCGCCCACGTCGAAGCACTGAATATTCACGCCAAGCTTGTGCAGCTCAACGTAGAAACGCGCCGACTCTCGCACGCCGGTGGCGATATCACGAATGTTGGCCATCTGCGAGCCGAGGTGGAAGTGCAGCAGCTGAATGCTGTCCAGACGACCACGCTCGCGCAGAATTTCTACCAGCTGCAGCACCTGGTTGGCCGCCAGGCCGAACTTGGATTTTTCACCGCCGGAGGACTGCCATTTTCCGGAACCCTGCGACGCCAGACGCGCACGCACGCCAAGGCGCGGCACCACGTTCAGACGCTCGGCTTCTTCCAGCACGATGGCGATTTCAGTCATCTTCTCGATAACCAGATAGACCTTGTGGCCCATCTTCTCGCCAATCAGCGCCAGACGAATGTATTCACGGTCTTTATAGCCGTTACAGACGATCACTGAACGGGTCATCCCCGCATGCGCCAGCACGGCCATCAGTTCGGCTTTGGAACCCGCCTCCAGCCCCAGCGGCTCGCCGGAGTGGATCAGAGATTCAATCACACGGCGGTGCTGGTTTACCTTGATCGGGTAAACCAGGAAGTAGTCGCCTTTATAGCCGTAGGATTCACGCGCGCGTTTGAACGCGGCGTTAATCGAACGCAGGCGATGTTGCAGGATCTGCGGGAAGCAGAACAGTGCAGGCAAACGCTGGCCCTGAGCCTCACGGGCTTTCACCAGTTTGGCGAGATCCACGCGCGCTTCAGGGACGTCCGGATCCGGGCAGACGCTGATATGGCCCAGTTCGTTGACGTCGTAGTAGTTATTGCCCCACCAGGCAATATTGTAAGTGCGCAGCATCTTGCTGGCTTCCTCGGAGCTCATCGCAACCTCCTGCATAGAACGTAGTACACCCTGTTCGCCCGCTGACGAAGGCGAAAAAGAAGACATGTCGTCAGACATAGCGAACCTCAACTCTTTGTATTAAGTGTAAAACAGTTGACTACTATCGCAGCGTTATACGGCGATAACAACCCATAAACGGCTCCGTTTCCCAGCAGAGTATGCTGAAATCCAGACCGTGCGACCGGTTTCTTATTCATATCATTGTAAAACACGTATCCGAACTCTGTATGACAAGGTTCGGCGAAACCACGAGAAAACTCTTGTATTAACAAGAGCGCCCTTGTTCAGTTTTCACAAAGCGTGACCGGCCCTGGAATCCTGAGAAGCGCCGAGATGGGTATAACATCGGCAGGTTTGCAGACTAGAAATGCGGGTTGCGGGAATCAAATGCGCGCCAGAACGGCTGCGCTGAATTAGCGGAAAACGATGGTTCATTATCTCGTATCACCTCCACGGCCGCCTCTGCTGAAACGGACCCCAAGCCAAAGCTAAAAGTTCACTGCTTTACCCGGCTGGAAGTGGCGACACGATGAGTTCATCGAGCGCTTATTTTATATGAGCCGCGCGCCGCGTTTTATACCGAGAAGGGGGCTAAAAAGCAAAACAAAAATGCGCGTGTTGCCAGCACCGTCAGGAATTTTTGCCAGCAGCAATTTCAACTGAGTGAGAGATGAGTCAAAAAAAACTGGAAATCGGGTGAAGAAGTGACCTAAAATAGCCATCCAGATGTTAATCCATCTATACTGATTAACACTCATACTGCCAGTGTCAAAAACCTGCAGGCCTTGGTAGAATTATCTCCTTTGGCTATTCCACACAGCAGCTTGAGCTAACCAAATTCCTCTTAGGTGAAATAAAACATGGCAAAACACCTGTTTACGTCCGAGTCCGTATCAGAAGGACATCCTGATAAAATTGCTGACCAAATCTCCGATGCGGTGCTGGATGCGATCCTCGCGCAGGATCCAAAAGCACGCGTCGCGTGTGAAACCTATGTCAAAACCGGCATGGTTCTGGTTGGCGGTGAGATCACCACCAGCGCATGGGTTGATATCGAAGAGATCACCCGTAACACGGTGCGTGAGATCGGTTATGTGCATTCTGATATGGGCTTTGATGCCAACTCCTGCGCGGTACTGAGCGCAATTGGCAAACAGTCTCCAGACATCAACCAGGGCGTTGACCGTGCCGATCCGCTGGAACAGGGCGCGGGCGATCAGGGCCTGATGTTCGGCTATGCAACCAACGAAACCGACGTGCTGATGCCAGCGCCGGTCACCTACGCACACCGTCTGGTGCAGCGTCAGGCTGAAGTGCGTAAAAACGGCACCCTGCCGTGGCTGCGCCCGGATGCGAAGAGCCAGGTCACCTTCCAGTACGACGACGGTAAAATTGTCGGTATTGACGCGGTGGTTCTGTCTACCCAGCATGCCGAAGATATCGATCAGAAATCCCTGCAGGAAGCGGTGATGGAAGAGATCATCAAGCCGGTTCTGCCAACCGAATGGCTGAGCAGCGCCACCAAATTCTTCATCAACCCGACCGGACGCTTTGTTATCGGCGGCCCAATGGGTGACTGCGGCCTGACCGGTCGTAAAATCATCGTTGATACCTACGGCGGCATGGCGCGTCACGGTGGCGGTGCATTCTCCGGTAAAGATCCATCAAAAGTGGACCGTTCTGCAGCGTACGCGGCACGTTATGTGGCGAAAAACATCGTGGCTGCCGGCCTGGCTGACCGCTGTGAGATTCAGGTTTCCTATGCTATCGGCGTGGCTGAGCCCACCTCCATCATGGTGGAAACCTTTGGTACCGAGAAAGTGCCTTCAGAACAGCTGACCCTGCTGGTGCGCGAGTTCTTCGACCTGCGCCCATACGGCCTGATTCAGATGCTGGATCTGCTGCACCCAATCTACAAAGAAACCGCTGCATACGGTCACTTTGGTCGTGAACATTTCCCATGGGAAAAAACCGACAAAGCCGCCCTGCTGCGTGAAGCTGCCGGTCTGAAGTAATCGACTGACATCGCTTTTAAAAGGCCAGCCTTCGGGCTGGCCTTTTGCATTTGTGCGATCATCCTTGCCCGGCGGCGCTTCGCTTGCACGGGCCTACGAGTTTTGGGCATTTGTAGGCCGGGTAAAGCGCAGCCGCCACCCGGCTGAAAGGCGCACTATTTGGAACCGATTACACCGCACCGGCAGCTATCCGCTTTCAGAATATTCTCTTTGCATGATCGCCATTCTTCTGCTGTTACATTCCCTTTCAGTTAAGTCTGAAATATCTCCTTTCGCGATGCGCCTCACTTCATTTACCTCTATATTTTCAAAGCGTTAATTTTATTTACGGTTGCACACGAGTGTAACCGATTACACCTATGTGATTAATCTCACATATTTTTACGGGTCGCTCACCTACCCTTACCATCAATAAAACTGATAACCCAACTGGAGGGCATAATGCCTGACAATAAAAAACAGGGGCGTACGTCCAACAAGGCGATGACATTCTTCGTCTGTTTCCTCGCCGCCCTGGCAGGATTACTTTTTGGCCTGGATATCGGCGTGATTGCCGGTGCATTACCTTTCATCACTGACGAGTTCCAGATTAGCGCTCACACCCAGGAATGGGTGGTCAGCTCCATGATGTTCGGTGCGGCCGTTGGGGCCGTCGGCAGCGGCTGGCTCTCCTTCAAACTCGGACGTAAAAAGAGCCTGATGATTGGCGCGATCCTGTTCGTGGCCGGCTCACTCTTCTCCGCTGCTGCACCTAACGTTGAGGTTCTGCTGGTTTCCCGCGTGCTGCTCGGTCTGGCCGTGGGCGTGGCGTCCTATACCGCCCCGCTCTACCTGTCTGAAATCGCGCCGGAGAAAATCCGCGGCAGTATGATTTCGATGTACCAGCTCATGATCACCATCGGTATCCTGGGCGCGTACCTTTCCGATACCGCGTTTAGCTACAGCGGCGCATGGCGGTGGATGCTCGGCGTGATCATCATCCCTGCGGTTCTGCTGCTGATTGGCGTCTTCTTCCTGCCGGACAGCCCGCGCTGGTTTGCTGCAAAACGTCGCTTCCACGATGCCGAACGCGTGCTGATGCGCCTGCGTGATACCAGCGCAGAGGCGAAAAACGAGCTGGAAGAGATCCGCGAGAGCCTGAAGGTCAAACAGTCCGGCTGGGCGCTGTTTAAAGAGAACAGCAACTTCCGCCGGGCGGTGTTCCTCGGCGTGCTGCTCCAGGTGATGCAGCAGTTCACCGGGATGAACGTCATCATGTACTACGCGCCAAAAATCTTTGAACTGGCGGGTTACACCAACACCACCGAGCAGATGTGGGGGACCGTCATCGTGGGTCTGACCAACGTGCTGGCGACCTTTATCGCCATCGGTCTGGTGGACCGCTGGGGACGTAAGCCAACCCTGACGCTGGGCTTCCTGGTGATGGCGGCCGGTATGGGCGTCCTCGGTACCATGATGCATGTGGGCATTCACTCCCCAACCGCCCAGTACTTTGCGGTAGGCATGCTGCTGATGTTTATCGTCGGGTTTGCCATGAGCGCCGGTCCGCTGATCTGGGTGCTGTGTTCTGAGATCCAGCCGCTGAAAGGGCGTGATTTTGGTATCACCTGCTCTACCGCAACGAACTGGATTGCCAACATGATCGTCGGCGCAACGTTCCTGACCATGCTCAACACTCTGGGCAATGCCAATACCTTCTGGGTCTACGCCGGTCTGAACATCTTCTTTATTGTGCTGACTATCTGGCTGGTTCCGGAAACCAAACACGTTTCGCTGGAACATATTGAACGTAACCTGATGAAAGGTCGCCCGCTGCGCGAAATCGGCGCCCACGACTGATCCTCTTACGGGAGGCGCCTCTTGCGCCTCCCCGCTTCCCGCTTTATGCTCTGCCCCTATGAAAGCTCCCCGTCTCCCCATCGCCATTCAGCAAGCCGTTATGCGCAGCCTGCGGGAAAAACTCGCGCAGGCGAACCTGAAGCTTGGTCGCAATTACCCTGAACCCAAACTCGTCTACCAGCAGCGTGGCACCTCGGCCGGTACCGCCTGGCTGGAATCCTATGAGATCCGCCTGAACCCGGTTCTGATGATGGAAAACCAGCAGGCGTTTATTGATGAGGTGGTGCCGCACGAGCTGGCGCACCTGCTGGTGTGGAAACACTTCGGACGCGTCGCCCCCCACGGCAAGGAGTGGAAGTGGATGATGGAAGCGGTGCTCGGCGTTCCGGCGCGCAGAACCCATCAGTTCGAGCTGGAATCGGTGCGCCGCAATACCTTCCCCTACCGCTGCCAGTGTCAGCAACATCAGCTTACCGTCCGCCGCCATAATCGCGTGGTGCGCGGCGAGGCAACCTACCGCTGCGTGAAATGCGGCGAGCCGCTGGTGGCGGAATAATTATCTGAACGTTCAGGAACTTTCCTGATCTGACTGATTGCATACAGGAACAACATTCGTTACGTTGCGGGCTCGTTTTGACACGGAGTGTAAGATGTCCCGTAATTTTTCTCTCGCGGTCGCCTTTCTGACGACTGCGCTCTCAGGCCACGCCCTGGCCGACGGTATCAACAGTTTCTCTCAGGCCAAAGCGGCCGGTGTAAAGGTCAACGCTGACGTACCGGGCGATTTCTACTGCGGCTGTAAAATTAACTGGCAGGGTAAAAAAGGAGTCGTAGACCTTGAGTCCTGCGGCTACAAGGTGCGTAAAAACGAAAACCGCGCCAGCCGTATTGAATGGGAACATGTCGTTCCGGCATGGCAGTTTGGCCACCAGCGCCAGTGCTGGCAGGATGGTGGACGTAAAAACTGCGCCAAAGATCCGGTTTACCGCCAGATGGAAAGCGACATGCATAACCTGCAGCCCGCGGTGGGCGAAGTGAACGGCGATCGCGGCAACTTCATGTACAGCCAGTGGAACGGTGGCGAAGGTCAGTACGGCCAGTGCGGTATGAAGATTGATTTTAAAGAGAAAGTCGCCGAGCCCCCTGCCCGCGCGCGCGGCAGCATTGCCCGCACCTATTTCTATATGCGTGACCGTTACGATCTCAACCTCTCCCGCCAGCAGACCCAGTTGTTCAACGCCTGGGACAAGCAGTACCCGGTGACGGAGTGGGAATGCCAGCGCGACGAGCGTATCGCCAGAGTCCAGGGGAATCACAACCCTTACGTCCAGCGGGCTTGCCAGGCGCAAAAGAGCTAACCTACACTACGGCAATTCGCTTATATCGCATGACACATGGAATTTCTGACTATGCGCATTCCCCGCATTTACCATCCTGAACTGATTACCGCAGGCCGTGAAATCGCCCTGTCTGATGACGCCGCCAACCACGTTGGCCGCGTGCTGCGCATGGGTGCCGGCCAGGCAATACAATTGTTCGACGGCTCTAACCAGGTTTTCGACGCGGAAATCACGCGGGCGGATAAAAAAAGCGTACACGTGAACGTCCTGCGCGGTGAAGTGGATGACCGGGAATCACCGCTGCATATCCATCTGGGCCAGGTGATGTCGCGCGGCGAGAAAATGGAGTTCACGATCCAGAAATCCATTGAACTGGGTGTAAGCCTCATTACGCCACTTTTTTCTGAGCGCTGTGGCGTTAAACTGGATGCGGAACGTCTGAACAAAAAGATCCAGCAGTGGCAGAAAATTGCCATCGCGGCTTGCGAACAGAGTGGCCGCAACCGTATTCCGGAGATCCGCCCGGCGATGGATCTGGAGGAGTGGTGTGCAGAAGAGGACAGTGGGCTGAAGCTCAATCTTCATCCGCGCGCCAGCGCCAGCATCAATACGCTGCCGCTGCCCGTTGAGCGCGTTCGCCTGCTGATTGGCCCTGAAGGCGGCCTGTCGGCGGACGAAATTGCGATGACGGCACGTTACCAGTTTACTGATATTCTGTTGGGACCTCGCGTTCTGCGCACTGAGACAACGGCACTCACGGCCATTACCGCGCTACAGGTACGGTTTGGCGATCTGGGTTGACGCATTATTGGAGAGAAAGATGATCAAGCTCGGCATCGTGATGGACCCCATCGCAAACATCAACATCAAGAAAGATTCCAGCTTCGCCATGCTGCTGGAAGCGCAGCGTCGCGGCTATGAACTCCACTATATGGAGATGAACGATCTTTACCTGATCAACGGTGAAGCCCGCGCCCGCACCCGCATCGTTAACGTCGAGCAGAACTACGACAAATGGTATGAGTTCGGCACCGAGCAGGACATTGCCCTGGCCGATCTCAACGTCATTCTGATGCGTAAAGATCCGCCGTTCGACACCGAGTACATCTACTGCACCTATATCCTTGAACGTGCAGAAGAGAAAGGCACGCTGATCGTCAACAAGCCGCAGAGCCTGCGCGACTGTAACGAGAAGCTCTACACCGCCTGGTTCTCTGACCTGACGCCGGAAACCCTGGTGACCCGCAGCAAAGCGCAGTTGAAGGCATTCTGGCAGAAGCACGGCGACATCATCATGAAGCCGCTGGACGGGATGGGCGGCGCGTCGATTTTCCGCGTGAAAGAAGGCGACCCGAACATTGGCGTGATTGCCGAAACCCTGACCGAACTGGGCACCCGTTACTGCATGGCACAGAACTATATTCCGGCGATCAAGGACGGCGACAAACGCGTGCTGGTGGTGGATGGCGAACCGGTCCCTTACTGCCTGGCGCGTATCCCGCAGGGTGGCGAAACCCGTGGTAACCTGGCGGCCGGTGGCCGGGGTGAACCGCGTCCGTTGACCGAAAGCGACTGGGAAATTGCCCGCCGCGTAGGCCCGACGCTGAAAGCCAAAGGCCTGATCTTCGTCGGACTGGATATCATCGGCGATCGTCTGACCGAAGTGAACGTCACCAGCCCGACCTGCATTCGTGAAATTGAAGCGGAATTCCCGGTCTCGATCACCGGAATGCTGATGGACGCCATCGAAAAACGCCTGCAGAAATAACCCACCAATGAGTGACAGCGCCCGGGTTTCTCCGCATACTGGTCGCTGTCGCTTTTTAAACCAGGAAACAGTACCTCTGACAATGAATTTACAGCATCACTTTCTTATTGCCATGCCTGCTCTCCAGGACCCGATTTTTCGCCGCGCCGTGGTTTATATTTGTGAATACAATGAAGACGGTGCGATGGGTATTATCATTAATAAACCGCTGGAAAATCTTCAGGTTGAAGGGATTCTGGACAAGCTGAAAATCCCGGCTGAAGCGCGACTGCCGGAGATCCGGCTTGATAAGCCCGTGATGCTGGGTGGACCTCTTGCAGAAGATCGCGGCTTTATCCTGCATACGCCGCCGGTGTTCTCTTCCAGTATCCGCATTTCGGATAACACCGTCATCACCACCTCGCGTGACGTGCTCGAAACGCTGGGCACCTCAGAGCAGCCTTCTGAAGTGCTGGTGGCGCTGGGCTATTCGTCGTGGGAGAAAGGCCAGCTTGAGCAGGAGATCCTCGATAACGCCTGGCTCACCGCCCCTGCGGACATGAATATCCTGTTTAAAACGCCGATTGCCGATCGCTGGCGCGACGCGGCGAAGTTGATTGGCATTGATATCCTGACCATGCCTGGCGTAGCGGGGCACGCCTGATGAGCGGAACGCTTCTGGCCTTCGATTTTGGCACTAAAAGCATTGGCGTCGCCGTGGGGCAGCGCATCACCGGTACCGCGCGTCCGCTTACCGCCCTGAAGGCCAACGACGGTACGCCGGACTGGAACCTCATTGAGCGTCTGCTCAAAGAGTGGCAGCCGGATGACGTGATTGTCGGATTACCGCTCAACATGGACGGTACCGAACAGCCGCTGACTGCCCGGGCGCGTAAGTTCGCCAATAAAATCCATGGCCGCTTTGGCGTCTCCGTGAAGCTGCACGACGAGCGTCTCAGCACCGTCGAAGCGCGTGCGGGTCTGTTTGAGCACGGTGGCTTCCGCGCGCTCAATAAAGGCAGCGTGGACTCCGCTTCTGCCGTCATCATCCTCGAAAGCTATTTCGAGCAGGGCTTTTAAGCACAGGGGCCTACAACCGCCCCTGCGCCCGTCTCTCCGCCAGGCTTTGGTCAAAGTTCTGCATGCCTGCCTGCTGTCCGGTTTGAATAATGCCGGGCAGCTGCCACGTTTTTCCTTCTCGTATCAGATTCGCCGCCGCCGCGGTATTCACCAGCAGCTCATACAGCGCGACGCGCCCGTCCTGTAAGTCAGGAACCAGCTTCTGCGCCAGCACCGCCCGCAGGCTGCCGGCCAGCTGGTTACGCACCGGATCTTTCTCCTGCGCCGGGAACGTATCGACCAGCCGCTCAATCGCCTGCGATGCCCCGCGCGTATGCAGCGTCGCCAGCACCAGGTGCCCGGTCTCCGCTGCCGTTAGCGCCAGGCGGATCGTTTCGCTGTCGCGCAGCTCTCCCAGCAAAATCACGTCCGGATCCTGGCGTAAGGCACTGCGCAGCGCGTCGGCAAATGACGGGCTGTGCTGGCCGATCTCCCGCTGCTGGATCAGGCAACGCTCGCTCTGATAGATAAACTCCACCGGATCTTCGAGCGTGAGAATATGGCCGTCAGTATGGTGGTTGAGAAAATCGACCATCGCCGCCAGCGTCGTGGATTTGCCGCTGCCGGTCGCCCCCGTCACCAGAATCAACCCGGACGCATTGGTTAACAGTTCCGGGATTGCCCTCGGCGCGCCCAGCGAAGCGAGCTGCGGACAGGTACGCGGCAACAGCCGTAGCGTCACAGAGACTCCGCGCATCTGCTTAAAGGCACTGCCGCGCAGGCGCTGGCCTCCCGCCACCGTCGCGGCAAAATCCACCTGCCCGCTGGCCCACCATATCCCCTGCTGCTCATCGTTGAGCCACGCTTTTAACAACGCCCCGAGGTCCGGAGAAGGAAACGGTGCCGGTTCAAGGCGGCCCGTTCTGCGCCAGCGAGGTGGCGAATCACTGCACAGGTGTAGATCGGAGACGTTATGCTTTACACTAAGGGCCACAATTTCTTCCACATCCATAGACTACTCCTCGGAAAATGAACGACATTGCGCATAACCTGGCACAGGTCCGGGACAAAATCTCATCCGCCGCAACGCGTTGCGGCCGGGCTTCAGAAGAAATTACGCTACTTGCAGTCAGCAAAACCAAGCCTGCGAGCGCCATCGCAGAAGCCATTGACGCAGGCCAGCGGGCGTTTGGTGAAAACTACGTCCAGGAAGGCGTGGATAAAATTCGCTACTTCCAGGAACAGGGGAAGACGGATCTGCAGTGGCACTTTATCGGCCCACTGCAGTCGAACAAAAGCCGTCTGGTGGCGGAGCACTTCGACTGGTGCCATACCGTTGACCGTCTGCGCATTGCGACACGCCTGAACGACCAGCGTCCGGCAGAGATGCCAGCGCTTAACGTGCTGATTCAAATCAACATCAGCGATGAAAACAGCAAGTCCGGTATTGCGCTGAGCGAGCTGGATGCGCTGGCAGCCGAGGTGGCCGAACTGCCGCGCTTAAGCCTGCGTGGTTTGATGGCAATCCCGGCGCCTGAGTCAAGTTATGAAAGGCAGTTTGCCGTGGCACAGCAAATGGCTGTAGCATTTGAGGCGCTTAAAGCGCGCTATAACACGGTAGACACGCTTTCTCTGGGCATGTCGGATGATATGGAAGCCGCCATTGCGGCAGGCAGCACGATGGTGCGCATCGGCACGGCAATTTTCGGTGCGCGCGACTACTCAAAATAATAAGGAAACCTGAGGAACGCCATGAAGACGTTGACTTTCCTGCTCTCAACGGTCATTGAGCTGTACACGATGGCGCTTTTGCTGCGCGTCTGGATGCAGTGGGCCCGCTGTGATTTTTACAATCCGTTCTCGCAGTTTGTCGTGAAAATCACGCAGCCTGTTGTCGGACCGCTGCGCCGTATTATCCCGGCCATGGGGCCCATCGACAGTTCGTCTCTGCTGGTGGCGTTTATTCTGAGCGTTATCAAAGCGATTGTGCTGTTTATGGTCTTCACCTTCCAGCCGATTATCTGGATTGTCGCCGTCCTGATTTTGATCAAAACCATCGGTCTGCTGATCTTCTGGGTGCTGCTGGTCATGGCGATCATGAGCTGGGTGAGCCAGGGCCGTAGCCCGGTGGAGTACGCCTTGATTCAGCTGACCGAGCCGCTGCTGCGCCCGATCCGTAACCTGCTTCCGTCTATGGGCGGCATCGATTTTTCGCCGATGATCCTGGTTCTGCTGCTCTATGTGATCAACATGGGGGTCGCTGAACTGCTGCAGTCCACGGGCGATATGCTGCTGCCGGGGCTGTGGATGGCGCTATGAGTGCCGTAAGCACCTGCGCTGACGGGCTGGTTTTACGGCTGTATATTCAGCCGAAAGCCAGCCGTGACGGTATTGTTGGACTGCATGGCGACGAGTTAAAAGTCGCCATCACTGCCCCGCCGGTTGACGGCCAGGCGAACGCGCATCTGACCAAATATCTGGCAAAACAGTTTCGCGTCGCCAAAAGCCAGGTCATCATTGAAAAAGGCGAACTGGGGCGACATAAACAGGTAAAAATCCTTAATCCGCAATCTATCCCGACGGAAGTCGCGGCTCTGACAGAACAGGACTAAACCATGCAGAAAGTTGTTCTCGCGACCGGCAACGCCGGTAAAGTGCGCGAGCTGGCCTCGCTATTAAATGATTTTGGTCTGGACGTGGTCGCCCAGACCGATCTTGGCGTGGATTCCGCCGAAGAGACGGGGCTGACGTTTATCGAAAACGCGATCATTAAAGCGCGCCACGCTGCGCAGGTAACTGGCCTCCCCGCGATTGCCGACGACTCCGGCCTGGCCGTAGACGCCCTCGGCGGCGCGCCGGGGATCTACTCTGCCCGCTATTCCGGCGTTGACGCTACCGACCAGCAGAATCTGGAAAAGCTGCTTGTCGCCCTGAAAGACGTCCCGGACGAGCAGCGCACCGCGCAGTTCCACTGCGTGCTGGTCTATCTGCGTCACGCGGAAGACCCGACGCCGATCGTCTGCCACGGCAGCTGGCCGGGCGTGATTACCCGTGAAGCAGCTGGCAAAGGCGGCTTTGGCTATGACCCGATTTTCTTTGTCCCTTCCGAGGGCAAAACCGCTGCGGAACTGACCCGCGAAGAAAAAAGCGCGATATCCCACCGCGGACGCGCGCTGAAACTGTTACTGGAAGCACTGCGTAATGGCTAATTTGCCACCTCTGAGTCTTTATATTCACATCCCGTGGTGCGTGCAAAAATGCCCGTACTGCGATTTCAACTCGCACGCGCTGAAGGGCGAAGTGCCGCACGATGACTACGTTGCGCATCTGCTGGCCGACCTGGATGCCGATGTACCTTACGCACAGGGACGTGAAGTTAAGACCATTTTCATTGGTGGCGGTACGCCGAGCCTGCTGTCAGGCCCGGCGATGCAAACGCTGCTGGACGGCGTGCGTGCGCGCCTGAACCTGGCAGCGGATGCTGAAATTACGATGGAAGCCAACCCCGGCACCGTTGAGGCCGACCGTTTTGTCGACTACCAGCGCGCGGGCGTGAACCGCATCTCCATCGGCGTGCAGAGCTTTAGCGAGCCGAAGCTGAAGCGCCTGGGGCGTATTCACGGCCCGGAAGAGGCGAAACGCGCGGCAAACCTGGCGACCGGTCTTAATCTTCGCAGCTTTAACCTGGATCTGATGCACGGCCTGCCGGATCAGTCTCTGGAAGAGGCGCTGGACGATTTGCGCCAGGCCATTGCGCTGAATCCCCCTCATCTGTCGTGGTATCAGCTCACCATCGAGCCCAACACCCTGTTTGGCTCGCGTCCGCCGGTGCTGCCGGATGACGACGCGCTGTGGGATATCTTCGAGCAGGGTCACCAGCTGTTAACCGCTGCGGGCTATCAGCAGTACGAAACGTCGGCCTATGCGAAGCCGGGCTATCAGTGTCAGCACAACCTGAACTACTGGCGCTTTGGCGACTATCTCGGCATTGGCTGCGGCGCGCACGGCAAGGTGACCTTCCCGGACGGGCGTATTCTGCGTACTGCCAAAACCCGCCACCCGCGCGGGTATATGGAAGGCCGCTACCTGGAGCGTCAGCACGACGTCGAGGCGGCGGATAAGCCGTTTGAGTTCTTTATGAACCGCTTCCGTCTGCTGGAAGCCGCGCCGCGCGCTGAGTTTGCGCTGTACACCGGGCTGCCGGAGTCGGTGATTCGCCCGCAGATCGACGAAGCGCTGGCGCAGGGGTATCTCACGGAATGTGAGGAATACTGGCAGATCACCGAGCACGGCAAACTGTTCCTCAATTCCCTTCTTGAGCTGTTCCTCGCCGAAGATTCCTGAAGGTTGGTTCAGGATTTTGCATCCCGTTCTGCCAGCTGAGGGAAAGGCTGGCAGAGTGTGGAGATGATCGACCTGAAGAAACAGTCGATCACCATGGGTAAAGGATGTTAAAAAGCGTTCACCATGTCCCCGGACCGTACCCCCTAAAAGGGAGAGGGTTAGGGTTAGGGGACCTTACTTCAGCGTCCCCACCAGCGCCTTCCGGCTATCTTCCAGCGACACCACGCGCTTACACACGTCTTTGCCGAACTGCTGGAAATCATCTTCCTGGTTTTTCCACTCGTTCTGAATGGAGGTTTGCAGGCCGCCCAGACTGCCCAGCACGCCCTGCAGCGGGTTACCGCCGCCTTTCAGCACCGCTTTGGCGCCCATCTCGTTGATGCTGTCCTGCAGGATGCCGCCCATCGCCTGGTTCACCAGCTGCTGCCCATCAGCACGAACCTGATCGATCGCCTTATAGTGGAACGTCAGGCCGTCGGAGCGCGTCTCGATAATGCGGTTCATCTGTTCTTTAAGCTGCTTGTCCAGCTTCGTCAGGCGGGTGCGCATGTTACTGCTCTCACCCACCTCTTTGGTGATGATCTTATCCAACGCCACGCGGCTCTTTTCGACGCGCGTCAGGGCACCTTCATTAATCCACGGCAGCGCGGTACGCAATTCGGACTGGTAGTCTTTCGCCTGCTCGCGCTGTGCGGCAGTCAGGTTGTACTGTTTGCCGTTATAGGTGACGTTCCCTTCTGGCGTAATTACCAGATTGCCGTTCTCGCCTTTGACCTGCACGGTTTGCGGGCTTAACACCACGTCATCACGCGGGGTGACGCTACATTGATAATCCGCATGGGCGGTGAATCCGGTTGCCATCAAAGCAACTGCCAGCAACGTTTTGCGCATCTTAAACACTCCCTCAGACAAAACGGGCCAGCTAATGCTGGCCCCTTACTGCTTAATTAGTCCCACCAAACGTCGAAAAGTTCGCTGACGCGGACATCTTCGAGCTTGTGGTCTTCAAGCCATTTACGGACCAGAGCCTGATGTTCTTCGGTGCATTTACCCACTTCCTGGGTGCAGATCAGACCTTCCCAGGCCAGATAGCCGCTACCGTCGAAGGCCAGTTTGTTTGGCTCGATCACCTCGTTGATGAACGCATCCACGTCCTGATCGATCTGCTCAACGCTGGTGCCTTCCGGGAAACGCCACGCAACGGAGAAGCCCACTTCCTGGAATTCTTCGATGTGCATCTTTTTACGCAGACGACGGCTACGATTCTTTGCCATTATTTCACCCTCTCGAACATTAAGTCCCATACACCGTGACCAAGACGATGGCCACGCTGTTCAAATTTCGTTACCGGACGCGATTCCGGACGCGGTACATAGTCGTTGCTCGCAGACTGGTTTTTGTAACCGTCGAGCGACGACATCACTTCCAGCATATGTTCCGCATACGGTTCCCAGTCGGTCGCCATATGGAAGACACCGCCCAGCTTCAGCTTGCTTTTAACCAGCTCGGCAAACGGCGCCTGAACGATACGGCGTTTATTATGACGCGCTTTATGCCACGGGTCAGGGAAAAAGAGCTGAACCATGGTTAAAGAATTGTCAGGAATCATTTTGTGCAGCACTTCCACCGCGTCGTGACACATCACGCGCAGGTTCTCAACGCCCTCTTCATGGGCCGTTGCCAGACATGCGCCCACGCCCGGCGAATGCACTTCGATACCAAGGAAGTTCTGCTCCGGGCGCGCTTTCGCCATGGTCACCAGCGAGGCGCCCATACCGAAGCCAATTTCCAGCGTGACCGGCGCGTCGCGGCCAAACAGCTCGGCAAAATCCAGAGGCTGCTCGCTGAACTCAACGCCCATCACCGGCCAGTAGTTGTCCAGCGCGTGTTGCTGACCTTTTGTCAGGCGGCCCTGACGACGGACAAAGCTGCGAATACGGCGCAGCGGGCGACCGTTTTCATCAAATTCCGGTGAAATGACGTCGTTTTTCATAAAAGAGTTGTCTGCTTGTGAGAATGTTCGGGAAACGGGCATTATCCAAAGTTAAGGCTTCTATGCAAGCATGGGAAAGATCCGGTTTACAGCAGATTGACGCTGTGCTGCAATCTGCGTCCCTGATTATGCGAATCGATGACCATGCAAGCCTCTCAATTTTCAGCCCAGGTGCTGGACTGGTACGACAAATACGGGCGTAAAACCCTGCCCTGGCAAATTGAAAAAACGCCGTACAAAGTATGGCTCTCCGAGGTGATGTTGCAACAAACGCAGGTCGCCACGGTGATCCCTTACTTCGAGCGTTTTATGGCGCGCTTCCCGACGGTGACCGATCTGGCCAATGCCCCGCTGGACGAGGTCCTGCACCTGTGGACCGGGCTGGGCTATTACGCCCGCGCGCGCAACTTGCACAAGGCCGCACAGCAGGTCGCGACGCGCCACAACGGTAAATTCCCGGAAACTTTCGACGAGGTGGCGGACTTACCCGGCGTCGGGCGTTCGACCGCAGGCGCTATTCTCTCCCTGTCTTTAGGCAAGCATTTCCCGATCCTCGACGGCAATGTGAAGCGCGTGCTGGCACGCTGCTATGCCGTTGACGGCTGGCCGGGGAAGAAGGATGTTGAAAAACGCCTTTGGGAAATCAGTGAAGCGGTTACCCCAGCCAACGGCGTCGAGCGTTTCAACCAGGCGATGATGGATCTCGGCGCCATGGTCTGCACGCGCTCAAAACCCAAATGCGAACTCTGCCCGGTAAATAACCTCTGCGTGGCGTATGCCAACCATTCCTGGGCGCAGTATCCGGGCAAGAAACCCAAACAGACGCTGCCGGAGCGCACCGGCTATATGCTGCTGATGCAGCACGGTGATGAGGTCTTCCTGGCCCAGCGTCCGCCGAGCGGTCTGTGGGGTGGTCTATACTGCTTCCCACAGTTTGAAGATGAAGACTTGCTGCGTGAATGGCTTAAACAGCGCGGGATTGCTGCCGATAACCTGACGCAGCTGACCGCGTTTCGCCACACCTTCAGCCATTTCCATCTGGATATTGTGCCGATGTGGCTTCCCGTGTCCTCCGTCGCCTCGTGCATGGATGAAGGCACCGCTCTCTGGTATAACTTAGCGCAACCGCCATCAGTCGGGCTGGCGGCTCCCGTGGAGCGCCTGTTACAGCAATTACGTGCCGGTGCAATGGTTTAGCATCGGTCAAAAAAGAGGAATGAGTATGGCCAGAACGATTTTTTGTACTTTCCTGCAGCGTGACGCTGAAGGCCAGGATTTCCAGCTTTATCCGGGCGAGCTGGGTAAACGCATCTACAATGAAATCTCCAAAGAAGCCTGGGGACAGTGGCAGAAAAAGCAGACCATGCTGATCAACGAGAAGAAACTCAGCATGATGAACCCGGAACACCGCAAGCTGCTGGAGCAGGAGATGGTGAGCTTCCTGTTCGAAGGTAAAGACGTGCACATCGAAGGCTATACGCCACCGGAAAAATAATATCGAGCGGCTGTTGCCCGGCGGCGCTTCGCTTGCACGGGCCTACGGTTTTGTAGGCCGGGTAAGCGCAGCGCCACCCGGCGAAAGCAACGACTAAGCAAACACAACACGCACTCCCGGAATGATGAAAAAACTTTTAGCGCTAGCCCTTGTTGCGCCGTTGCTTGTCTCGTGTTCGTCAAAAAAAGGCGATGATTACAACGAAGCCTGGATCAAGGACACCAACGGTTTTGACATTTTGATGGGGCAGTTTGCCCACAACATCGAGAACATATGGGGATTTAACGAAGTTCTTATTGCCGGACCTAAGGACTACGTTAAGTACACCGACGCCTATCTGACCCGTAGCCACATCAACTTTGATGAGGGGACGATCACGATTGAGACCATCGCAGGCACGGACCCTGCGGCTCGACTCCGTCAGGCCATTATCAAAACCCTGCTGATGGGTGACGATCCGGGCTCAATCGATCTCTACTCCGATGCCGACGATATCACCATCTCGAAAGAGCCGTTCCTGTACGGTCAGGTCGTCGATCAGACCGGCCAGCCGATCCGCTGGGAAGGTCGCGCCACGAAATTTGCCGACTACCTGCTGCAAACGCGCCTGAAGAGCCGCTCTAACGGTCTGAAGATTATCTACAGCGTCACCATCAACCTCGTCCCGAACCACCTCGACAAGCGTGCGCATAAGTATCTGGGCATGGTGCGTCAGGCCTCGCGTAAATACGGCGTGGATGAGTCGCTGATCCTGGCGATTATGCAGACCGAATCCTCGTTTAACCCGTATGCGGTAAGCCGTTCCGACGCCCTGGGGCTGATGCAGGTGGTGCAGCACAGCGCCGGTAAAGACGTGTTCCGCGCGCAGGGCAAATCCGGCACGCCGAGCCGCAGCTATCTGTTCGACCCGCAGAGCAACATTGATACCGGCACGGCCTATCTGGCGATGCTGAACAATGTCTACCTCGGCGGCATCGACAACCCGACGTCGCGTCGCTATGCGGTGATCACTGCCTATAACGGCGGCGCGGGCAGCGTGCTGCGCGTCTTCTCAAATGACAAAGTGCAGGCCGCAAACATCATCAACAGCATGGCGCCGGGGGATGTCTACGCCACCCTGACCACCCGCCACCCGTCCGCGGAATCCCGTCGTTATCTGTATAAGGTGAATACGGCGCAGAAGAACTACCGTCGCCGGTGATCCGCACACCTTCTCCTGCAAGGAGAAGGTGTTCTGCTTCCCCCACCCATACGAAAATGTTATTTGCATCACAATCCAAACTGCAAATTAATGTGGATTGCATTTTTTTGCGGGAGGTAACAAAACATATCGTTGCCAACTGATAGAATTGCATCAAATAACAACCCTGAATGTTTCTATAACAACATATCTCCCGCTCACTTGTGAGGAAAGTAACATGAACCTTAAGCTGCAGCTTAAAATATTGTCGTTTCTGCAGTTCTGCCTGTGGGGTAGCTGGCTGACTACACTCGGCTCCTATATGTTTGTGACGCTCAAGTTCGATGGTGCGTCAATCGGTGCCGTCTACAGCTCGCTCGGTATTGCGGCTGTCTTCATGCCAACGCTGCTGGGGATCGTGGCGGATAAATGGTTAAGCGCCAAATGGCTGTACATGCTTTGCCACCTGGTGGGCGCGGGGACGCTGTTTATGGCAGCCCAGGTGACCACGCCGGGGGCGATGTTCATGGTGATTCTGCTCAACTCGCTGGCCTATATGCCAACGCTTGGGCTGATCAACACCATCTCCTACTACCGCCTGAAGTCCGCGGATATGGATATCGTCACCGATTTCCCGCCAATCCGTATCTGGGGCACCATCGGCTTTATCATGGCGATGTGGGGCGTAAGCTTCGCGGGCTTCGAACTGAGCCATATGCAGCTCTATATCGGTGCGGCGCTCTCCGTATTGCTGGCGATCTTCACCCTGACGCTGCCAACCATTCCGGTGTCTAACCAGCAGAAAAACCAGAGCTGGAGCACCATGCTCGGCCTGGATGCCTTCGCGCTGTTCAAAAACAAACGCATGGCGATCTTCTTCATCTTCTCCATGCTGCTGGGCGCGGAGCTGCAGATCACCAACATGTTCGGCAACACCTTCCTGCACAGCTTCGATAACAACCCGCTGTTCTCCGGCAGCTTTATCGTTGAGCATGCGTCGGTGATGATGTCCATCTCTCAGATCTCTGAGACGCTGTTCATCCTGACCATCCCGTTCTTCCTGAGCCGCTACGGCATCAAGAACGTCATGCTGATCAGTATCGCGGCGTGGATGCTGCGCTTCGGTCTGTTCGCCTACGGCGACCCAAGCCCGTTCGGCACGGTGCTGCTGGTGCTGTCGATGATTGTTTACGGCTGCGCCTTCGACTTCTTCAACATCTCCGGCTCGGTGTTTGTGGAAAAAGAGGTTAAACCTGAAATCCGCGCCAGCGCGCAGGGTATGTTCCTGATGATGACCAACGGCTTCGGCTGTATTCTGGGCGGCGTGGTGAGCGGTAAAGTGGTTGAGATGTACACCACCAACGGCATCACCAACTGGCAGCCGGTGTGGCTGATCTTCGCGGCGTACTCGCTGGTGCTGTTCTTCGCGTTCATCGCACTGTTCAAGTACAAGCACGTGCGTGAACCACACGGTGCGCAGCCGATCGCGCATTGATTGTTGTGCCCGGTGGCGCTGCGCTTACCGGGCCTACAAAACCAGACCGTAGGCCGGGTAAGGCGAAGCCGCCACCCGGCTATTTTATTGCAGAAAGCACCCACCCCACCGACAGCAAATCCGCGCTGCCGCCCGGGCTCAGGTTCCGTTCAATCAGTGCGTTATCCATTCTGCTCAACGCCTCGCGGTCCCAGCCGTTATCCAGCAGTTCCCGCGCGTAGCCCTGAACGTAGCGCAACCCTTCCATGCCGCCGCGAGAAACCAGATTACTGTCCTGATTGACGGCCATCAGGCGCAACAGCAGGCCGTGAAGCGACTGTCCGTTCCACGAATCCAAAGCCTTACGCACCGTCGCAAAGCCGCTCTCCGCCTCACCGCGCGCGCCGGTTAAGCCGTACTGCTTAAACTGCCGCTCGCCCGCCGTCGCCTGTCCGCTGCGTGCGGCCAGCTCCCGCGACACCAGCCCGCGGCAGATGTTACTCACCTCACAGCAGAGGCTCTCTGCGGAGACATTTTTCACACGCCCGGCGGCGAAGCACAGTAAACCCAGGGCAAAAATCCCGCCCTTGTGGGTGTTCACTCCGTTCGTTGCGACATACATCGCCTGCTCGCAGGCCAGCCCCATCGGGCGGAGAAGTCGTAGCTGTTCCCCAGCCGGTTTATCCGCATGCGCGCTGCCCAGCTCGGCAAAGCGCGAAAACCACGGCGTAATCGCCGCAATGCTGCGGACAAACAGCGCGTGGTCCATATCGCGATGGGAACCGTTGTTGAGCCTGTCCACCAGCCCCGGCTTGGGCGTCAGCTCCAGCTCCTGCCACAGCGCCGCTTCGGCAAGCGCGGGCACGTCAGCCGGGCGCGGTTTAGTCGCGAGCAAACCAGTCATCGATCGTCTTCTCCACGCGGGAAACCACCTGCTCAATGGGGTGATTGCGCGAACGGGAACAGGCATGCGCGGGCGCGTCGCAGATCAGGCAGCGCCTGAGATTCCCCCCCAGCGACTGACGCCCGACGTGGCCGTGCTGAGGGCAAATCACGTCAAGATCCCACAGCCTGCCGAGCGGGTGCGTCTGCTCCAGTTCTGCACAGTGCGCCTTAATTTCCACCGCCGGATGGGCCACGCACCACAGGGCTTCGGGCCCGGTCGGGAGCCACAGCACCTGGCGGTCCAGCACCTGCCAACGGTTTTCCCACAGCAGCTGGTCGCACATCTGCAGCGCCACGCCCATGGTATTGCGGTAGCGCAGGCTGTCCTTGATTTCCCCCGGCGTGACCAGCGTGAGGGAGATCACCGGTTGTTGATAGTGCTCAAGCATGTCAGCCTGGCGCGCTGCGCGGCGCTCTTTCGCCGCCAGCAGTTCGTCAAGGCTGACACCCGCCCGCACGGGTGTCGCTAAAGTCATACGTCCTCCTTCACCTGTCGCACGGTGTCGATCACGCTGCCGTCGCGGTAGCGGATCACCCCGACGATTTTGTCGGTGAACTCAATCGGTTTCGGGACGCCGGTCAGGGAGATCGCCCGTTCATACAGCGCGTTGATATCCACAACCTTCAGCCCGGCCTCCAGCAGCCGCTCGCGGATTTCCGGGCGCGCCGGGTTGACCGCAATACCGTGATCGGTGACCAGCACGTCGATGCTCTCCCCCGGCGTAAGGCGCGTGGTAACGCGCTTCACCACCGTCGGAATGCGGCTGCGCAGCAGCGGCGCGACCACAATGGTCAGGTTCGCCGCGGCGGCCACGTCGCAGTGCCCGCCGGACGCGCCGCGCATCACGCCGTCGGAGCCGGTGATAACATTGACGTTGAACTCGACGTCGATCTCCAGGGCGCTGAGGATCACCACGTCGAGCTGGTCGCAGCTTGCCGCCTTGCTGCCGGGGTTGGCGTAGACGTTGGTGGAGATCTCCACGTGGTTCGGGTTACGCGCCAGCGAGGCCGCCGCCTGACCGTCAAAGCACTGGGTATCGAGCAGCTTTTCGATGAGCCCCTTCTCGTGCAGATCCACCAGGCTGCCGGTGATGCCGCCGAGCGCAAAGCGCGCCTTCACGCCGCTGCGCTCCATCTTCTCTTCCATAAAGCGGGTGCAGGCCGTGGCCGCCGCGCCGGAGCCGGTCTGCATCGAGAAGCCCGGTTTGAAGTAGCCGGAATGCTCGATCACGTCCGCCGCATAGCGGGCGATCATCAGCTCGCGCGGGTTGCTGGTGACGCGCGCCGCGCCGACGCTGATTTTCGCCGGGTCGCCCACGCTCTCCACCTGCACGATGTAGTCCACCTGGTCCTGCACCAGGCTGGCGGGCATATTGGGGAACGGCACCAGCTCTTCGGTCAGCAGCACTACCTTGCGGGCAAAGTGGGCGTCCACCATGGCGTAGCCCAGCGAGCCGCAGCACGATTTTCCGTGCGTCCCGTTGGCGTTGCCAAACGCATCGCTGCACGGCACGCCGAGAAACGCCACGTCGATATTCAGCTCGCCGTCCTGGAGCAGCTTCACGCGCCCGCCGTGGGAGTGAATTTGCACCGGCTCGTCCATCAGCCCGTGGGAGATGGCATCCGCCAGCCTGCCGCGCATGCCCGAGGTGTAAATCCGGGTGATGACGCCGCTTTCGATATGCTCGATCAGGGCGTCGTTACAGGTCATCAGCGAGCTGGAGGCCAGCGTCAGGTTTTTGAAGCCCATCCGCGCCAGCAGCGCCACGACGGTGTTAATCACCCGGTCGCCTTCGCGAAACGCGTGGTGGAAGGAGATGGTCATCCCGTCCTGCAGGCCGCAGCGTTTAACCGCCTCTTCAATGGAGGCGCAGAGCTTGCGGCTGTGCTTCGCGTCGCTGTCCGCCAGCCACGGCGTGGCGCTGTGGGCGGTATCAAAGGGTTTTAAGTCCCGCAGATGGGGGAAATTCACGTGGAGAAGTTCTGTCTGATTCATTATCTCATCCTTACCGACGCACGCCGGAGGCCGCCGCGCGCTCCAGCACCACCTGCGCGTGGTTAATAATCGGTGCATCCACCATTTTGCCGTTGAGCGACACCACGCCAAGGCCGTTACGTTCGCCCTCTTCTGCCGCCTCAATCACCCTTCTGGCGTGATCCACCTCTTCCTGCGTCGGGGCGTAGGCGTTGTGCAGCAGGTCAATCTGGCGCGGGTTAATCAGCGATTTGCCGTTGAAGCCCATCTTGCGGATCAGATCGACCTCACGCAGGAACCCGGCCTCGTCGTTAACGTCTGACCACACCACGTCGAAGGCGTCGATACCCGCCGCGCGGGCGGCGTGCAGCACGGCACAGCGGGCGTAGAACAGCTCGGTGCCGTCGCCGCGCTCGGTCTGCATATCCATCACGTAGTCAAAGGCGGCCAGCGCAATGCCGATGAGGCGCGGAGAGCTGCGGGCAATCGCCACGGCGTTGATGACGCCAATGGCCGATTCAATCGCCGCCATCACGCGGGTGGAGCCGACCTCGCGGCCGCACGCCTGCTCGATGCGCTCGAGGTGGCCCTCCAGCTCGTAAATGTCGTCCGGGGTATCGGTTTTCGGCAGACGGATCACGTCCACGCCGGCCCGCACGGCGGCTTCCAGATCCAGCAGACCAAACGGCGTGCTCAGCGGGTTAATGCGCACCACGGTTTCGATATCCTGATACATCGGGTGCTGCAGCGCGTGGAACACCAGCATGCGCGCCGTATCCTTCTCGCGCAGGGCAACGGCGTCCTCAAGGTCAAACATGATAGAGTCGGGACGGTAGATAAAGGCGGTGGAGAGCATGGCGGCGTTAGCGCCCGGCAGGAACAGCATGCTGCGGCGGAGTTTGCTCATTTCAGCGCCCCCCAGTTGATGGCCTGTTCATCGGCGGCACGCATCAGCGCGCTTTGCAGGCGGGCGCGGATCACACAGTCCAGCGCCCCTTTGTCTTCAATAATGATTAATCCCTGGTGCACGTTCATGGCGCGCAATGTGTCGTTGACCACCTGGCGAATCTGCTCGCCAAACTGCTTAATCACTTCGCTGTGGATGACGATCTCCAGCTCGCCGTGAGCGGGAGCAATTTTCACCATCAGGTCGCTGGACTCCTGCGTTCCGGCCAGCGCCTCCCTTACAATTTTCATGATAAATTCCTGGTAGTTAAGCGACTTCGGCACTCGCACGGTAATGCGTTTCGAGGTGCGCGAAGGTGGAGTCCGGGACAATCTCCCGGATCCGGGAAAATTGCTGTGTCTTCAGTAATCGGCGCACTTCGGACGCCGATATGGCGTTACCGGTGGCCTTGATGCGCGGCATTTCTACCACCTCGATATGCGAGGCCAGCAGGTCGTGCAGCGTCTGGTTGTACTGGCGGGTGATGTCGCAGAACGGCTCCGAGCCGATGAAGCGGTGCGTGATGCCGAGCGCCGGGGCGATGAAGTCCCGGAAGATCAGCACGTCGATCTCGCTCCACGCCTGCTGCACCTTGCCGGTCTCCTTCAGGAAGTAGGCCGGAAACGTGGCGCGGGAAATGATGTACTGCGAGCCCTCATGCACCACCACGTTCGGCAGGTGCGCCACGCCCGCGCGCACCATCTCCAGACGCGCGCTGAACGGAAAGAACGACGCGTCTTCGCGCACCACGAACAGATGCAGGGCGTCACACTGCGCTGCCGCCTGCTCCACCAGATGGCGGTGGCCGAGGGTAAACGGATTGGCGTTCATCACGATGGCGCCAATCTTCTCCCCGCACTTGCGGCTCGCGCGCAGAGAACGGCAGTAGCGCGCGATCCCCTGCGGGGTGTTCTCCATCAGCACGGCGTTGTTCCCGCTCTGGGCAATCGGCCAGAAGCCGCTGCGGGCAAAGCGCTCCCGGTTGCACGGCCGGGTGCAGAGGAAGAGGTGAAAATGGCCGCGCTCCAGCGCCGCATTTTGCACCTCCGCCAGCAGCCGCGCGCTGAGGTTCTCGCCACGAAGCTGCTCGTTGACCGCCACGCACTTGACGACGTTGGCGGCAAGCCCTGCGCAACCCACCAGCTGCGGGCCGGACCAGGCTTCGACGAACAGCGTGATGTCGTTGTCCAGGCCAAGGCCGCTGTCTGCCAGCAGGTAACGGATCTGACTTAAGCGTTCCGGGTGTTTCGCCACCAGCGTGTGGCGAAAATCGATGGGTTGCGAATGCATGCTGCCGCCTTACTTAATGTGCTGCCGCAAGCCCGACGGCTGGCGCTTCCACGATCACGTTGCTGAGATGACCGATATGCTCGATCTCCACCTCAATGCGATCCCCCTCTTTCATAAACAGCGGCGGATTGCGCTTTTTACCCACCCCACCTGGGGATCCGGTGATGATCACATCGCCAGGACTTAAGCGGGTGAAGGTGCTGATGTATTCGATCAGCTCCGCCACCTTGTGGATCATGCTGCTGGTGTTGTCTTCCTGCACCATGCGGCCGTTCAGCCAGGTGCGGATTGCCAGTTGGTGCGGATCCGGGATCTCGTCCGCCGTCGCCATCCACGGGCCAAACGCGCCGGTTTTGCGCCAGTTTTTACCGGCGGTAAACCAGGTGTGCTGCCAGTCGCGGGCGGAGCCGTCCATGTAGCAGCTGTAGCCGGCCACGTGGCGCAGGGCGTCGTCGCGGCTGATGTTCTCCCCGCCTTTACCGATGATCACCGCCAGCTCGCCTTCGTAGTCGAATTCGCTGGAGTGGCGCGGCTTCAGCACCGGCTCGTTGTGGCCGGTCTGTGAGTCCGGGAAGCGGACAAACAGCGTCGGGGCCGGGTTGTGCTGGTCAAACTCCTTGCGCTTGTCGGCGTAGTTCATGCCCACACAGAGGATTTTTTCCGGCTGCTCAATCACCGGTAAGAAGGTGATGGCGCTCATCGGCACGTCCACGGCATCGTTCAGGTAGCGGGTGGCCTGCGCCAGCCCGTTGCCCTGCAGCAGCGCCTTAAGGTCGCTGTAGCGGTCGCCCAGACGGCGGCCTAAATCAATCACGCCGTCGGCCTGGACGATGCCGTAGCTGCGTTTTCCCTGGTATAAAAAGCTTGCGAGTTTCATTGTTCTTTCCTGAAAACTTAAACGAGGAAGTTGCCCAGAATCAGCAGAGAGATGGAGACGTTAATCGCCCCGCCGATACGGGTAGCAATCTGGGCGAACGGCATCAGGCTCATGCGGTTGCCTGCGGTCAGGATCGCCACGTCGCCGGTACCGCCCTGGCCGCTCTGGCAGCAGGAGACGATGGCGACATCAATCGGGTGCATGCCAATCTTTTTGCCGACGAAGAACCCGGTCGCCACCAGCGCGGAGACGGTGCTGATAATCACCAGCAGGTTGGTCAGCGTGAAGGCGGCCACCAGTTCATGCCATGGGGTGATGGCCACGCCAACGGCAAAGAGAATCGGGTAGGTCACGGAGGTCTGGAAGAACTTGTACACCACCTGAGAGCCTTCCAGCAGGCGCGGAGAGGCACCGTTGCAAAGCTTCACCAGCACCGCCATAAACAGCATGCCGACCGGCGCAGGCAGGCCAATCAGCTTGTGGCCGAGCATGCCCAGCATGTAGAGCAGCACCGCCAGCAGCGCGCCGGAGGCGATGGTGGTCACGTCCGCTTTACCGGAGAACGCGGGCTGAGAAACGGTGGCATCGGCATTGGCGCGGTTCGGCATCAGCTGACCTTCACCGGTCAGGTGTGGATAACGCTTGCCCAGCTGGTTCAGGCACCCGGAGATAATGATGGCAGTCAGACCGCCGAGCATGACCATCGGCAGCACGCGACCGAGCGCCACGCCCTGGTCCATATGCAGCAGGGTGGCATAGCCGATGGAAAGCGGGATTGCCCCTTCGCCCACGCCGCCCGCCATGATCGGCAGAATGATAAAGAAGAAGATCTGGAATGGCTCAAGACCCAGCGCCAGGCCGACGCCCATCCCCACCAGCATGCCGACGATTTCGCCGCACAGCATCGGGAAGAAGATGCGCAGGAAGCCCTGAATCAGCACCGTGCGGTTCATGCTCATGATGCTGCCGACAATAATGCAGCAGATATAGAGGTAGAGAATGTTGGTGGATTTGTAGAACTTGGTGGTGGACTCGACCACCACGTCCGGCAGCAGGCCATAATAGACCAGCGCGGAAGGGATAAAGGTGGCGCAAATCGCCGCCGCGCCGAGCTTGCCGACAATCGGCAGGCGTTTGCCAAACTCACCGCAGGCAAAGCCGAAGAAGGCCAGCGTCGCCACCATCACCACGATATCGCTCGGCAGTTTTCCGCCCAGGCAATCAATGGCGATCAGCGCGCCCGCCAGAACGAACAGCGGCAGAGGAATAATCCCGATTTTCCAGGTATCCATAATATGCCACCAGCGCTCTTTGAGCGAAGGCCGCTGAATTTCAATCGGGTCGTGGGTAACAGAGAAAGAATCGTCAGTTGTGCTCATAATAAGCCCCTTGGTTATTTTGTGCGTTCAGCTTAGAGTCACAAAGGCTTACTTTATGTGAGGAATGACATATTAAAAGCGAAGTTTTAATGGCAGCTATGGTTTTAATGGTTTCTTTTATTTAATGTGATTTATGCCTTATTTATTGTCGTGGTTTTTATGGTTTCTTTTCTGAATTGAACAAACAAATAACATTTATTCGTGCAGCCAGAGGCCACCCGTCTTTGGGATGATGCTTTTACAACGCCCGCTGTGCAAGGGATCACAAGTTTTCGGCAAAGCGGACGTCCGCGCGAAAAAAGATGATATATTGGCGTTCTTTGTCGCTACCTTGCGTGAGAGTTATGAAAGTCTCTTTCCAGATAAAGCTGTTTATTTCGCTGGTTGCCTTTTTCTCAGTGCTTTTTGCGTTACTGGGCGGATATTATTATGCCGATGTCGGGAAACAGCTTTATCAGGAAATGAGCACGCGCGCCAAAATACAGGCTGAAGAGATTGCGCTTATTCCAACATTGCGACATGAAGTTGAACAAAAGAATATCGCCGCCATCCATGATTTTATGCAGAAGATTTCTGCGCACAGTGACGCCAGCTTTATTGTGATTGGTGATAATAAGGGCCAGCATCTTTTTCACTCCGTCTTCGCCGACAGAGTGGGCACCACGCTGGTAGGCGGTGACAACGAAGCCGTATTGCAGGGTAAAAGCACCACCACCATCCGCAAAGGCGGGTTGGGTATTTCGCTGCGCAGTAAGGCCCCCATCTTCAACGCTGCCGGACAGGTGGTCGGCATTGTTTCGGTCGGCTATCTCACCAGCTACCTGGACACCATTACCGTCAGTAAAGTGGTCAATATCCTGATTGCCGCGGTGCTGCTGCTGATTGCTCTCTTTATCTTCTCCTGGTTCTTTACCCGCAGTATTAAGAAGCAGATCTTCTCCCTCGAGCCGCGCGAGATCGGCCTGCTGGTGCGCCAGCAGAAGGCGTTGATGGAGTCTATTTATGAAGGCGTAATTGCCATTGACGATCAAAGGCGGATTGAAGTCATCAACCAGGCGGCGCGCAAGCTGCTTGGGCTGAGTCAGCCGGCCCGTGAGCTTCGCGGGCAGCTGATAAGCCAGGTGATCGATCCGGTCCCGTTCTTCGACACGCAGACGATGCTGGCGAAAGATACCCATGATGAGATTTGCCGTTTTAACGATCTCACGGTGATTGCCAGCCGGGTCCACATCATGCTTGAGGGATCGCTGCAGGGCTGGGTGATCACCTTCCGCGATCGCAACGAGATCGACTCGCTGAGCGCCCAGCTCAGCCAGGTCAAACGCTACGTCGATAACCTTCGCATCATGCGTCATGAGCAGTTAAACCGGATGACCACCCTCTCCGGTCTGCTGCATATGGGCCGCTATGAGGAGGCGATTGGCTACATTCAGGCGCAGTCTGAACACGCTCAGGAGCTGCTGGACTTTATCTCTTCGCGCTTCAGCTCCCCGACCCTGTGCGGCCTGCTGCTGGGGAAAGCCGCCCGCGCGCGGGAGAAAGGGGTCGAGCTGAGTTTCGACCCGGCCTGTCGGCTGGACAGGCCGTTCCTGCCGTTGGGGGAACAAGAGCTGATTTCGATTATTGGCAACCTGCTGGATAACGCTATCGAAGCGACGCAGCGGTCGCCGCTTCCCCACGCGCCGGTGGAGGTGCTGATAAAGCTCAGCGAACAGGAGCTGATTATTGAAGTGGCCGACCAGGGCGTTGGCATCAAGCCGGAGATCCGTGAGCGGATCTTTGAGCGCGGCATCACCACCAAAACGCGCGGCGATCATGGGATTGGTCTGTATCTGATCGAAAGCTACGTCACACAGGCTGGCGGCGCGATAGAAGTTGCCGATAATATCCCGCGCGGCGCCATTTTCTCCCTGTTTATCCCGGCCACGGGAACCGCCCGGCAACTGGAAGACACCGACTATGCAACATGAACTTATCGACGTACTGATTGTTGAAGACGAGAACGAGCTGGCGCAACTGCACGCGGAGCTGATAAGCAAGCATCCGCGTCTGAGGCTGGTGGGCATTGCCTCGTCGCTGGCTGCGGCCCAGGCAGAGCTTGCAAGCAAACAGCCGCAGCTGGTGCTGCTGGATAACTATCTGCCGGACGGCAAAGGGATCTCGCTGATCAATAACCCCATGCTGGCCCGCGCCAACTGCTCGGTCATTTTTATTACTGCCGCCAGCGATATGGACACCTGCAGCCAGGCGATCCGCAACGGCGCGTTCGACTACATCCTCAAACCCGTCTCCTGGAAGCGGCTCAGCCAGTCGCTGGAGCGGTTTGTGCAGTTTGCCGAACAGCAGCGCGTCTGGAAGATTGTCGACCAGCAGAACGTCGATTCGCTGTATCAGCTTCAGGCGAAAAACTACCGCCAGGACAACGGCAGCAAGGGCATTGAGGAAAATACCCTGGCGCGGGTGCAGTCGCTGTTTAACGACAAGGCAACGCACTGCTTTACCGTGGATGAAGTGGTGAGCGAGACGGGACTGAGTAAAACCACCACCCGTCGCTATCTGGAGCACTGCGTAGAGACCGGGTTTCTCAGCGTGGAGATGCTGTACGGCAAGATTGGGCATCCAAGGAGGATGTACCGCCGCGCAGAAGCCTGAAGCTATATTGTAGGCCCGGTAAGCTTGCGCCACCGGGCAAATCGCCGGGTGGCGCTAACGCTTACCCGGCCTACGTTCGGGGGAGAGTTTACTTCAACACATATCCATACAGCCGCTTAATCCCGTCGGCATCCTTCTCGCTGTAAACGCCCTGCAGCTCCGGCGAGAAGCCCGGCAGCAGGTTGATGCCCTCCTCCAGCGCCAGGAAGTAACGCTGTACCGCCCCGCCCCAGACTTCACCCGGCACCACGCACAGCACGCCCGGCGGATAGGGCAGCGCCCCTTCGGCAGCAATCCGCCCTTCGGCATCCCGTATGCGAACCAGCTCTACATTCCCGCGAATATACGCCTGATTGGCATCCTGCGGGTTCATCACCACCTCAGGCAGGCTCTCCTTGCGGAACATCGCCTTCTGCAAATCCTTCACGTCGAAGCTGACGTAGAGATCGTGCATCTCCTGACACAGCTGGCGGAGGGTATAATCCCGGTAGCGCACCGGGTATTTCTGGAAGATCGTCGGCAGCACGTCGGCCAGCGGGGTGTCGTCTTCAATATGTTGTTCAAACTGTCCCAGCATTGCCACCAGCTGCGCCAGCTTGTCGCTGCTTTCAGCAGGCGTCAGCAGGAACAGGATCGAGTTAAGGTCGCATTTTTCCGGCACGATGCCGTTTTCACGCAGGTAGTGCGCCAGAATCGTCGCCGGGATCCCGAAATCGGTGTACTCCCCGGTTTCGGCATCAATGCCCGGCGTGGTCAGCAGCAGCTTGCACGGGTCAACAAAGTACTGCTCGCTCGCATAGCCCTCAAACCCGTGCCATTTGGCCCCCGGCTCGAAGCTGAAGAAGCGCAGCTCGCTGGCAATGGCGTGCGTCGGATGATCCTGCCACGGCCGCCCCGCCACCACCGGTGGGATAAACGGTTTGATCATATGGCAGTTGGCGATGATGGCCTTGCGCGCCTCAATGCCCAGCTCCACACACTCGGCCCACAGCCTGCGCCCGCTTTCCCCTTCGTGGATTTTCGCATTGACATCCAGCGCCGCGAACAGCGGGTAAAACGGGCTGGTGGAGGCATGCAGCATAAAGGCGTTGTTCAGCCGCTTGTGCGGGCAGAAACGCGCCTGGCCGCGGATATGGTTATCCTTTTTATGGATCTGCGAGGTTTGCGAGAACCCGGCCTGCTGTTTGTGCACCGACTGGGTCACGAAAATGCCCGGATCGTTCTCGTTCAGTTCCAGCAACAGCGGGGACGTTTCCGCCATCATTGGAATAAACTGCTCGTAGCCTACCCAGGCGGAGTCAAAAAGAATGTAGTCGCACAGATGGCCGATCTTGTCGATCACCTGACGGGCGTTGTAGATCGTCCCGTCGTAGGTGCCAAGCTGAATGATCGCCAGGCGGAAGGGGCGGGCCTCGTCGGCCTTTTCCGGCGCCGCCTCGCGGATCAGATCCCGCAGATACGCGTCGTCAAAGCAATGCTCGTCGATCCCGCCGATAAAGCCAAACGGGTTACGTGCGGCCTCAAGGTACACCGGCGTGGCGCCCGCCTGGATCAGCGCCCCGTGGTGGTTAGATTTATGGTTGTTGCGGTCGAACAGCACCAGATCGCCGCGGGTCAGCAGCGCGTTGGTCACCACCTTGTTGGCCGCCGACGTGCCGTTCAGCACGAAGTAGGTTTTGTCCGCGTTGAACACTTTCGCCGCGAACTTTTGCGCATGCTTGGCGGACCCTTCGTGGATCAGCAGATCGCCCAGCTTCACGTCGGCATTGCACATGTCCGCGCGGAACACGTTCTCACCGAAGAAATCATAGAACTGCCGCCCTGCCGGATGCTTTTTGAAAAACGCGCCGTGCTGGTGGCCCGGACAGGCGAAAGTGCTGTTGCCCATCTCCACATACTGACTCAGGGTGTCGAAAAACGGCGGCAGCAGGTTCTCTTCGTAACGGCTGGCAGCAGTCTCCAGTTCCAGAAACTCCTGAGCTTTACCCGAGATGACCGCGGTGGCGCCGTCAGGCACCTCCGTTGGCTCCTGAGAGAAAATAAACACCGGTAAATGAAAGCCCGTGCGTTTCAGCAAGGCAAGGATGCCGCTGCGACTCTCTGTCGTCGTCATGACGACGGCTGCCACATCGGTGAAATCCGTGCTGTCCAGCGTCACCTTTTCGCGATGCGTAGACACCGTTGAGAGCAGCTCGCGGCTGACGGCGATTTTCATGGTTTTCATAAGCGCAATTACCCTCACCGAACGGTGAGACAGGGAGGAGAAAATTCGCGCAATAATGTCACCTTTTATTTTGAGGTGCAAGAAGGAATCAGTATGCACGTATATCACCCAAAGCTAAGGCCCGCGCAGCGCTGACGTGCCATAATAATGCAATATCAATGATTAAATAACAGGAGTTAAGCGTGGTTATCGGGCCATTTATCAACGCAGGAGCCGTATTGCTGGGCGGCGTACTCGGCGCAGTGCTGAGCCAGCGGCTGCCGGAGCGTATCCGCTCATCCATGCCCTCGATATTCGGCCTGGCTTCGTTAGGGATCGGTATTCTGTTAGTGGTCAAATGCGCCAACCTGCCGGTGATGGTGTTGGCCACCCTGCTCGGCGCGCTGATTGGCGAGTTTTGCTATCTGGAAAAAGGCATCAATAATGCGGTAGGCAAAGCCAAAAACCTGATAGCCCGACCGGGCAAGGCGAAGCACGGCACGCACGAGACGTTTATTCAGAACTACGTCGCCATCATTATTCTGTTTTGCGCCAGCGGCACCGGGATTTTCGGTTCGATGCAGGAAGGGATGACGGGCGACCCGAGCATTTTGATTGCAAAAGCGTTTCTGGATTTCTTCACCGCCACCATTTTTGCCACCACGCTCGGCATTGCCGTCGCGGCGATTTGCGTGCCGATGCTGCTTATCCAGCTGGCACTGGCTACCTGCGCCACGTTAATTCTCCCGCTCACTACGCCGGCGATGATGGCAGACTTTACCGCCGTCGGCGGCCTGCTGCTGCTGGCAACAGGGCTGCGCATCTGTGGGATCAAGATGTTTGCCGTGGTGAACATGCTGCCCGCGCTGCTGCTCGCCATGCCGCTCTCCGCGCTCTGGACGCACTTTTTCGCTTAAGGATGCGGCGAAATGGTGAGAGATTGCGCAGTCCGTAACGAAAACAACATTTTTCGTTGACGCCACGGGGCAGATCGGGTTTAATGCGCCCCGTTGCCCGGATAGCTCAGTCGGTAGAGCAGGGGATTGAAAATCCCCGTGTCCTTGGTTCGATTCCGAGTCCGGGCACCACTATTTAAAAAACCCGCCCTCGTGGCGGGTTTTTGCTTTTGAATTCCTGACAACTTTAGGGATCGTTCCCACCTGCGCCCAGCAGTTTGTTTTTGAAGATAAACAAACACGCCTCGTTGAAGTTCTCCGCCCCCAGTCGTTCCGAGAGCGCCATTCGTTTGCGATAGAGACTTTTCACCGACGTATTCAGCTCGCCTGCAATCTCCTCCATTGACATCCCTGCTCTCAGCAACCGCAACATGATCGTTTCATGCGTGCTCAGCCGTAAATTCAGCAGCCACTTCGTGGTCAGGCGACGGCCCTTCATATTGAGCACCAGGTTAAACAGCGAGGCCATGTCCGGCGCCGTCAGCGACGTATTCATAAACAGCTTCATACTGAGCAGATTCTCCTCGCGATGGCGCATATCAAGCATAACGCAGCAAATCGTTTTTTTCGTTCTGGCCGGATGGCGTATCAGGTAATCATATAAACGGAGCGGCGCACGACTATCAATCAATACAGAATATTCATCTGCACCGTTATCAAATATGTTTCTGTCAATCGAATCGAGCAGGATAATATCCGGAAAAAATATCCGCATCCCCCTGACAAGGTAGCGATCCTGAGTCACTAACACTATTGAAGTTGCCACTAACCATCCCTTTTAGATTAAAGCAAGAACGATCCTGCGAAAAGAAGACCGCCTTCGTTTTATAGCGCTGTTATATTAACGATAGATGTATTCTGGCTTTAGACATCCCTCAATACACACATTGATGAGTAAGACTTCCTGTAGACTATCATTCAATGTCTGTCTTTAATTATAAATAAAAAACAATCGCAGAAAAGTCACTTCTCTAAACATTAAGAATTTTTGTCATGAAACTTCCCAAACATGCACCAGAAAGTACTTTAATTGAGGCTAGCAAGCGTCATTAAAAATATATACAAAACTGTCACAATAAAAATAAAACCATTACATTTCAATTAATTACAATTAATCACTCAATTCAAAATAAACACAAAAAACTGCTCATTACAGAATTATCTCAAAACGACACAGCCGCTTTTCAGCATATTTATCGGGAAACATATCGGGTGTACATTACCTCCCATCCAGTCCACTAAGATGAGGCTCCATAATTACCTTTAAGTAAGTACCCCTTAACGTTACTGCATTCAGATTTAATGTTCTCATTTATGGCCTTTAACGCAGAGTTAAAAGGCAGCCGTGTTATGCAATGGATTCATGATAAACAAATGGCAAATAGATATGGAAAGATCGCTTCGCTTCAGTACATTATTCTTTTATCGCACCCCAACATTATTGTTTCTGTTATTGCTCTTTCCTGTTCTGGTTCAGGCGACGGAATCCGTTTATGAGCAACAGATTCAACAGGCGCGTAACGGTAATTACACGTCGTTTCTCGATTATCTTCAGCGTTATCAGCAGCAGCATGCCCTGACGCCCGAGCACGTTGCGGACTGGTTACAGGTGGCGGCCTGGGCAGGTCATGATGACGAGATTATTAAGGTCTGGCAGCGCTACAGCATTTATATGCCGCTGCCCGCCCGCGGCGTTGCGGCTGTCGCGCAGGCCAGACGAAATCAGAAAGCGTGGGAGCCCGCTCTGGCGCTCTGGAAAGAAGCGCGCAGCCTTGCGCCGGATAACGACGATTATCGTATCGGCTATATCAAAACCCTGGCCGATGCCCGTAAAGATACGCTTGCCCTTCAGGAGGCCCGACGGCTGGTGGCGGAAGATCCCTCTCAGGCGCATCTTCAGACGCTGGCGTACGTCTGGTTACGCCAGGGAAAAAGCTGGGATCGGCTTTTAGCCGACACGCGCGCGCTGTATATCGCGCCAGAAAATCACGCGCTTCTCCGCGAGCTGATCGACGCGCTAACGGATAACCGGGTCAATACCCCCGCGCTCCTGCTTTCACAAAAGGTGGCGCTAGCCCCCGCGGAGCGTCGTCGTCTTGAGCTGAATGCCGCCGCCGAAAGCGTTCGCCTTGCAGATGTGCCGGGCAGAACAGAAAAGGAGCGCCTGCAGCTTGCGCAATCCGCGCTGAATCGTTACGACGCGCTGCTGTCTCGCTGGCAGAGCGAGCCGCAGGCGGCGGAAGACGTCGTGCTTGCGCGTATCGACCGGCTCGGCGCGCTGTATGCCCATGCCGATTACCCGCGGGTCATCAGCGAATATCAGGATCTGACGGCAGCCCGGCATCCGGTGCCGGGCTGGGCAATCGGCTGGGTGATCTCCGCATATCTGCAGGAGAAAAACGCTGCCGCCGCCTTCGCGCTTCTGCAACGCTATCCGCAATACGCATCTGACCCGCAGGACGAAGAGCATGCGCTTTTCTACGCCTGGCTGGATACGGGAGAGTATACGTCCGCGCGCCGGTATGCAGAGCGCCACACCCGCAACGTTCCCTGGACCCGTTACGATTTCGGTTCCCCTACCCCTCAGCCGAACGATCGGTGGCTTACCGGTCAGTCGCTCCGTTTTAACTATTTGCTGGCGACGAATGCCCTGCCGGAAGCCGAAAAGCTGGCGCGACGTCTGGCAGCAACCGCGCCGGGCAATCAGGGTTTGCAGATTGACTACGCCACCCTGCTGCAGGCGCGAGGTCTGCCGCGCGCGGCCGAGCAAACGCTGAAAATGGCGGAGGCGCTGGAGCCCTCGAATCTGGAGCTTGAGCAGCAGCAGGCTTACGTCGCCATGGATCTGCAGGAGTGGCGGCAGATGGATTTACTGGCCGACGACGTCGTTGCCCGCGCGCCGCGCGATCGCAGCGCAAGGCATCTGGACAGGCTCCGCACCGTCCACCATATGTCCGAGCTGCGCCTCAACGCGAGCAAGGGTTTGCACTCCGATAACCCCGTCAGCGGGACGCACGACCTCAACTGGGACGCCACGCTCTATGGCCCGCCCATAGCGGATAACTGGCGGCTGTTTGTCGGCACCCGCTATGCAGAGGGCAATTTCGATGAAGGCAAAGGCTCCAGCCGTCACCTGTTGGGCGGCATCGAATGGCGGCCACGCGATCTCCAGCTCGAAGCCGAGCTCTCAAGCAACCGCTATCACGGGGCGAACAAGCCGGGGGCTCGCCTCTCAACGACGTACAGCCTCACCGATAGCTGGCAGGTCAGCGGCAGCCTTGAGCGCCTGTCGCGCACCACGCCCCTGCGGGCGTTACGCAACGGGATCAGCGCCAACCGGGGGGAAGGCGGCGTGCGCTGGTATCAAAACGAGCGCCGTGAGTACCAGTTCAGCGCCGCCCTCAGCCGCTTCTCGGATCATAACCGCCGACAGGAATACACCCTCACGGGCAAGGAGCGTCTCTGGCAGACCCCGTCCCTGACGATGGATCTCGAACCGGGGATCGCCGCCAGCAAAAACAGCCTGCGGGACACCCTCTATTACAACCCGGCACGGGATCTTTCCGTGACGGCCGCCCTGTCCGTCGACCATGAGATGTATCGCCATTACGACACCCTCTGGAGCCAGCAGTTCGCGGCGGGAGGCGGCCGCTACTGGCAGAAAAATCAGTCCGCTGGCGCCATCACCCTGCTGGGTTACGGACAACGCGTTCAGTGGAACAACGTCATGGACGCCGGCGTGATGCTGAACTGGGACAAGCGCCCTTACGACGGCAAACGCGAGAGCAACCTCTCCGTCACGTTTGATGCGACTTTACGCTTTTAAGGATGATGATAATGAACACACGTTTTTCCGCGAGCCTGATACTCATCGGCTGGCTCTGCCTCAGCGCAAATGTCTGCGCGCAGGCATTTTCGTTTATTGCGCCCAAAGATCGGCCGCAGCTGGAGGCGAGCAAACCCTGGCCGCAGAACCAGTTTCTGGTGCTGGCCTACCACGACGTCGAAGACGATGCCGCCGATCAGCGCTACCTCTCCGTGCGCACCAGCGCGCTAAACGAGCAGATCAGCTGGCTGCTGCACAACGGTTATCACGTCATCAGCGTGCAGGACATTCTGGATGCCCATGACGGAAAAAAAACGCTGCCGCCCAAAGCCGTTCTGCTCAGCTTTGACGACGGCTACAGCAGCTTTTACACCCGCGTCTGGCCACTGCTTCAGGCGTGGAACGTCCCTGCGCTCTGGGCGCCGGTGGGCAGCTGGGTGGATACGCCGGAAAATCAAAAAGTTAACTTCGGCGGCCTGATGACGCCACGCGATCGCTTCGCGACGTGGGATATGGTGCGCGAGCTCAGCCGGTCTCCGCTGATTGAGATCGGGTCGCACACCTGGGCCTCGCATTACGGCATTGTTGCCAACCCGCAGGGCAGCCGCGAACCGGCCATCGCCAACCGCTTTTATGATAAAGCGACGGGCCGCTATGAAACCGATCGGCAGTTCAACCAGCGGATCGGCGATGACGTTCGCAAAGTGACTGAAAAAATCACGCGGGTGACGGGCAAGGCGCCGCGCGCCTGGGTCTGGCCCTATGGCGCCGCCAACGGCACGTCGCTCGCCATCGCCAGACAGCAGGGTTATCAGCTGGCCTTTACCCTTGAGGACGGGCTGGGGAACGTGCAGGAGCTGGGCAATATTCCTCGTCTGCTGATCGCCGGCAATCCCTCGCTCAAGGCGTTTGCCAGTACGGTCAGCCAGGTTCAGGAGCGCGAACCCGTGCGCGTCATGCACGTCGATCTCGACTACGTTTACGATCCCAATCCAGCCCAGCAGACGCAAAATATCAACAGGCTGATCCAGCGGGTCTACGACATGAAAATTAGCCATGTTTTCCTGCAGGCGTTTGCCGACCCGCAGGGTGACGGCAGGATCAGGGCGCTCTATTTCCCCAACCGCCAGCTGCCGGTCCGGGCCGATCTCTTTAATTTTGTCTCCTGGCAGCTGCAAACCCGGGCGGGCGTGAAAGTCTTCGCGTGGATGCCGGTGCTCTCGTTCGATCTCGATCCTGCCCTGCCGCGCGTGCAGCGTCGGGACCGCTCGTCAGGCCAGCTGCGCGAAGCCACCGATCCCTATATCCGGCTCTCCCCGTGGGACCCGCAGGTGCGCCAGCAGGTGACGGATCTCTATGAAGATCTGGCCCGCTATGCCAGCTTCAACGGGATCTTATTCCATGACGATGCGGTGCTGACGGACGTGGACGATGGCCCTCAGAGCACAACACGTCAGAAAAGCCAGACGCTTATCGGGTTTACCCACGCCCTGAGCCTCGCGGTGAAGCACATCCGTGGCCCGCAGATAAAAACCGCGCGCAACATGTTCGCCTTGCCCATTCTGCAGCCCGAAAGCGAAGCGTGGTTCGCGCAGAATATTGATGACTTTCTGGCGGAGTATGACTGGACGGTGCCGATGGCTATGCCGCTGATGGAGTCCGTCCCGGCAGACGAAAGTGATGCCTGGCTGACGCGTCTGGTTAACGCGGTCGCCGCTCGTCCCGGCGCGCTCGATAAAACCATTTTCGAGCTGCAGGCCAGGGACTGGGATCGGAAACCGCAGCGCGCCGTTTCCGACAGCCAGCTGGCACAGTGGATGCGCGTGCTCCAGCTGAACGGCGTCAAAAACTACGGTTACTACCCCGATGATTTCATCAACAACCAACCTGATATCTCACGCATCAGGCCTGTATTTTCTTCGTACTGGTACCCTGACAATGACTGATCGCATTATCGCCTTTTCCATTTTATGTCTGGTATTTGGGTTGCCGTTAGGCGTGGCCGCCCTCTTTACCGGCGAGCTGATTCTGGATTTTGTGTTCTTCTGGCCGCTGTTCATGTCGGTGCTCTGGATAACCGGCGGGCTCTATTTCTGGTTGCAGCTTGAACGCCACTGGTCGTGGGAGAAAGAGACGCCCGCCCCGACGCTCGCCGGTGAGCCGCTCATCTCCATTCTTATCCCCTGCTTCAACGAGGGAAGGAATGCCCGGGAGACCATCAGCGCCGCGCTGGATCAGCGGTATGAAAATATCGAAGTTATCGCCATCAACGACGGCTCGTCTGACAACACGGCGCAGGTGCTGCATGCGCTGGCGCAGGAACATCCGCGCCTGCGGGTGATTAATCTCGCGGAAAACCAGGGGAAAGCGCTGGCGCTCAAAGCCGGGGCAGCGGCAGCCCGGGGCGATCTGCTGGTCTGCATTGACGGCGACGCCCTGCTCGACCGCGATACGGCAGCGTATCTGGTGGCCCCGCTGATTCAGTATCCCCACGTCGGGGCGGTCACCGGGAATCCGCGTATCCGAACGCGCTCCACGCTGATCGGTCGCATTCAGGTGGGCGAGTTCTCATCCATTATTGGGCTCATCAAGCGGACACAGCGGATCTATGGCCGGGTCTTTACCGTCTCGGGCGTCATCGCCGCCTTTCGCCGACAGGCGCTGGCGGACGTCGGGTACTGGAGCCCGGACATGATCACCGAAGACATCGACATCAGCTGGAAGCTGCAGCTGCGCCACTGGGATATCTTTTTCGAGCCGCGGGCGCTGTGCTGGATCCTGATGCCGGAGACGCTGAAGGGCCTGTGGAAACAGCGTCTGCGCTGGGCCCAGGGCGGTGCGGAGGTGTTTCTGGTCAACCTTCGCAGGATTGTGCGCTGGGAGCATCACCGCATGTGGCCCCTGTTTCTCGAATACGCCCTGTCAACGCTGTGGGCCTTCGCCTACGCCATGACGGTGCTGTTATTTATCCTCAGCCATATCACGCCGATTCCCGCCAGGCTGACCGTGGAGAGCCTCTTTCCACCGGAGTTTACCGGGCTGCTGCTGGGCGTGATGTGCTTGTTGCAGTTCCTGGTCAGCCTGTTCATCGAGCGGCGCTACGAGCGGAAGGTGGCCAGCTCGCTTTTCTGGGTGATCTGGTTCCCGATGGTGTACTGGATGATCGGCCTGTTCACTACCCTCGTCGCATTTCCAAAAGTCATGCTTAAACGCCAGCGCGCCCGCGCGCGCTGGATCAGTCCGGACCGGGGAAAAGGACGCATTTAATGAACGAAAATACCTTAATTCTGACCGAACATCGGCTGTTGCCACGTCTTTTCGATGCCGCGTTAACGCTGGTGGCGTGGGGAGGTTTTATGTTTTTCCTGTATGCCCGGCTCTGGATGCAGCTCACCGAGGAGAGCGACCACCGCTGGAGCGTGATTATTGCGTCCTTTAATACGGTGTTGCTCTACCTGCTGTTCGCCGCGCTCAACGGCTGGCTGCTGATTTTGTGGTATCAGTACAATCGCCGTCGGGCCCACGCGAGGCGGCGTCAGCCGGGTTATTTTCACCAGGAAGAGCTGGCCCGCAGCTTTAATGTTTCACCGCAGATCATCTCCGAGATGAGCCAGTACAACCTGCTGACGGTCTATCATGACCAGATTGGCCGCATCATCGATCTGAAGATCAACGGGCAGGAAGAGGAAGAACAGTAACGAAAAGCCCCCGCAGGATGCCCTGCGGGGGCTTTTTTATTGCGGGCAAGAGCTACTTATCTTTAACCACGATCAGCGGCTCAATATCGCTCTCTTTCTTCACCACCAGCGAGTCATCGCCGCGCAGGCAGGTCCCACCGTAGTTCCCGCCCACGGTAAAAGTACAGACCTGTATGTACTTGCCGTCGACCTTCGGCAGGCACCACAGCTGCTGGTAGATGTTTTTGCGGTCAACAAACTTGCCGCTGGATTTATCCAGCAGTTCGTCCTGGGCGCTGATCAGATCGATATTGCTGCCGCAGCGTCCGGCAATCGGCTTAACGGCGTATCCGGTCTGCTTCAGCAGATCGTTGACCTCAAAATCGGTGTCGAGCAGGTAACGGTGATTCGGGAACAGTTGCCACAGCACCGGAAGAATCGCCTTGTTGCCGGGAATAACGGTCCACAGGGGTTCAAAGACCAGCACCTCCGGGCGCAGCAGGACGTCAATCAGGCGCACTTCGCCTTCAGGATGTCCAGTGCGGATCGGCACGGCGGCATATTCGGTTTCGCTGACCTCGCGGATCTGCTCAATCGCCGTCTCCCACGCCCAGGTTTTCCACACGCAGTTGACGTGGCGGCCTTCGTCATCAATCAGCTGTCCGGCGGCATCCCAGCTGAGCGCCCCCAGCCCGTGGAGGATTTTGGTCTCAAACCCGGCCTGCAGCAGAGAACGCTGGATAAAGAGCGCGTGATAGTCCTCTTCGACATCGTTGTCCTGCATGATGTGCACGAACGGCCGCGCGTGGCTGTGCTTCCAGGCACCGGTCAGCTCTTCCAGCAGGCCTTCTGCCGGGTTATGCCCGTTGCCGCGATAACCGTTTTTGACCCACTCTTCGAGAATCAGCCCGCCCTCGGTATGGCAGGATGCGGAGTCGGCGTTGTACTCGTAGACCTTGATGCCGCGCTCATCCATGCAGAAATCCATACGACCGGTGATCATATGGTGACGGCGCCACTGCCAGGAGAGGCGCAGACGCGGCCAGAGGATTTTCGGGATGTCGAAAAGCGCCAGCAGGCTATCGTCTTTCAGCACCTTGTCCGTGGCGTGCAGGTACATCAGGTGCAGCTCGTTGGTGGCTTTGATCAGCTCCTGCTCGGCGCTTTCGGTAATGGTGAAGTACTGGCAGGGATCTTTGTTGATCACGTGACCGTTGGCGCGAATATACGCCTGCTGCAGCGCGTCATTTTCGTTGAGCCATTTCCCGTCGAACTGACGTGTGTTTTTCAGCCGCGCGCCACTGATTTTCAGCAGTTCGCCGTCGATTTCCGGCTGCGGAATGCTGTGTTCTGTGTCGTCGGTCTGGATCATCCAGCCGAGAATTTCCGTGTCGCTGAAGGTGTCTTGGAGGGTGTAACACCCGTTCTCCACGCTCAGGCGCAGCTCGCGCGTCCACTGCTGCCCGAGCGGCAGCGGAGAGTGAATGACGTTCTGCTCCGCGATTCGCACCTTATCGTCCAGAAGCTGGGTGATCACCGCCACGTGGCCGGTCTCGTGAAACTCGCCGCCCTTTTGCCAGATCAGCAGCGCCCCGGCGCGCGGCGCGCGTTTTGAGCCGTTGGCAAACGCCTGAAGGGGCAGAATGTTATCGTTCACCACCTGACGCAAAAAGCGCAGAGAGAAAATTTCCCACGCCATACCGACGTCGGTAAACACAAAGCCATAGTTGAGGAACAGGAAACGGCGGGCAAACTCAACGCACTGCCACTTGTGGCCCATGTATTCGTTGCCGATATAGCTGCGGAAATCCGCATCTTGCGGGTAGTTGCGCGGGTCCAGACTGCCGTAATTTGAAGAGTAAATCGCCACGCCACCGGGCGCATAGCCTAACAATGTCCCGAATGGCGCATCACTGCTTAACGTTCCTTTACGCATGTATCCAACCTAAAACAGGCAGGCGGCAATTTTTATGGGTTGTCGTCGTCTGCACGTTGTAATTAACCTGACAGAGGAGCGTTTATCATACACCTGCGTGGTAAATAATTCGCCTTACCCGGCCGACAAAACGCAAAACCCTGTAGGTCGGGTAAGCGAAGCACCACCCGACACGTTTAAGGCTCACATCTTAAACAGCCAGCACGCCGCGAAATGCCCTGGCGCGATCTCCTGCATGGCAGGCTCCTGCGTCTGGCAAACCGGCATGGCGTGCGGGCAGCGGCTGCAGAACTTACAGCCCGGCAGCGCGGACGTAGGGCCGGGCATTTCGCCGCGCAGGGTGGCGTCTTCGAGGTTGCGAATCCGCGGGTCGGGCTGGGGAACCGCCGCCAGCAGCGCGCGGGTATAAGGGTGCGCCGGACGCTGATACAGCTCATTCGCCGGGGCCACTTCCACCAGCTTACCGAGGTACATCACCCCAATGCGGCTGGAGATATGGCGCACCATCGAGAGATCGTGGGCGATGAACAGATAGGTCAGCCCCAGCTCCTGCTGAAGATCCTGCAGAATATTCACCACCTGCGCCTGCACCGAGACGTCCAGCGCCGAGAGCGGCTCATCGCACAGCACAAATTCGGGACGCACGGACAACGCGCGGGCAATACTGATGCGCTGGCGCTGCCCGCCGCTGAACTCATGCGGGAACCGCTCAAGGTGCTCCTGCTTGAGCCCCACTTTGTAGAGCAGCGTTTCCGTCCGTTCGCGCTGTTCTTCACGGCTGTAGCCGTGGATCTGCATTGGCTCGGCCACCAGCTGCCGCACCGTCATGCCGGGGTTAAGCGAGGAGTAAGGGTCCTGGAAAATCGCCTGCATCCGCTTACGCAGCGGCTTGAGCTCTTTTTCGCGGGCGTGGGCAATCGCCTGTCCGGCAAAGTGGATTTCGCCCGCGGTGATATCGAAAAGGCGCAGGATGGCGCGCCCGAGGGTGGATTTCCCGCAGCCGGACTCGCCCACCAGGCCAAACGTCTCGCCGGGCTGGATATCAAAACTCACGCCATCAACCGCCTTCACCGCCGCGCCTTTACGCAGCAAACCGCCGTTAAGCGGATAGTGTTTGCGCAGATCTCGCACGCTTACTAAAGGGGCCTGTTGTTCACTCATGCCTGAATCTCCTTATCGGCCCATAGCCAGCAGGCGGCGCGATGGCCTTCACCCATGGCGTAAAAAGCGGGCTGCCGTTCACACTGGGGCATGCGTTTCGGGCAGCGTTCGGCGAACGGACAGCCCGGCGGCGGGTTAAGCAGGCCAGGCGGCGCGCCTTCAATGGGCGATAAACGTTGGTTGACCTCATCCGGGCGCGGCAGCGAGGCCAGCAGCCCCTGGGTATAAGGATGCGCAGGGCGATAAAAAATGTCCTCCACGCTCCCCTCCTCCATCACCAGCCCGCCGTACATCACCACCACGCGGCTGCAGACCTGCGCCACCACGCCGAGATCGTGGGTGATCAGCAGAATCGCGGTTTGGGTCTGCTGTTGCAGGCTTTTCAGCAGACGCAGGATCTGCGCCTGAATGGTAACGTCCAGCGCGGTGGTCGGCTCATCGGCAATAAGCAGCTTCGGGTTGCAGGAGAGCGCAATGGCGATCATCACCCGCTGGCGCATCCCGCCGCTGAACTCGTGGGGATACTGATCGTATCGGCGTTCCGCCTCGGCAATGCCCACCTGTTCCAGCATGGCGATCGCCGCCGCTTTGGCCGCTCTTTTGGTGAGCCCTTTATTGCGCATCAGGATCTCTGCCATCTGTTTGCCGATGGTCAGCACCGGATTCAGGGCGGTCATTGGATCCTGGAAAATCATCGCGATCTCGTTGCCGCGAATGGCGCGCATCTGCGCGGGCGTTTTCTGCGCCAGATCGTCATTCTGGAAGCGAATGCTGCCGCCGGTTATCCGTCCGTTGCTCCCCAGAAGCTGAATGATGGACTTACAGGTGACGCTTTTCCCGCAGCCCGACTCGCCGACGATGCCGACGAGTTCCCCCGGCTGCACCTGAAAGCTCACGCCGCGCACCGCGTGAACCTCGCCCTCGCGGGTGCGGAAGGTGGTTTGCAGGTTCTCCAACGCTAATAAGCTACTCATCGCGATTCGCTCCTGGCTCAAAGGCGGTACGGAACACATCGCCCAGCACGTTAAAGCTGAACACCGTCAGCAGGATCAGAATGCCGGGGAACATCGCCAGCCACGACGCTTCGCCAATATAAGACTGGGCGTTGTTGAGCATGCTTCCCCACGACGCCGCCGGTGCCTGTACGCCCAGCCCTAAGAAGCTGAGCGTCGACTCCATCAGAATGGCCGAGGCGATATTGAGCGTGGCGGCAACGATAATGGTCGGCAGCACGCCGGGAATAATGTGGCGCACGATAATGCGCAGCGGGTGCTCCCCCGACGCGCGGGCATAAAGCACATACTCGCGCTCTTTCACCGACAAGGTTTCAGCGCGCACCAGCCGCGACATGTTCATCCACGTCAGCAGGCTGATGATCAGAATGATGTTATCCACGCCCGGCTTAAGGTACGCATTCACCACCAGCAGCAGGAAGAAGGCCGGAATGGCCATCAGGATATCCACGGCGCGCATCATCAGGTTGTCCAGCCAGCCGCCAAAGTAGCCGCTCACCGTTCCCACCACCGTGCCGATAAGCGTGGAAAAGAGCATGGCGAGAAAACCGACCATCAGGGAGATCTGCCCGCCATACAGCGCGCGGGTGAAGTAGTCGCGCCCGTACTCGTCGGTGCCGAACCAGTGTGCGGAATCCGGCGGCAGCGTGCGTGCGCCAAGCGCCATCCGATCCGGATCGTACGGACTTAACCCCGCACAGAGCGCGGCGACAACGAAAATAAAAAGCACAAACAGGGAGAACTGCGCCGGACGGTTGCGGCGCAGCTGGTGACGAACCTGCTGCCAGCGTCTGCTCATGCGGGTTACCTCAGCGTACGAATGCGGGGATCGGCGAAGCGATAAAGCAGATCGGCGATCAGGTTACCGACGATCAGCATCATCGACGAGAGCATGATGATCGCCATGATCAGCGGGTAGTCCAGCGAAGCGATCGACTGGATCCCGAGCAGCCCCATCCCCGGCCAGGAGAAGACGCTTTCCGTCACGTAGGCCCCCACAATCAGCTCACCGAACGACAGCCCAAACAGGGTGATCACCGGCAGCAGCACGTTTTTCAGCACGTGGCGGAACAGAATGCTGGAACGCGTGGCGCCGTAAGCCAGTTGGGTCTGCACGTAGTCGGCCGAGAGCTGCGAGATGGTGTTGGAGCGGATGTAGCGCACGTAGCTGGAGAGGTTGTAGAACGTGAGGGCAATACACGGCAGCACGCCGTGACGCAACACGTCCAGCACATTATCCTCCATGCCGATGGTGCGCATTCCCATGCTGGGGAACCAGTTAAGCTGCACGGCAAAGACCGTAATGAGCAAGATGCCGAACCAGAAAATCGGCACCGAGATGCCGATATAGGCGAACAGGTTCAGCAGGTGATCCAGCCAGCGGTGCTTAAATGCCCCCGCCAGCAGGCCCAGCGGGATCGCCAGCACGATCGCCAGCAGCAGCGACGCGCCCATCAGCCCCAGGGTGGCCGGAATGCGTTCGCCGATTATCTCCAGCACCGGCCGGTGGTAGATCAGCGAATAGCCGAGATCGCCCTGCAGGACGTTTTTCAGCCACAGGACGTACTGCGTGACCAGCGGCTTATCCAGCCCCAGGCTCTGGCGAATACGTTCAATATCTTCCGGAGCCATGCGCGGTGTGATGTACGCCGCCACCGGATCGCCGGGCGCGAGCTTGACCAGCAAAAACGCCACCAGCGAAATGAAGAAAAGCATCGGCAGCAGCTGCAGCAGCCGACGCGTGAGGAGTGTGTTCACGACGTGCCCTTACCAAGGCCCCGACCCGACGGCCGGGGCAATCGCTTATTTCTGATAGATTTTTGACAGATCCTGGAACAGATAGACCGGTTTCGGCTCCGCTTCCTGGGTGCCGCCGAAACGCTTGTCTACCGCGACGGTCGCATTGGTATAGGCGATCGGGTAGTACGTCATGTCGTTCGCCACGGTCTGCTGAATTTGCTTGTAGATATCGGCACGTTTTGCGGCGTCGGTTTCCACGGCGCCTTTATCCCACAGGGCATCAAACTGCGGATTTTTGTAGTGCGCGTAGTTATAGGCTTCGTTGCTCATGAACAGCGATTTGTAGCCGTCCGGCTCTGAGCCCATGATGTAGCCGCCCAGGTTCAGCTCCCACGCGGTGTTGTTCATATCGAGGCTGCGCTGGGACATGGCGTTGGAGTCCAGCGGCATCAGCTCCACGTTCACCCCAATGCCCTTCAGCGCCTGCTGAATGTAGAGCGCCATGCTCTCCTGGGTTTTGTTGGTATTCACATACGCCAGGCGCAGCTTGAGGTTGTCCGGCGCGCCGGACGCTTTAAGCCGCTCTTTGGCTTTTTGCAGGTCGAATGTGTATTGCTCGACGTCATCCGTCTTGTAAAGCGTATCGGGCGTCAGGAAGGACGTCGCCGGTTTGGCGTAGTCCAGCGAGGTAAAGGCGGTCTGGGTCAGCTCGTCTTTGTTGATGGCGTACGCAATGGCCTGACGCAATTCTTTGCTCTTCATTACCGGCACGTTCTGGTTGAACGTCATATAGGCCAGACGGCCTTCCGGATAGACCACGAAGTCAAACTTACCGGTATTTTTCAGGCGGTTCACATCCTGCGGGTCAACCATCTTGAGGTTGATTTCACCGTTTTGCAGCGCAAGGTTGGCGGCGTTACTGTCTTTGGCGAAACGGTAGGTCACCGAATCTAGCTTCGCTTTGCCGTTCCAGTAATCGTCAAAACGGGTCAGGGCATAATATTGTCCGGCGCGGTACTCTTTAAATTTGAACGGCCCGGAGCCGACCGGTGCATCGTTTTTGCTGCTCTTTTCCAGGTCGCCTTCGCCGGCGAACACGTGCTGCGGGATCGGGTAGATCTGTACCAGCGTGCCGGTAAAGGCCGCGCTGACCTGCGGTAAGGTGAACTTAACGGTGCGGTCGTCAACCTTGCTCACCTGTACCGGCTTATCGCCGTAGGTGAACATGCTGCGGAAGAAGCTGTGCTGTTTGGCATCGAGCAGCTTGTTGAACGTAAAGACCACGTCGTCCGCCGTCAGCGGCTGGCCGTCCTGCCATTTCAGGTTGGGTTTTAACGTCAGGGTGTAGCTCAGGTTGTCGGCGGAGGGCGTCAGGCTTTCCGCCAGGCCCCATTCGATCTTACCGTTGTTGAAGCTATAGAGGGGAGCATACAACGCTTGCATGATCGTCAACGTGGTACGGTCGCTGGCGTAGAGCGGATTTACAGCTAACGGGTCGCCGGAGGTAATACCGATAATCAGCGAACCGCCCGCTTTTGGCGCATCGCTTTTTGCCGCTGAGGGCGTATTTGTCTCTTTATTTTTCGCATCATCACAGCCCGCCAGGCCTAACGCGAGCGAAACAACCACTGCCGATAACAGAAGCTTGCGCATCTCACTAACTCCTTGCCTTATAAAGTGTTTATGACTGCATCTTTTATTTATGTTGAAGCATCATATGCAGCTTTATCCGTTTACGCATTAATTATGAAAATGCGATTTTCGATTAAGCTTATACCTGATTTGATATATATAAGCGCCGGAAGGAATAGCGGCAGATCGATTACGCTCAGTTCGTTAAACGCTTCACAAATCTCCTGCTACACTGCCTCAACACATCACTCAAAAGGCAGGCCAACATGTCAGACAACACGTATCAGCTACCCAAAGTGTGGGAATGGAAAAAGAACAACGGCGGCGCGTTTGCCAACATCAACCGCCCCATTTCCGGCGCGACCCATGAGAAAGATCTTCCTGTCGGTTCGCACCCGCTGCAGCTCTACTCGCTCGGCACACCGAACGGACAGAAAGTGACGATCATGCTCGAAGAGCTGCTGGCGCTGGGCGTAACGGGCGCGGAGTACGACGCGTGGTTGATCCGCATCGGCGAGGGCGACCAGTTCTCCAGCGGCTTCGTTGAGGTGAACCCGAACTCGAAAATCCCGGCGCTGCGTGACCACTCCACGAACCCGCCAACGCGCGTCTTTGAATCCGGCAATATCCTGCTCTATCTGGCGGAGAAATTCGGCCACTTCCTGCCGAAAGATCCGGCGGGACGCACCGAGACGCTGAACTGGCTGTTCTGGCTGCAGGGCGCGGCGCCGTTCCTCGGCGGCGGCTTTGGCCACTTCTATAACTATGCCCCGGTGAAAATTGAGTACGCGATTGACCGCTTTACCATGGAAGCCAAACGCCTGTTCGACGTGCTGGATAAACAGCTGGCGCGCGGTCGCTACGTGGCGGGTGAGGAGTACACCATTGCCGATATCGCCATCTGGCCATGGTTCGGCTGCGTGGCGCTGGGCAGCGTGTATAACGCCGCTGAGTTCCTCGACGCAGAAAAGTACACCAACGTGCAGCGCTGGGCGAAAGACGTGGCGAACCGCCATGCCGTTAAGCGCGGACGCATCGTTAACCGCACCAGCGGCGAGCTGAACGAGCAGCTTCACGAACGCCACGCGGCGAGCGACTTCGAGACCAATACGGAAGATAAGCGTCAGGCGTAATGTTCTGCCGGGCGGATCGCCGCCCGGCAACCGAGATCCTTTCGCAGGGCATGATTGGCCTAAAGGTTGAGCCGGTATTGCTGGCACTATCTGTGCGTTTTTCTCACCTCAGAGTGAGAAGCGACGTATCAACCGACAGCAGTCACAAAGGATCTGTTATGAAACTGATTAAAACAACGCTGGTTATCAGCGCCCTCATTTTTTCCACCTCGGGAATGGCCATCGATAAAACCGCCGCTGGCGCGGTAGCAGGTGCTGCCATTGGCGCGGCCACGGGCAAAGATCTGAAATCCACCGTTGGCGGTGCCGTTGTTGGCGCAGGCACGGGTGCCATGTTCAAAAACGGCGACAAAGGTAAAGCCGCGCGTAAAGGCGGCGCCGTAGGGGCTGCCGTGGGCGCAGGCGCCGCGGCGGTTACCGGCAAGAGCGTGCTGAAAGGTGCAGCCGTTGGCGCGGGCACGGGCGCGCTGATTGGTGAAGCGACGCACTGATAAACACAGCCGGGCAGCGCTGCGTTTGCCCGGCATGAATCACATTCCCGATGACGCCCTCCGCTTATTGTTCGTGTCTCATCCCTGGATAGTTTCCGTTAATCGCATTAATACTTAATGTCCCGCGATTTTTGTCTTCCGGACTGTTTCATCTGACGCTTGTCCTGACGGTAGTCGTGATTGCTCTGGTTATTGTTCGCCACGCAGGTCTGCTTCACCTGCCGCGACGCATCGCGGGTTCCCTGCCTGACATCACGCGCCACGCGCCGCTCCTGCGCCTGCTGGGTCGCACTGGCAAAAACCGAGAACAGCATCAGAAGAATGAAAGAAAGGACAGGAATGACAGATAACGATCTGTTCATAGCAACACCTCGGAGAAGAGAGCCCAGAACGTCAGGGGGTTAGCAAAAGAATAGCAGTTTCAGAAGGGGCTGAATGGGGAAGGCGTTAATAATACAAGGCCGCACAAGGCGGCCTTATAAGTTGCGTTATGCTGTCAGGCGGAACTTCTGCACCGAGCGCTGAAGATCTTCGGTCTGACGCTCCAGCGCCGAAGCCGCCGCGGAAACCTCCTCCACCAGCGAGGCGTTTTGCTGGGTGACGCCGTCCATCTGGGTAATGGCGATACCGACCTGCGAAATGCCTTTACTCTGCTCCTCAGAGGCAGAGGCGATTTGCTTCATAATGGTCGTCACTTCCGTCACGTCCCGCAAAATCGCATCCATGGTCGTACCCGTGTCGCTTACCAGCTTTGCACCCTGCTCGACGCGGGAAACGGAATCGGTAATCAGCCCTTCAATCTCTTTCGCCGCGTTGGCGCTGCGGCTTGCCAGGTTGCGGACTTCGCCCGCGACGACGGCGAAGCCGCGCCCCTGTTCGCCCGCGCGTGCTGCTTCAACCGCCGCGTTAAGTGCCAGAATATTGGTCTGGAAGGCAATGCTGTTAATGACGTTAGTGATTTCAGCAATTTTCTTCGAGCTTTCCGAAATACCGCTCATGGTGGTCACCACCTCTTCCACCAGCGAGCCGCCGCGGCTGGCGGTGGTTGAGGCCACATCGGCCAGCTGGCTGGCCTGACGCGCGCTTTCCGCGTTCAGTTTCACCGTGGCGGTCAGCTGTTCCATGCTGGCTGCCGTCTCTTCCAGCGCAGCCGCCTGCTCTTCGGTACGGGAAGAGAGGTCGTTGTTACCGCTGGAGATTTCCGTCGCGCCGCGCCAGATGTTTTCACTGCCGGAGCGGATCGTGCTGACCGCCTCGCGCAGGCTGTCCTGCATAGCGCTCAGCAGCGGCACCAGCTGCCCCACGCAGTTACGACCGAACGGCTCAATGGGCTGACTGAGATCTCCCTGGGCAATCTGGCGGAACTGCTGGCGAATGCGAGCCAGCGGTTTGACCAACATCGCCACCAGGTAACGGTCGGTGAAGAGCAGGATCAGCAGGCCGATAATCGTGGCGACTATAATCACCGTGCGGGTCATGCTTGTCAGGCCGTCCACCACCACGCGGGTGCTGTCGAGCGACTTCGCGGCGGCATTGTTGAACTCCTCAGCGGCCGCGCCGAACGCACGGCTCAGCGGCGGCGTGACGTTGTTGGCCTGCTGGCGATATCCCTCCAGAGCCCCCTGCTTCGCCTGCTGCATTTGCGGCGTGACGCCCTGTTCGAGCAGCGCCTGCCAGGAGCCGATCACCCGGGAAGAGATCTGCTCATCCATCGGGCCAGGGGAGATCGCTTTCATCTCGGCCAGTTTCTTGCCCATGTTATCCAGCGCCTGTTGGGCGGAGGACAGATCCGGCGTGCCGCCTGCGGCTTTGACTTCCATTGCGCGGCTCAGACGGGTCACAAAGCGGAAATATTGATCGTTACCCTGGCTGAGTACCGTCATCTGTTTAACCAGCTGGCGGTCGACTTCATTGCCATCTGATACGCGAGAAAGGGACCAGGTGCTGTACAACCCAACGCCCGCCCACATTAAACAAAAGATCCCGAGAATCGTCAGCATGACGAAACGGATCGTGAAATTACGGAGCATATTCATAAGTCTTCCTTGCCGTGAGGGTGAGTTCGCCCAGAGGCGAGTACTACTCTCGTTATCGGCAGGAAAGAGGGAAATTATAACGTTTTGTGATCATTTTTAATTAGCGTGGCTTCACTGGTCGCACAGCGGTCGTTAATCATTGGGCCCGAGCTTAGGGATGTCATTTGCGATGTGGTAAGTTCAGAATGAAAACATTGTTTCGAAAAATTCATCAATAAGAAAGGAGACATCATGTCCTGGCACCCTTACCCTGGCCGCTATGAGAGTATGCAATATCGTTATTGCGGTAAAAGTGGCCTGCGCCTGCCCGCGCTGTCGCTGGGACTGTGGCATAGTTTCGGCCACGTCCAGCCTCTTGACGCCCAGCGAGCGCTGCTGCGAAAAGCCTTCGACCTCGGCATCACCCATTTCGATCTCGCCAATAACTATGGCCCGCCGCCGGGCAGCGCGGAGGAGAATTTCGGCCGCCTGCTGCGTGAGGACTTTGCCGCGTATCGCGACGAGCTGGTTATCTCCACCAAGGCGGGTTACGACATGTGGGCCGGGCCATACGGCTCAGGCGGATCGCGCAAATATCTGCTCGCCAGCCTCGATCAGAGCCTGAAACGCCTGGGCGTCGACTACGTGGATATTTTCTATTCCCACCGCGTGGATGAAACCACGCCGATGGAAGAGACGGCCTCTGCGCTTGCCCACGCCGTGCAGAGCGGCAAAGCGCTGTATGTAGGCATTTCCTCCTATTCAACCGAGCGCACGCAAAAAATGGCCGAGCTGCTGCGCGAGTGGAAGATCCCCCTGCTGATCCACCAGCCGTCCTATAACCTGCTCAACCGCTGGGTCGATAAGACCGGTTTGCTGGATGCGCTGGCGGCCAACGGTACCGGGTGCATCGCCTTTACCCCGCTGGCGCAGGGGCTGCTGACCGGAAAATACCTGAACGGTATTCCTGAAGATTCACGCATGCAGCGTGAAGGCAAGAAAGTCCGCGGTCTGAACGAAAAAATGCTGACCGAAGCCAACCTGAACAGCCTGCGTCTGCTGAGTGAAATGGCGCAGGCGCGCGGTCAGACCATGGCGCAGATGGCGTTGAGCTGGCTGCTGAAAGACGCGCGCGTGACGTCAGTGCTGATTGGCGCCAGCCGCCCGGAACAGATTGAGGAGAACGTTCGGGCGCTGGATAACGTGTACTTCAGTGAGGACGAACTCAAGCGGATTGACCAGCATGTTGCGGATGGGGAGTTGAACCTGTGGCAGGCGTCGTCTGATAAATAAGGCCGCACCGAGCAGTCCCCTCTCCCCTTTGGGGAGAGGGTTAGGGTGAGGGGTAAGGCGTACTTTACTTCTTACTGATCTTATCCAGATACCCCATCACAAACGCAGACAGCACAAACGTCAGATGGATAATGACGTACCACATCAGTTTGTTATCCGGCACGTTCTTCGCGTCCATAAACACGCGTAGCAGGTGGATAGAAGAGATCGCCACAATCGACGCGGCCACTTTATTCTTCAGCGACGAGGCATCCATTTTGCCCAACCAGCTGAGCTTCTCTTTTCGCTCGTCGATATCCAGCTGAGAGACGAAATTCTCGTAGCCGGAGAACATCACCATTACCAGCAGCCCGCCCACCAGGGTCATATCCACCAGCGACAGCAGAACCAGAATCAAATCCGCCTCGGCAATGGAAAAGATATTCGGCAGAACGTGCAGGATTTCCTGAAAGAACTTAATCGTCAGCGCGATAAGCGCCAGCGAAAGGCCAAAATAGACGGGAGCCAGTATCCAGCGAGAGGCGTACATGGCATTTTCAAAAAAGCGTTCCATAAAGTCCTGTTTGCAAGAGAAACCAGCGCCCAGTATATCCCAATGGCGCTGACTGTTTGCAATAGCTCACCAGTATGGTCACTCAGACGTTGTCGGGGTTAACCTCGGGACGGGCGTATTCCGGCCAGACCAGCACCACCAGCTCCGGGTAGGCTTCAAGGCTGAACTCACGAAAACACTGACGCAAATTTAATACGTCCAGATCGGAATAAGAGACCTTCTCGCCGTTAAGGCAGCGTTTTTTGATATTGTCATAATATTTATACACGGCTGAATTGAGATCGCTACAGCGACGCTGTGCTTCAAACAGTCCGGGCGTGTCATTAATTTCCGACATTTTCATGCGTTTAATTGTCGCGTGTAAAAAGTCGATATATTCATGGTTCACCCGCCAGTACCAGACAGGCGTAACGGAGTTCATCAATACAGAGAAATGGTCTTCCCCTTCCTCTTTTGTCATGAGTTCCGGTTGCGGCGGTTCACTGGTGTCTTTCGACACTTTCGTTTTATTGAACTCCTGCATCAATAAAAGCACACCAGCGGTCAGTAATAGTAATGTGATGACCGTAAAAAAGATGCTGTTCATGGGTAGGCTCCATTTTTTTTGATTTTAAATTTGCCTCATGATATTGTCAACGAATCTCACGCCTTTACCAACCCCACCCTGTTGAAATTAAAGGAAATTAAAAATGCTGCCCGACTATCTCGTCCCGGCTAAGTACCACATTACGCCTGTGGAACAGCAACCGACGGAAGCAGAAAAAGAGGTCAGTTTCACTCAGGGGAAAAGAAAGCTCTCTGATTTCGAGCCTGATATATTAATTGGTGTTTCCCGTACCGGCAAATCCCGTAATATGTTGCTGGAAGAGCACGATCGTCATATAAAAGACCGCTTATTTCGCGCCATAAAAATTGAAGCCTTTGTCCACCTGCTGAATGATCTGCAGGCCGAAGGTGAAATAGATGCCCAGAAACTAAGTCAAATATTGGCCGAAAAAACCAAAGAAATTAACGAAGCGGGCAATGAAATTTGGCTTAACTTAATTACGCGCGAAAAAAACAACCCAATTTTTTATAGCCTGGGGGAGGATTAACGTGAAGGAAGTTAAAAATAACGACGTTTATTTGACTTTGGATGATAAAAAAAGTGATGAATTTATCTTAAAGCAAAATCTCGACGCGCTGCGAAACACAAAAAATGACGAGATGACGCGCATTACACAAGACCTGGTATCGATCCCGGCGACGCTGGTCCGGCTGAAATGGCAGAATCGCCGTGAGATTTATCCGCTGCAGGTCAAAGAAGAAATTTACGGTGCCGTGATGAACGCCATCATGGAACAGCGGCCAGAGCTAAAAGAGAAGCTTCTGGGACGCCTTGAGGCCAACTACCAGTATCTGCTTGCCAGAGAGATCGCCACCCTGCGTCTGACGCGCAAACTGTCAGACGGCGAGTACCGTACCTCAAACGTCACCTGCGTTGCGCTTGATGAGGACGCGCTGGCAACCCCCTCTATCGCACCGACGGAAAATAAGAACGCATAAACCCAACAGGCATAAAAAAGCCGGCTTTCGCCAGCTTCTTTATCACTTCGCGGCCGCTTTCTCTTCGCCGACCAGCCCAATCTTCAGATAACCCGCCTGATGCAGCGTGTCCATTACCTTCATCATGGTTTCATAATCCACGGTTTTATCCGCACGGAAGAAGACCGTGGTGTCTTTTTTACCGCCGGTAAGCTGATCCAGCGCCGGGATAACAGAGTCGGCCGTTACCGGGTCGTTACCGAGGAACATCGATTTATCGGCCTTCACGGACAGATAGACAGGCTTTTCCGGGCGCGGCTGCGGCTGGCTGGACGAGGCTGGCAGATTCACCTTCACGTCCACCGTCGCCAGCGGCGCGGCCACCATGAAGATGATCAGCAGAACCAGCATGACGTCGATAAACGGCGTCACGTTGATCTCATGCATTTCGCCGTTATCGTCCAGATTTTCGTTTAGACGCATCGCCATAATATCAACCTACGCGCAGTTTGGACGCCGCGTGCACCGGCTTAACGGCGCTGGCATTCAGGTCGAGATCGCGGCTCTGCAGCAGCAGAACCTGCGCGGCAACGTCACCGAGGGTGGCTTTGTAGCTGCCAATCATCCTCGCGAAGATGTTGTAGATAACCACCGCCGGAATCGCCGCGACCAGACCAATCGCCGTCGCCAGCAGCGCTTCTGCGATACCCGGCGCAACGACCGCCAGGTTGGTGGTTTGGGTCTGCGCGATACCGATAAAGCTGTTCATGATGCCCCAAACCGTACCGAAAAGACCGATGAACGGCGAAATCGCGCCGATGGTGGCCAGATAACCATTGCCGCGCCCCATGTGTCGGCCAACCGCCGCCACGCGACGCTCCAGACGGAAACCGGTACGCTCCTTGATGCCTTCGTTATCTTCACTGCCCGCGGAGAGTTCCAGCTCGTTCTGTGCTTCATTCACGAGCAGGGTAGTCAGGCTTTTCGGGTGGAAGGATGAGGTCATATCTGAGGCCTGATCCAGAGAGCGGGCTTCTGCCAGCTGCTGCTGTTCCCGCTTGAGGCGACGCTTCTGCGAAAGCAGCTCGGCGCTCTTGCTGAAGAAGATAGCCCAGGTGACAACGGACGCCAGAATCAGGCCGATCATCACAATCTTAACCACGATGTCAGCATGCTGATACATGCCCCAAACGGAGAGATCCGCCTGCATCAAATTATTACCCACTCTGTATCTCCAGGACGCAAATCACAAAATCTGAACGTAATAATATCAAAACATCGTCGAATTGATAGTAGTTCTCATTAGTATTTGCATAGTGCCGCAATTTTCGTTCACTTTCCTTGCGCTTACGCAGTAAAAATTTCTTATGCGCTTTTTTGGTAATATTTTCTGCTTATTCGATAAGCCTGCGGGTGCAGTTTTTTCCAATCGTGGTAGTCTGGACGTCCAGACGTATAAAAACAGGGTTAGCGAACATGACAACGAAGCATCTTGATACCACGCTGGTACAGGCAGGACGCAGCAAAAAATATACTCAGGGATCGGTCAACAGCGTGATTCAACGCGCCTCCTCGCTGGTGTTTGATACCGTTGAGGAGAAAAAAAACGCCACGCGCAACCGCGCAAAAGGCGGACTGTTTTATGGTCGTCGCGGCACGCTAACCCATTTTTCTTTACAGGAAGCGATGTGCGAGCTGGAAGGCGGCGCAGGCTGCGCGCTGTTCCCGTGCGGCGCGGCGGCGGTCGCCAACACCATTCTGGCGTTTGTGGAACAGGGCGACCATATCCTGATGACCAACACCGCCTATGAACCCAGCCAGGACTTCTGTACCAAAATCCTCAGCAAGCTCGGCGTGACGACCGGCTGGTTCGACCCGCTGATTGGTGAAGGCATTGCCGAACTTATTCAGCCAAACACGCGCATTGTGTTCCTGGAATCGCCGGGGTCACTCACCATGGAAGTTCACGACGTGCCGGCTATCGTCAAGGCCGTGCGCAGCAAAGCGCCAGAGGCGATCATTATGATCGACAACACCTGGGCGGCAGGCGTGCTGTTTAAAGCGCTGGAATTCGACATTGATATTTCCATCCAGGCGGCGACGAAATACCTGATTGGCCACTCTGACGGCATGATTGGTACTGCGGTTTCCAACGCGCGCTGCTGGGATCAGCTGCGTGAAAACGCCTATCTGATGGGCCAGATGGTGGATGCCGACACGGCGTACATGACCAGCCGCGGACTCCGCACGCTGGGCGTTCGTCTGCGTCAGCACCACGAAAGCAGCCTGAAGGTGGCCGAATGGCTGGCGCAGCATCCGCAGGTTGAGCGCGTAAACCATCCGGCGCTGCCGGGCAGTAAGGGGCATGAATTCTGGCAACGTGACTTTACGGGCAGCAGCGGTTTGTTCTCGTTTGTGCTGAAAAAACGGCTGAATAATGACGAGCTGGCAAGCTATCTGGATAATTTTAGCCTCTTCAGCATGGCCTACTCCTGGGGCGGTTTTGAATCCCTGATCCTGGCTAACCAGCCGGAGCAGATCGCGGCCCTGCGCCCCGGCGGTGAAGTGGACTTCAGCGGTACCCTAATACGACTGCATATCGGTTTAGAAAATGTTGACGATCTGATTGCGGATTTAGCAGCAGGGTTCGAGCGTATCGTGTAGAGTGCTGGCTGAAAATGTACTCTCTGGACGCTTTTGTGGACACCGCAAGCAGAAAAGTCTGCATGAGTTGCGCCCGGGATCAAACCCGTCGGGCGAATTAGGGAGTACAATAGCGCTATATCTGCTGTTCCACAGGAAAGTCCATGGCTGTTATTCAAGATATTATCGCGGCGCTCTGGCAACATGATTTTGCCGCCCTGGCGGATCCTCACGTCATAGGCGTCGTCTATTTCGTGATGTTCGCAACGCTGTTTCTGGAAAATGGATTACTGCCAGCCTCGTTTTTACCCGGTGACAGTCTGCTTTTGCTTGCCGGGGCGTTGATCGGCAAAGGCGTCATGGACTTTACGCCCACGATGGTTATCCTCACTTCCGCAGCCAGCCTGGGCTGCTGGCTGAGCTATCTGCAGGGCCGCTGGCTCGGCAACACGCGCGTGGTCAAAAGCTGGCTGGCGCAGTTACCCCATAAATACCATCAGCGTGCAACCTGCATGTTTGACCGACACGGCCTGCTTGCGCTGCTGGCCGGACGTTTTCTGGCGTTCGTTCGCACCCTTCTGCCGACGATGGCGGGCATTTCCGGTTTGTCGAACCGCCGCTTCCAGTTCTTCAACTGGCTGAGCGCCCTGCTTTGGGTTGGCGTGGTGACGACATTCGGCTACGCGCTGAATATGATCCCCTTCGTGAAACACCACGAAGATCAGGTGATGACCTTCCTGATGGTGCTGCCGATGTTCCTGCTGGTGGCGGGTCTGGTGGGCACCATCGCGGTAGTGATTAAGAAGAAGTACTGCAGCGCATAATTCAACAAAGCCGGGTGGCGCTATCGCTTACCCGGCCTACGTTTTTCGTCAGGCTCCCTGCATCGTTCTTATACGTGACGCATCCTCTCCCGGCGTGACGCCGAAATAGCGCTTAAACTCCCGACTGAACTGCGACGCACTTTCATAGCCCACCCGCATCGCCGCCGCGCTGGCCTTCATGCCGTCGTGGATCATCAGCATCCGCGCCTTATGCAGCCGGTAGGTTTTGAGGTACTGCAGCGGCGAAGTGCTGGTCACCGATTTAAAGTTATGGTGAAACGCCGAGACGCTCATATTGGCTTCCGCCGCCAGCTGGTCGACGCTGAGGTTTTCGGTGTACTGGCTTTCGATACGCTTGAGCACGCGGCTTATCAGGCTGAAGTGGGTCTGTCGGCTCACCAGGGCAAGTAACGCGCCGCCGCCCGGGCCCAGCAGCACGTGGTACAGAATTTCTCGGATAATCTGCTTGCCCAGTATGCGCGCGTCCAGCGGCCTCTCCATGACGTCCAGCAGACGCTCAATGGCGCAGAGGATCTCTTCCGACAGCGTTGCCGAGTTGATCCCGCTTGAGGCCATCGAAGGCTGGAAGAGTTCGTCTTCGCCAATCTCCATCAGCAACTCCTGCAGCTGGAGGATATCAACATTGACGCGGATCCCCGCCAGCGGAACCGCCTCTGTCGCGAAGGTTTCACATTCGAAGGGTAAAGGTACTGTCAGCAGCAGATATTCATTGGTGTCGTAGCGGAACACGCGCTCGTTGATATAGCCAATTTTATGGCCTGAAAAGAGAAAAACGATGCCCGGCTGGTACATGACCGGCGTGCGCGTTCCGGGCTGCGTGCCGTAGAGCAGGCGAATGTCCGGCAGCAGATCGCTGGCACGATTTTCATTATCTATCAATCTCTTAATCTGCGCAGTGAGCTGCTGGCAGATAGCCTCACGGTTCATCTTGCGTTACTCCGGGTGCGGTTTTCGACGTTGACAGTGTGCGTTGTTTTCCGCGCTTTCTCCAGCGCTCTGTAGAAATGGGCAAGACATCGGCAGGAATGTGCATTGAGGGCGTAGCCCCGGACGGCCACAATGTGCAGCATCAGGTCGCCCTCTGCGCACCACGGTTTTTCACCCACTAAAGGGAACGAGCAATGAACAACTTTAATCTTCACACCCCAACCCGCATTCTGTTTGGTAAAGACGCTATCGCTGACCTGCGCGCACAGATCCCTGCTGACGCCCGCGTGCTGATCACCTACGGCGGCGGCAGCGTGAAAAAAACCGGCGTGCTGGATCAGGTTTACAGCGCGCTGGACGGTCTGGACGTGCGTGAGTTCGGCGGCATTGAGCCAAACCCGTCCTACGAAACGCTGATGAACGCGGTGAAAATCGCCCGCGAAGAAAACATCACCTTCCTGCTGGCGGTCGGCGGCGGCTCCGTGCTGGACGGCACCAAATTCATCGCGGCGGCAGCGCACTATGCTGACGGCATCGATCCGTGGCACATTCTGGAAACCCGCGGCAGCGACATCAAAAGCGCCATCCCGATGGGCTCCGTGCTGACCCTGCCAGCGACGGGTTCTGAATCCAACAAGGGCGCAGTCATCTCCCGTAAAACTACCGGTGATAAGCAGGCCTTCATGAACGAACACGTTCAGCCTGTCTTCGCCATTCTGGATCCGGTCTACACCTACACCCTGCCTGCGCGTCAGGTCGCGAACGGCGTGGTCGATGCCTTTGTTCATACCGTTGAGCAGTACGTCACGTATCCGGTGAATGCCAAAATCCAGGATCGTTTTGCGGAAGGCATTCTGCTGACGCTGATTGAAGAAGGTCCGAAAGCGCTGAAAGAGCCGGAAAACTATGACGTTCGCGCCAACGTGATGTGGGCCGCCACCCAGGCGCTGAATGGCCTGATCGGTGCTGGCGTGCCGCAGGACTGGGCGACCCACATGCTGGGCCACGAACTGACGGCGATGCACGGTCTGGATCATGCGCAGACGCTGGCCGTTGTGCTGCCTGCGCTGTGGAATGAAAAACGTGATACCAAACGCGCCAAACTGCTGCAGTACGCTGAGCGCGTGTGGAACATCACCGAGGGTTCTGACGATGCGCGTATTGATGCCGCCATCGAAGCGACCCGCAGTTTCTTTGAAGGTCTGGGCGTGCCAACGCGTCTGTCTGGCTACGGTCTGGACGGCAGCTCTATCCCTGCCCTGCTGGCGAAACTCGAAGAGCACGGCATGACCCATCTGGGCGAGCACGGCGACATCAGCCTGGACGTCAGCCGCCGTATTTACGAGGCGGCACGCTAAGCGTTTTTGTCCCCCCGACTTTCGTTTTTTGACATTTCGTCCAGACTTAATGCACACCCCATCGCCGGAGTCTCCCTCCGGCGATGCGCACCTGAAGGAGGAAAAATGGCAAACCAAACCGTAATCAAGCTGCAGGACGGCAACGTGATGCCCCAGCTGGGGCTAGGTGTATGGAAAGCCGGTAACGACGAGGTCGTCTCCGCCATTCATAAAGCCCTGGAAGTCGGCTACCGGTCGATTGACACCGCCGCCGCGTACAAAAACGAGGACGGCGTGGGGACCGCGCTGGCCAGCGCCGGTGTCCCCCGCGATGAGTTATTCATCACCACGAAACTGTGGAATGACGATCAAAAGCGTCCCCGCGAAGCCCTGCAGGAGAGTCTGGAGAAGCTCCAGCTCGATTTCGTCGACCTGTATCTCATGCACTGGCCGGTTCCGGCCATCGACCATTACGTTGATGCCTGGAAAGGGATGATTGAACTGCAAAAAGCGGGGCTGGTGAAAAGCATCGGCGTCTGTAACTTCCAGGTTCATCACCTGCAGCGGCTGATTGACGAGACGGGCGTCGCGCCTGTGATTAACCAGATCGAGCTGCACCCGCTGTTGCAGCAGCGCCAGCTTCACGCCTGGAACGCCACGCATAAGATTCAGACCGAATCCTGGAGCCCGCTGGCTCAGGGCGGTGAAGGGGTATTCGATCAGAAAATTATCCGCGACCTGGCGGATAAATACGGCAAAACCCCGGCGCAGATCGTCATTCGCTGGCATCTGGACAACGGCCTGGTGGTGATCCCGAAATCGGTCACGCCATCGCGCATCGCCGAGAACTTCGACGTCTGGGATTTCCGTCTGGACAAAGATGAGCTGGGGGAAATTGCGAAGCTGGATAAGGGCAAGCGGCTTGGGCCAGACCCGGATCAGTTTGGCGGATAATACTTAAAACGAGCCCGGTCTTCCGCCGGGCTCGTTTTAATTTATAAACCGGACTGACATCTCGCTTCTCCGGGAAGATCAGGTAATGTGCAAATAACGTTGTACGCTTTCCCTTCCAGTTTATGTGGCCCACCGAGACCGCCGCCTACTTCTGCACCATATTCCTTTCCGTTGACGCTTATCTGGAGCGGGGTGTGATAAATCCAGTCCATCGGACCTATTGGCAGAAAAAAGATCCACTCATGCTGGCTCTGAAAAGCAAAACGACCGTTGTCGTCAGAAAGCGTTTGCTCCCTCTCTAATGTTATTTTAGCGCCCGGGACTGGCTTACCTGCGCTGTCGATTAGACGTCCTTCCACTTCTGGCTGTGTCTGGCGGTGCATTACACAACCGCATAACGTAAGGCCAATCAGCATCGCTCCTGTTAACTTCCTAATTTTCATTTTGGGCCTCCTACCCTTATGCAGAAAAAAGCCGGGTGGCGGCTGCGCCTTACCCGGCCTACGCGCTGACCTGTAGGCCCGGTAAGCGCTAGCGCCACCGGGCTTTGTTACAGGTTTAACCGATCTTACGTTTTACGGTCTTCTTCGTTCCCGCTCCACCGTTCGAACGCTGATGCACAATCGGCGTGTGCTTGGTCAGCGCCGGGCGCGTATTGCGGTTCTGGCGACGCGCTTCGCGCATCTCCTCCAGCGTCGGGGCCGGTACCAGACAGTCGCGGCGCGAGCCGATCAGGTGCTTTTTGCCCATCTCTTCCAGCGCCTGGCGGATCAGCGGCCAGTTGGCCGGATCGTGGTAGCGCAGCAGCGCTTTGTGCAGACGACGCTGTTTATCCCCTTTCGGCACCACCACGTCTTCACTCTTATAACCAATCTTACTCAGCGGGTTCTTGCCGGTGTAGTACATGGTCGTCGAGTTGGCGAGCGGTGACGGATAGAAGTTCTGCACCTGATCCAGGCGGAAGCGGCGCTGCTTCAGCCACAGCGCCAGGTTCACCATGTCCTCATCACGCGTGCCCGGGTGGGCGGAGATGAAGTACGGGATCAGATACTGCTCTTTGCCCGCCTGCTTCGAGTAGGTGTCGAACAGCTGTTTAAAACGATCGTAGCTGCCCATGCCCGGCTTCATCATCTTCGACAGCGGGCCTTCTTCGGTGTGCTCCGGCGCAATCTTGAGATAGCCACCAACGTGGTGCGTCGCCAGCTCTTTGATGTAGCGCGGATCTTCCACGGCGATGTCATAACGCACCCCGGACGCGATGAGGATCTTCTTGATGCCCTTCAGATCGCGCGCGCGGCGGTAGAGGTTGATCGTCGGCTCGTGGTTGGTGTCCATGTGCTCACAAATGCTCGGATAGACGCAGGAGAGGCGACGACAGGTCTGTTCCGCGCGCGGTGATTTGCAGCGCAGCATATACATGTTGGCGGTTGGGCCGCCAAGATCGGAAATCACGCCGGTAAAGCCCGGCACGGAGTCGCGAATGGCTTCGATCTCATTGATGATTGAATCTTCAGAGCGGCTCTGAATAATGCGCCCTTCGTGCTCGGTAATGGAGCAGAAGGAACAGCCACCGAAGCAGCCGCGCATGATGTTGATCGAGAAGCGGATCATCTCATACGCCGGGATGCGGGCGTTGCCGTACGCCGGGTGCGGCACGCGCTTGTACGGCAGCGCAAAGACGCTGTCCATCTCTTCGGTGGAGAGCGGGATCGCTGGCGGGTTGATCCAGATAAAGCGCTCGCCGTGCTTCTGCATCAGCGCGCGGGCGCAGCCCGGGTTGGTTTCATGGTGCAGAATACGGGACGCGTGCGCGTAGAGCACCTTGTCGGCTTTCACCTTCTCGTAGGAGGGCAGCAGTACGTAGGTCTTTTCCCAAGGCTTCGGACGCGGCGGCTGCACGACGATCGCCTTCGCTTCCGCCTTCTTTGGCTCTACCGGTTTGTTATCGGCACACGGCAGATCGTCGCCGTACGGATGTGGGATCGGGTCGATTTTGCCCGGCATATCGATGATGCGGGAATCTACCCCGCGCCAGCCCGGCAGCGCCTCTTTCACCATAATGGCGGTATTGCGCACGTCGCGGATGCTGCTCACCGGCTCGCCCTGCGACAGGCGGTGCGCCACTTCCACCAGCGGACGCTCGCCGTTTCCGTAAATCAGCATGTCGGCCTTGGAATCCACCAGCACCGAGCGGCGCACGGTATCTGACCAGTAGTCGTAGTGTGCGGTACGGCGCAGGCTCGCCTCGATGCCGCCCAGGATCACCGGCACGTCTTTCCAGGCTTCTTTGCAGCGCTGGGTGTAGACGAGGGTTGCGCGGTCCGGACGTTTGCCCGCCACGTTATCCGGCGTGTAGGCGTCGTCATGGCGCAGCTTACGGTCGGCGGTATAGCGGTTGATCATCGAGTCCATGTTGCCTGCGGTCACGCCGAAGAACAGGTTCGGTTTACCCAAACGCATGAAGTCGTCTTTGCTGTTCCAGTCAGGCTGGGAGATGATCCCCACGCGGAAGCCCTGCGCTTCGAGCATACGGCCACAGATGGCCATGCCGAAGCTCGGGTGGTCAACGTAGGCATCGCCCGTGACCAGAATGATATCGCAGCTGTCCCAGCCCAGTTGGTCCATCTCTTCCCGGGACATCGGCAGGAACGGCGCCGGTCCAAAGCAGGCCGCCCAGTACTGGGGCCAGGAGAAGAGGTCACGATCCGGCTGGATCAGGGAAATTGCGCTCATAATGCTTCCGAAGAAAAAATAAACAAAAGGAGCGGGATTATACGCTGTTCATCTGCCAGATTTGAAGAAAAGGATGCAGGAAGCAGGCAGATATTCACGGAAGTCGTTAAAATACGCCGCCCTGATAATTTTGGATCATAATATTCACTCTATTTTCCGGTGATTTGCCCCGGAATGCGTGTTTGTGCGGAGCTCAGTTGTGAAGCCCAACGATTCGTTACATGTCTCCCAGCTGCGGGTTGTCCTGCACCTCTGCGGTTTCCTTGTGCTGCTGTACAGCCTTTCCATGCTGCCGCCGATGGTTATCGCCCTGCTGAACAAAGAGCGGACCTACTTTGCCTTCCTGACCACTTTTTTAACCTTTTTTAGTCTCGGAGGCTTAACCTGGCGGGCAACCCGCCACGCCGGCATCCAGCTGCGCACCCGCGACGGTTTCGTGATTATCGTGCTGTTCTGGCTGCTTTTTTCATTGATTAGCGCCATGCCGCTCTGGATGGATGACGGGCTTCAGCTCTCCTTTGCTGACGCGCTCTTTGAAGGGGTTTCCGGGATCACCACTACCGGAGCGACGGTGATCGGGGACGTCAGCGCCCTGCCTAAGTCGTACCTCTATTACCGCGCTCAGCTGAATTTCATTGGCGGGTTAGGCGTCATCGTGCTGGCCGTCGCGGTCCTGCCGCTGCTGGGCATTGGCGGCATGAAGCTCTATCAGTCAGAGATGCCGGGGCCGTTCAAGGAGGAGCGTCTGACGCCCCGCCTTGCCGATACCGCGCGCACGCTGTGGGTGACCTACTTCGCGCTGGGCGTGGCCTGCACTCTGGCCTACTGGCTGGCGGGAATGTCCTTTTTTGACGCCGTCTGTCACGGGCTTTCGACCGTGTCACTGGGCGGCTTCTCCACCCGCAGCGAGAGCATTGGTTTTTATGACAGCCACGCAATCGAGCTGGTTGCCGGGGCGTTTTCGCTGCTCTCCGCGTTTAACTTCACCCTCTGGTACGTCGCCATTGTCCGACGCACCCTGAAGCCGATTCGTCGCAGCCCGGAGGTTAAATTCTTCCTGAGCGCCGCTGCGGCGATTATCCTCATCACCGCCTGGCAGGTCTGGCATGCAGGCATGTACAGCCCCACGGATAGCCTGGTGCACGCCTTCTTCCTTGCCAGTTCGATGATGACCGATAACGGCCTGTCGACCGCCGACTACGCCCAATGGCCCACCCACACCATCTTCCTGCTATTGAGCGCCAGCTTTTTTGGCGGCTGCGTAGGCTCGACCTGCGGCGGGATCAAAGCCCTGCGTTTTTTGATTATGTTCAAGCAGAGTATTCAGGAGATGAACCAGCTGGCGCATCCGCGCGCGCTGCTGAGCATTAAGGTGGGCAAAAGCGTGGTGAATGAACGCGTCCTGCGCTCGGTCTGGAGCTTCTTCTTTCTCTACGTGATGATCACGGGCTTTTTTGTCTGGGCGCTTAATCTGATGGGCTACGATCTGTTTACGTCATTCGCGACGGTCGCCGCCTGTATCAACAACATGGGGCTGGGATTTGGCGAGACGGCGTCGACGTTCGGCACGTTAACAGAAGGGGCTAAGCTGTTGATGTGCGCGGCGATGATCTTAGGGCGTCTGGAAATTTACCCGGTGCTGATTCTGTTCTCGCGCTTTTTCTGGCGGGCATAAACCATTCCCGGCGAACCGGGAATGTCAGAGGTTATGGCGCGGGGTTGATCAGCATCTGCCCTACGGAGCCCCTGTCCATCATCTCCAGCGTCTGGCTGTGGAACAGGAACGGGAAGTGCGGCCACGAAGGCTGGCCGTAGTAGACGAGCAGTTCAACCTGACCGTCCACCCAGACGGTATCTTTCCAGCCGCGATCTTCCGGGAACGGCATCGCGCCGTTAACGTTGCGGATCAGGAAGCTTACCCCTTCAATATGGAACGACTGCGGCATATCTGAACGCACCGTCCAGCGCTCCCAGGTGCCCTGCTGCGCGGTGATGTCGATACGGTTGACGTCCCACAGCGCACCGTTGATGCCCGGATCGTCGCCCAGGCTGATATCACGGCTGCGCACCGGGGAGCCGCTCATGATCTCCTGCGGCAGCAGGCGCATGGGCAGGCTATCGGTCACCAGCGGCAGCAGGCCGGTTGGACGCAGGGTCAGCACCAGGGTCGAGACAAGAATGCTCGACGGTTCAAAGAACCCGCGAATACGGTCAACAATGCTTGCCGCTTCGCCGCAGGTCACAGAGACTTCATCCCCGTTGGTCATATCAATGAGAATTTCGCGACGCTCACCCGGCGCGAGCGCCAGCTGTTTGACGGACACCGGTGCCGGTAAAAAACCCTGATCGCCGGAGATGACGTGCAGCGGACGGCCATCGCTCATTTGCAGCTGATAGCGGCGCGAGTTAGACGCGTTGAGCAGGCGCAGGCGCACCCAGCCACGGGACACTTCGACATACGGGCTCTGCGCGCCGTTAACCAGCAGCGTATCGCCAACGAAGCCACCGCTCCCCGGTTCGCTGTATTCCGGCGTACCGAAATTATCCAGACGTTTGTCCTGGATGATAATTGGGAAGTCATCCACGCCGTAGTGGTTCGGGATCGGCAGGGATTTGCTGACTTCATCTTCCACCAGCCACATGCCGGCCAGGCCGTTATAGACCTGCTGCGCCGTGCGGTTAGGGGTGTTGGCGTGATACCACAGGGTTGCCGCGCTCTGGCGAATCGGCAGAACGGGCGCCCAGTCGGCGCTGGGCGACATCATGCGCGCCGCGCCGCCAATCAGCGGGCCAGGCACCTGCAGGCCGCTGATGGTCATGGCGACATTTTCAGGGGTACGGTTACTGTAGATGAGCTTTACGTCATCGCCATTCCACACGCGTATGGTCGGCCCAAGGTAACGTCCGTTAATGCCCCAGACCGGCGCACGCGTCCCCTGGGTAAAGGACCAGTGGCTGCGCTGCAGCGTCAGGAAAAGCGGCTGGCCGCGACGGGATTCAATGAGTGGCGGAATAGGCAGCGGCTGTTGCTGCCCGGCGGCGCTGGCTGTCAGCGGCATCGCACCCGCACAAAGGGCGATCCCCGAAGCCTGAATAAACTGACGCCGACTGAGTGACATATAAGCTCCATCTGAAACGACTAACAACGCGGGAATTCGTTTTCCCTTCAACGCCGGGTTAGATCTTACCGGCGGCTTCTCTCTCTGCGACTTCTTTGTCGAGCAGCGCAATATGCTCAGCCATCAGATCACGGCAGTGCGCTGCCAGCTCGCGCACCTGATCTTTACCGTATTTGCTGGTATCGACGGGTGGCAGCATTTCGACAATCACCAGCCCGTTATTCAGGCGGTTAAGATTAATCTTATTCGAAGTATTGGAAACGCACACAGGAATAATTGGAACACCTGCCGCAATTGCGGCATGAAACGCACCGGTTTTAAACGGCAGCAGGCCGCGGCCGCGGCTGCGCGTCCCTTCCGGGAACATCCAGATTGAGATCCTGCGCTTTTTAAAATGATTCACCACTTCTGCAATGGTGCCGTGCGCTTTTGCACGGTTATTACGGTCAATCAGCAGGTTACCGGTAAGCCAGTACAGCTGACCAAAAAACGGGATCCACAGCAGGCTTTTTTTGCCCACCGTCACGGTCGGTGGAAGCACGATATTGGAGGCCGTCACCATATCGTAGTTGTTCTGATGGTTGGCGATATAGATGGCGTTACCGAAATTCTCCGCTCCTTCCGGCAGGCGTTTTTCAACTTTCAGACCAAACAGCGGCGCAAGACGCCCGAACATATGGCCAAAGGTGGCGACATGCTTCGGATTACGCGGGCTGAACAGGCAATAAATAGAGCCGAAAATACAGACCAGAATACAGTAGATAACGGTAAGAATAAGACGAACAATATATAGCATAGCGACCTCTGAAGCCCTGACAGCTGACAATTATACTTCACCTGTGGCCAGGTAAGGACTTTATTACGAGCGCGTATTGTTAATCGCAACGCACGAATTAACAACGATTTTACGGGAAATTTTATTGAAATTCCCCCTCCGGACAGAGGGGGATATCACGACATTACTCTTCGCTGTCACCCGCCGCGCTGCGTGCAGGAGAGTCAATCTCCACGCGGTCGATACGCTGCAGGCCGCGCATCAGCGAGCCGCGGCGACCGCGCTCGCCCACCACCTTCTGCAGCTCTTCCGGACGAAGCTTGATTTTGCGCTTGCCGACGTGAATGGTCAGCGTGCTCTGCGGCGGCAGCAGGAAGAGGTGCGCCAGGCCATCTTCGCCTTTCGCGGCCTCCGCCGACGGGATGTTGATGATCTTGTTGCCCTTGCCTTTTGACAGCTCCGGCAGATCGCTGACCGGGAACATCAGCATACGTCCGGCGGTGGTGATCGCCAGCAGCATGTCGCTTTCGTTCTCGATCACCAGCGGTGCCATTACGTGAGCGTTGTCCGGCAGGCTAATCAGCGCCTTACCGGCACGGTTGCGGGAAACCAGATCGTTGAAGGTACAGATAAAACCGTAGCCCGCGTCAGACGCCAGCAGCAGCTTCTGGTCATCGGCTTCCATCAGCATATGGTCAACCGTCGCGCCCGGCGGCAGCGTCAGCTTGCCGGTCAGCGGTTCACCCTGCCCGCGCGCGGAAGGCAGCGTGATCGGGTCAATGGCATAGCTGCGACCGGTGGAGTCGATAAACGCCACCGGCTGGTTGCTCTTGCCTTTCACCGCCGCTTTAAAGCTGTCGCCCGCTTTGTAGCTGAGCCCCGGCGCGTCGATATCGTGGCCTTTGGCGCTGCGCACCCAGCCGCTCTGCGACAGGACAATGGTCACCGGCTCGGACGGCTGCATGTCGTGCTCGTTCATCGCCTTCGCTTCTTCGCGCTCGTGCAGCGGAGAACGACGGTCGTCACCAAACGCGTCGGCATCAGCCTGCAGCTCTTTCTTCAGCAGGGTATTCATCTTGCGTTCGGACGCGAGGATCGCCTGCAGCTGATCGCGCTCTTTTTCCAGCTCGTTCTGCTCGCCGCGGATCTTCATCTCTTCCAGTTTGGCGAGATGGCGCAGCTTCAGCTCGAGGATCGCTTCGGCCTGGGTTTCGCTGATGCCAAAGCGCGACATCAGGGCGGGCTTCGGCTCGTCCTCGGTACGGATGATCTCAATCACCTCGTCGATATTGAGGAACGCCACCAGCAAACCTTCGAGGATATGCAGGCGCTTAAGCACTTTCTCCAGACGATGGTTCAGACGACGGCGTACCGTATCGCGGCGGAACGTCAGCCATTCGGAGAGGATCTCCAGCAGGTTTTTCACCGCCGGGCGTCCGTCGAGGCCAATCATGTTCAGGTTAATGCGGTAGCTTTTTTCCAGATCGGTGGTGGCGAACAGGTGGTTCATCACCTGCTCCATGTCCACGCGGTTAGAACGCGGCACGATCACCAGACGGGTCGGGTTCTCGTGGTCAGATTCGTCACGCAGGTCGTCCACCATCGGCAGCTTTTTATTGCGCATCTGGGAGGCGATCTGCTCCAGCACTTTGGCACCGGAAACCTGATGCGGCAGCGCGGTGATCACCACGGCGCCGTCTTCTTTATTCCACACCGCGCGCATGCGCACGGAGCCGCGACCGTTCTGGTAGATTTTGCGGATTTCCGCACGCGAAGTGATGATCTCAGCTTCGGTCGGGAAGTCCGGGCCCTGCACGATATCCAGCAGATCGTCGAGCGAGGTTTTCGGCTGCTCAATCAGGGTGATGGCGGCTTTCGCCACTTCACGCAGGTTGTGCGGCGGAATGTCCGTCGCCATACCGACCGCAATCCCGGTGGTGCCGTTCAGCAGGATGTTCGGCAGACGCGCGGGCAGCATCTTCGGCTCCTGCAGCGTACCGTCGAAGTTCGGTACCCAGTCAACGGTCCCCTGGCCCAGCTCGCCCAGCAGCACTTCGGCATATTTAGAGAGGCGGGACTCGGTATAACGCATCGCCGCGAAGGATTTTGGGTCGTCCGGCGCCCCCCAGTTCCCTTGACCATCCACCAGCGGGTAACGGTAAGAGAACGGCTGCGCCATCAGCACCATTGCTTCATAGCAGGCGCTGTCGCCGTGCGGATGGTATTTACCCAGCACGTCACCGACGGTACGGGCGGATTTCTTGAACTTGGCGGTGGCATTCAGCCCCAGTTCGGACATCGCATACACGATGCGGCGCTGAACGGGCTTCAGGCCATCCCCGATAAACGGCAACGCCCTGTCCATGATGACGTACATGGAGTAGTTCAGGTAGGCGTTTTCCGTGAATTCATGTAGCGCGAGGCGCTCTGCCATATCGCTCATTACGTGTGATTCCTCAACTCAGAAACCGAAGGGTTTCAGGCAATATTGCCGCAGATACTACCCTATCTGACGAGTTGAGTCACAAAGAAAAAGGGCCGCTTATGCGGCCCTTTCCGGGTTATTTGTTCAGCTTAATGACCTGCTTCACGTCGATTTCAAAATCGTTCCACTCTTTATCGACTTTGCCCTGGATTTCCACTTTATCCTGAGGGCTGACGGTCACGCCGTTCCAGCGCTTGTGGTCAATTTCCACGTTCACCGTGCCGGTCTCATCGCGGAAGGTGTAGCGGTCATCGGACAGGCGCTGGGTGATGTTCCCGCGCAGCTTCACCCAGCTGTCGTCCTTCATCTCTTTTACCTTCACCGCGGTGGTGAGGTTGGCGTCGTTATCGACAAAACCGCCTGCCTGCGTTTGGGTCTGGGTCTGTGCGGCAGACGGGCCGTTAAATCCGCCCTGCGCGGCAAAAACGGGGGCAGTGGTCATCATCATGATGGCGGCAATAGCAGCGAATTTTTTCATATTAACTCTCCCTTTAATCTGGTTTCGCAGTCCATTAAACAGGGTAATCCTTAACAACTTCTTAAGGGAAAAATTTATTTATTATTGCTGTACAGCAGGCGCTTACAGAGGGTTTACTGACGGCATCAAGGAGGGAATATGCGCATTTTACTGGTAGAAGACGACACGTTAATCGGCGACGGTATCAGGGCGGGTTTAAGCAAAATGGGCTTTAGCGTGGACTGGTTTACCGACGGCAAAACCGGTCAGGCCGCGCTCGCGTCTGCGCCCTACGATGCCGTGGTGCTGGATCTGACGCTGCCGGAAATCGACGGTCTGGACATCCTGCGCGCGTGGCGCGAAAGCGGGCACAGCGAGCCGGTATTGATCCTGACCGCGCGGGATGCGCTTAACCAGCGCGTGGAAGGGCTGCGTCTTGGCGCGGATGATTATCTCTGCAAGCCGTTCGCGCTGATTGAAGTGGGTGCCCGCCTCGAGGCGCTGGTCCGCCGCAGCCACGGACAGACGCATAGCGAGCTACGCCACGGCAAGGTCACGCTCGATCCGACCCGTCTCGTCGCCACGCAGGACGGTGAACCGCTGACGCTGAAGCCGAAAGAGTTCGCGCTGCTGGAACTGCTGATGCGCAATGCAGGCCGCGTGCTCCCTCGCAAAACGATTGAGGAAAAACTGTATACCTGGGACGACGACGTCTCCAGCAACGCGGTAGAAGTCCACGTTCATCATCTGCGCCGCAAGCTTGGCAGCGAGTTTATCCGCACCGTGCACGGCATCGGCTATACCCTGGGTGACGCATGAAGCTGACGCAACGCCTGAGCCTGAAGCTGCGCCTGACGCTCCTCTTTTTAGCGCTCTCCCTGATGGCATGGTTTGCCGCCAGCCTGGTGGCCTGGCAGCAGACCACCCATAAGCTGGATAAGCTCTTCGACACGCAGCAGATGCTGTTTGCCAAACGGCTGCTGACGATGGATCTTGACGAGATCCGCGCCCCCGAACGGATGCGCGAGATCCCAAAGAAAGTGAAGCATGGCCGTCTCGATGACGACGCGCTGGCTTTCGCCATTTACGCCGTCGACGGCAAAATGCTGCTGAACGACGGCGAGAACGGGCGCGATATTCCGTATCACTATCGCCGCGACGGGTTTGCTAACGGGCAGCTCCAGGACGATAACGATGAATGGCGTTTCCTGTGGCTGACCTCACCCGACGGGAAATACCGCGTGGTGGTCGGTCAGGAGTGGGAGTACCGCCAGGATATGGCGCTGGACGTGGTCAGCTCGCAGCTCACGCCCTGGCTGGTAGCGCTGCCCGTGATGCTGCTCTTGCTGATTCTCCTCCTGAGCCGGGAGCTGAGGCCGCTCAAAAAGCTGGCGCAGACCCTGCGCTCCCGCTCGCCGGATGCGACCGAGGCGCTTGTGCTTCAGGGTGTGCCCACGGAAGTGCGCCCCCTGCTCGACGCGCTGAATCACCTCTTCGCACGTACCCAGGAGATGATGACCCGCGAGCGCCGCTTTACGTCCGATGCCGCCCACGAGCTGCGCAGCCCGCTGGCAGCCCTGAAGGTGCAAACTGACGTGGCGCAGCTCTCGCAGGACGATCCGCAGGCGCGGGAAAAAGCGCTGGCACAGCTGCATGCGGGAATCGACCGCGCTTCGCGGCTGGTGGATCAGCTCCTCACCCTGTCGCGTCTGGACTCGCTGGATAACCTTGACGATGTCGAACCGATAACGCTTGCCGATTTACTTCAGTCGGCGGTGCTGGATATCTGGCATCCGGCGCAGCAGGCAGGGATTGATATTCGCCTCATCAACCATGCCCCGCAGGTCAAACGTCAGGGGCAGCCCCTGCTGCTCAGCCTGCTGGTGCGCAACCTGCTGGACAATGCCATCCGCTACAGTCCGCGCGGCAGCGTGGTGGACGTGACGCTGGACGCGCGTAGCTTTAGCGTGCGCGACAACGGTCCCGGCGTTGACCCCGAGGTGCTGGCGCGCATCGGCGAGCGTTTTTATCGTCCACCGGGCCAGAACGCCACGGGCAGCGGGCTGGGGCTCTCTATCGTCAGGCGCATTGCCGCGCTGCACGGGATGCGCGTCTCGCTGAGCAATGCGGCGGAAGGCGGCTTTGAGGTGAAGGTCAGCTGGTAGCGGATTATTGCATCTCCAGCAAAAGACTTTGCACATTTTGCTCATTTTTCCGCTCCGTCCTCGCGCGTAGAATACCCGGCATACTCTCATCGCCGAGGACAAAAAATGAGCAACATTCTGATTATTAACGGTGCAAAAGAATTTGCGCACTCTAAAGGCCAGCTGAATGACACCCTGACCGAGGTCGCGGACGGTTTCCTGCGCGACGCCGGGCATGATGTTAAGGTCGTGCGTGCAGACAGCCACTACGACGTGAAAGTCGAAGTGCAGAACTTCCTGTGGGCTGACGTGGTGATCTGGCAGATGCCAGGCTGGTGGATGGGCGCGCCGTGGACCGTGAAAAAATACATGGACGACGTGTTCACGGAAGGTCACGGTTCGCTGTATGCCAGCGATGGCCGCACCCGCTCTGACGCGTCCAAAAAATACGGTTCAGGCGGCCTGATTCAGGGCAAAAAATATATGCTGTCACTGACCTGGAACGCGCCGCTGGAAGCCTTCACCGAGAAAGATCAGTTCTTCGAGGGCGTGGGCGTGGACGGCGCGTACCTGCCGTTCCACAAGGCGAATCAGTTCCTGGGCATGGTTCCGCTGCCGACCTTTATCGTCAACGACGTGATTAAAATGCCTGATGTCCCGCGCTATATCGCAGAATATCGCAAGCATCTCGCGGAAATTTTTGCTTAACTGGTAGCCTGGAATTAAAGGAGTAGTAAACATGCTTACCGTTATCGCAGAAATCCGTACTCGTCCAGGTCAACATCACCGCCAGGCGGTGCTGGATCAGTTCGCGAAAATTATCCCGACCGTACTGAAAGAAGAAGGCTGCCACGGCTACGCGCCGATGGTGGATGCCGCCACTGATGCCAGCTTCCAGGCGACCGCGCCGGACTCGATCATCATGGTTGAGCAGTGGGAAACCGTCGCGCATCTTGAAGCGCATCTGCAGACCGCGCACATGAAAGCGTGGAGCGACGCGGTGAAGGGCGACGTGCTGGAAACCCACATCCGCATCCTGGAGCAAGGGGTTTAAGTTCGTGGAATTTGCCGGGTGACACTGCGTTTACCCGGCCTACAAAACCTGAACCGTAGGCCCGGTAAGCGCTAGCGCCACCGGGCTTTGTTGTTTTTAGCTGCTCTTCTTCCCCGGCTTTAACCCGCGATGGAGTTCGTTGATGCGCTTCATCGACTTGATGGCGCGCTGCGGTTCGGTGGCGGCGACGGACAAAATGATCATCTCCAGACAGAGCAGCACCGTGCCGTGGAGCGGGATTTTACCCTTTTCACCGCCGCGCGGAACGTGGATCACCACGCTCGCCTCCTTACTGAAACGCGAATCGAGGGCGTTGGTCAGCAGGATGGTGGGAATGCTCAGACGTTTTGCTTCACGCAGGGTGGTTTGCCCCTCCCGGTGCGCGGATTTCTGCGCCATCATCACCAGCACGTCACCGCGCTGAAGCGCAATCAACTGCTCGGCAAGCCCTATCCCGGTACGGTTGAGCGGCGTGGCGGGTAACCCCATACGGCTGAACAGCCTGGCGGTGTACTCGGCCAGAATACCGGAGGCGCCAATGCCAAATATGGCGACCTGCCTTGCCTGCGCCAGCAGTGAGACCGCCTGCGCCATCGCGTAGCGGTTGTGGGGCTCGGATAACACCTCGCAGGTGTGCTGATGTCCCTCCAGCACGAAATCAATGCTCGCGTTGACGTCGCTGGCGAGCGTGTTCACCGTGGTGGACATCTTTTCGCTGGAGGTGACCACCGGGCCAAACCACTGCTCCAGCGTCTGCTTGAGATCGCGCAGCCCGGCGAACCCCAGCGCCTGTATGGCGCGGACCACCGTGGCATCCGAGGTTTTCACTACGGCGGCAATCTCCATGGCGGTCTGCTCCATCACCGCCTCGCGGTTGTCATGGATATAGCGTGCGACCTGCAGCAGACGCGGCGTCAGCTGATGCGCCCGCGCGCGAAAGCGGTCGCCATAGACATCCACGCGCCCCTTCTCTTTGCGGATCACCGTGAGGCCTCCGGCAGCGGACGCCCGGCAATCTGTGACTGCACCTGCGCGGCCATCAGCCCTAAAGACGCGAACGAATTCGAGATCGCCTCTTCACGCGAGATCAGCACGTAGTGCCCGCTCCGGCAGGCATTCAGGAACTGACACCAGCCCGGCATCACCGCCTCCATCGCTGCCAGCTCGTCCTGCGGTTTACCGCCCGTATCCCCGCGCCAGGTAGCAAAGACGAAATCGGCATCCAGCTCCGGCAGGCGCTCGGCGCTGACGTCGATGCGCCCCCCTTCCGGGATGGACTCAATCAGCGGCGGGAATTTGAATCCGGCGTCGCGCAGAACGCGGCCCAGCGAGTGGTAGCTGTGCATGGCGTTGATTTTCCCCTGATTGGCCTGAATCACCGATACGGTGATTTTGCGCGTGTCGATGGTCGCCTTCAGCGCCTTGATTTGCTCCTGATATCGCCGCTCCAGAACCTTGAGCCTTGCCTGCGTGCCCGTGAGCTGCGCCAGCTTGCGGTAGATTTCCGGCGCGCCGCCGTCGAGATGATCGATGCTCACCGTCGGGGCAATTTTCGCTAATTGTTCCACCGGCGTGTTGCGGGTCGGCTCGGTAACGATCAGGTCAGGTTTGGCGGCGGCGATGGCTTCGATGTCGATATCCGCCGTGCCGATAAATTTGATATCGGAATTATCGAAGTCGACGCCGGTCAACATGCCGCTGGATCGCAGAAAATGGCTGCCGTCCGGCCGCGTGCGGCCATGGCTCGCCACCGGCGGCACGCCAAGCTCAATCAGCGGAATGGTGATGTCCAGATCGTGTAAGGAGACAATCCGTTTCGGGTGCACCGGCACCACCACCTTTCGGTTCAGATCGTCGGTAAAGACCTGCGTCGGCTCCGCCGCGCTCACCGCGAACCCCACCAGCAACAGCATCGAAAACAGTACACGCATCATAATCCCCTAAAATCTGTCCCGACGCTGCCAGAGCAGCAGCAGGAAAAACGGTCCGCCAATCAATGAAATGACAATTCCCGCCGGCAGCTGCAGCGGGAGGAATGCCAGACGCCCGACGTTATCCGCCAGCAGCACCAGCAGCGCGCCCAGCACGGCGCTTCCCGTCAGGAGCGCGGTCTGACCACCGCGCAGCAGCAGGCGCGCCATATGCGGGGCAATCAGCCCCACAAAGCCAATGCTGCCCACGCAGGAGACGCAGGCCGCCGTCAGCACTACCGGGGCGAGAACCCGCAGCATTGCCAGCCGGGTTGTGCGCACGCCAAGGCCCGCGGCGGCCTGATTGCCGAGCAGCGCCACGTCCGCTGCCCGCGCGGTAAAGAGCAGCAGCGCAAACGCGGGGGCAGCCCAGAGCGCGGCCAGCCCTACCAGCGTCCAGTTTGCCGCGTGCAGGCTGCCCGCCAGCCACAGCATCGCCGTCTGCACGTCGCGCACGTCGGCGGTGGTCATAAAGACGCCCATTGCCGCGGCAAACGCCCACGACACGCCGATGCCGATCAAAATGAACCGCGGGCGCGAGATATCGCGCGCCAGAGCTATCACCAGCAGCGCGGTGAGCAGCCCGCCGGTCATGCCAATCAGCGGACGCCAGGCCAGGCTCAGCGCCGGGAACTGAAAAATCAGCAGCAGTACCGCCGCGCTACAGCCCTCCTTCACGCCGATAAGCCCCGGGTCAGCCAGTCCGTTGCGGGTGATGGACTGCATCGCCGCCCCCGCCATGCCGAGCATCGCGCCGCACAGCACCGCCATCAGCAGGCGCGGCAGGCGGATATCCATCACGACGTAGCGCGTCTCCGCCGTCAGACTTTCAGGCGAAAACAGCGCCCGCCCGATGGCAGAGGCGGGAATGGGCAGAGAACCGTGCGTCAGGCCAAAGCCCAGCAGGCCTAGCGCCATCAGCGCGAAAAGCGACAGGTACGCCAGCGCCTTCGGGCGAACCAGCGCCGACAGGCGGCCAACACGGATCGCGCGGAGTCCGGCCCGGTTCATTTGAACATCCTCGAGGCCATAAGGATGAACACGGGCGCGCCGACCAGGGCCGTCATGATGCCGGTTGCCAGCTCCCAGGGGGTAAACAGCGTGCGGGCAGCGATATCCGCCAGCAGCAATACCAGCGCACCGCAGAGGGCCGACAGCGGCACCATCGCGCGTAAATCGACCGACACCAGACGGCGAATGAGCTGCGGCACCACAAGGCCGATAAAGCCAATCGGTCCGGCGATGGAGACGGCCGCGCCGCAGAGCAGCGCAATGGCCAGCAGGGCAAGGAGGCGGGTTTTCAGCAGCGACACGCCAAGCCCCTGCGCCATTCTGTCGCCCAGCGCCAGCATGTTGAGCGAGGGCGACAGCCCGATAGCAAGAACAAAACCAGCGGCTGCAGCCCACAGGGCGCTCTGGAGCATCTGCGCGTTGATCCCGGCGATATCACCCGCCAGCCAGGTGCGCAGAGAGAGCAGCGTCTGTTCATCCAGGATTAACACCGCGGCGGTAATCGACGAGGCAAACGCCGACATCGCCACGCCGCACAGGGTGACCTTCATCGGCGTGAGCCCGGTGCGACCGGTCGAGGAGAACATCAGCACCAGCAGAAACAGCGCGGCGGCACCGGCGGCGGCAATCAGCGGGCGACCAAACGGCAGCGACAGCCCAAGCGCGCTGGCGATCACCACCGCGAGCGCTGCCCCGGCGTTGAGCCCCAGAATATGCGGCTCGCCGAGCGGGTTGCGGATCACGGACTGCAGCAGCACGCCCGCCACGCCGAGCGAGGCGCCGGTAACCATTGCGGCGCAGAGGCGCAGCAGCCGTAGTCTGATGATGATGTTATGGTCGAAATTGCGCGGGTCGAAGTGAAAGAATGCCTCCACTACCGTTTGCGGGGCGATAAAGCGTGCACCGATCCCCAGATGAGCAATCGCCCCCATTGCCAACAGCAGGGTGAAAATCAGGAAAGCCAGAGAGATGCGCATCATGGCTTCTGAATGCTCTGGCGAAACGGCATAAAGAACGGTTTGCCGGTTAGCGGGTTAATCGACATATGCACGTCCACATCAAACACCGCTTTGATCAGCTCCGGCGTGCAGGCGTCGCCTTCATGTAGCACCCCCTCGACTTTTCCCTGGCGTAAAAAGACCAGGGAATCACCGTAGTTCACGGCAAAGTTGAGATCGTGCAGTACCACCACGACGGTACGCCCGTGCTGGCGGGTCAGGGCGTGCAGCAGTTCCAGGATCTCCACCTGGTAGCGAAGATCGAGGAACGTGGTGGGTTCATCCAGCAGGATATACGGCGTTTGCTGCGCCAGCGCCATGGCGATCCAGCAGCGCTGACGCTGGCCGCCAGATAAGCTTTCCACCGGCATATGGGCAAACGCTGCCGTGCCGGTCAGGCGCAGGGCCTCTTCCACCGCCAGTTCGTCCTCGTCGCTCCACTGGCGCATAACGTTTTGCCAGGGAAAGCGGCCGCGCGAGACCAGCTCAAAAACGGTTAACCCTTCCGGGAGCAGCGGGGACTGCGGGAGAATACCAAGCTGGCGGGCGACGGCTTTGGTCGGCTGCTCGTGAATGGCTTTACCGTCCAGCAGCGCGGTTCCCCCAAGCGGCTGCAGCAGCCGCGCGATAGTGCTCAACAGCGTGGATTTCCCACAGCCGTTCGCCCCTACCAGCACCGTCATTTTCTGCTGAGGGATGGCAAGGGAGATATCATCAACGATGATTTTTTTCTGATAGCCCGCAGAGAGGTTCTCCAGAACCAGTCCCGGTTGTTTTGTGTTGTGAGCCACGTGAACGCCAACGTAATAAAAAAGCGCAACAAATATAAATAAAAATCATTCTCTTTTGAGAGTTTGACGCCACGCCATGTAGTAGTCAAGCGAAGAAACACCCTGAAAAAACCAGGGGTAACGGAGCGTTACCGTGCAGACCACAAAACTAATAAATCATTATTTTTCAATTGAATAATTAATTAGCCTTGTGCTTTTCCGTTGCGTTTCATGCATGTAGCCGATTTTTATCATTTTTCATTTACTACTACATTCCCGCATGATTGAATGATTCTCAATTACATGTTCGATGCCGGTTCTGGCTAACGAGCAGAGCATAAAAGGGCAATGACTCACACATTCTTCCGTGAAGGTGATTCACGGATATTTTGGGATAACAGATGTAATGGCTACGTTCACACCTTCACTCTCTGGGGTAAAAGGGCGCGCGCTCTTTTCACTGCTGTTTATGGCGCCGCTGGCCCAGGCGGCGGACACCACCGCGGCTAAAGACGGCGAAACGCTTACCGTCACTGCCGATCCAAATACGCCGGCGGAAGCCACCAACGGCTACCAGCCGCTGAACACCTCCACCGCAACGCTGACCACCATGCCGATGCTGGATATCCCGCAGGTGGTGAATACCGTCAGCGATCAAGTGCTGGAGGATCAGCACGCCACCACGCTGGATGAGGCGCTCTATAACGTCAGCAACGTGGTCCAGACGAATACCCTCGGCGGTACGCAGGATGCCTTCGTGCGCCGCGGATTTGGCGCGAACCGGGACGGCTCGATCATGACCAACGGCCTGCGCACCGTCCTGCCGCGCAGCTTTAACGCCGCCACCGAGCGCGTGGAGGTGCTTAAAGGCCCGGCCTCAACGCTGTATGGCATTCTCGATCCGGGCGGCCTGATTAACGTCGTCACCAAACGCCCGGAGAGAACCTTCGGTGGTTCTCTGTCCGCCACCTCCTCCAGCTTTGGCGGCGGCACCGGACAGGTCGATGTGACCGGCCCGATCGACGGCACGCGTCTGGCGTATCGCCTCACGGGTGAGTATCAGGACGAAGATTACTGGCGTAATTTTGGCAACGAACGCAGCACCTTTATCGCCCCATCCCTCACCTGGTTCGGCGATGATGCCACCGTGACCGTGCTCTATTCGCATCGCGACTATAAAACGCCGTTCGATCGCGGAACGATCTTCGATCTCAACACCAAAAAGGCCGTTGATGTCGATCGTAAAACCCGATTTGACGAGCCGTTTAACGTGACCGATGGTCAGTCCGATCTGGCGCAGCTCAACGCGGAATACCGCCTCAACAGCCAGTGGACCGCGAAGTTCGACTACAGCTACAGCCAGGACAAATACAGCGATAACCAGGCCCGCGTGATGGCCTACGATGCAAAAACCGGCAACCTGACCCGCCGCGTGGATGCGACCCAGGGCTCGACACAGCGCATGCACAGCACCCGCGCGGACCTGCAGGGGAATGTGGATATTGCAGGCTTTTACAATGAGATCCTGACCGGCGTATCGTATGAGAATTACGATTTGCTGCGTACGGACATGATGCGCTGTAAGAACGTCAAAGGTTTCAACATCTACCATCCGGTTTACGGCAAACTCAACAAGTGTACAACCGTCTCCGCCGCAGACAGCGACCAGACGCTTAAGCAGGAAAGTTATTCGGCCTACGCGCAGGATGCCCTGTACCTGACGGATAAGTGGATCGCCGTCGCCGGGATGCGCTATCAGTATTACACCCAGTACGCGGGTAAAGGTCGTCCGTTCAACGTCAACACCGACAGCCGCGACGAACAGTGGACGCCAAAGCTGGGGCTGGTTTACAAGCTCACGCCATCCGTCTCGCTGTTTGCCAACTACTCGCAGACGTTTATGCCGCAGTCGTCCATTGCAAGTTACATTGGCGACCTGCCGCCGGAAACCTCAAACGCCTACGAAGTGGGCGCGAAGTTCGACCTGTTCGACGGCGTTACCGCCAATATCGCGCTGTTTGATATCCACAAACGCAACGTGCTGTACAACGAAAGCGTGGGAGGTGAAACCATCGCCAAAACCGCGGGACGCGTGCGATCCCAAGGCGTGGAGGTGGATCTTGCCGGATCGCTGACCGAGAACACCAATATCATCGCCAGCTACGGCTACACCGACGCGAAGGTGCTGGAAGACCCGGACTACGCGGGCAAACCGCTGCCGAATGTGCCGCGCCACACCGGCTCCCTGTTCCTGACGTACGACATTCATAATGCGTTTGCCGGGAATACCCTGACGCTGGGCGGTGGCGGACACGGCGTGAGCCGTCGTTCAGCGACCAACGGCGCGGATTATTATCTGCCGGGCTATTTTGTGGCGGATGCCTTTGCGGCCTATAAGATGAAGCTGCAGTATCCGGTGACGCTGCAGGTCAACGTGAAGAACCTGTTTGATAAGACCTACTACACCTCGTCCATTACGACCAACAACCTGGGCAACCAGATTGGCGACCCTCGCGAAGTGCAGTTTACGGTGAAGATGGAGTTTTGATGTAAAAAAGCCCGGTGGCGCTAGCGCTTACCGGGCCTACGATCCATTCCCTCTCCCTGCGGGAGAGGGTTAGGGTTAGGGTAAGGGCATCAAGCCTCAATATCCGCCATATCGCCTTTCTCCTGCAGCCAGTTACGACGGTCTTCCGAACGTTTCTTGGCAAGGAGCATATCCATCATGGCGTTGGTCTGCTGTTCGTCTTCATCGCTGATCGTCAGCTGCACCAGACGGCGCGTGTTCGGATCCAGCGTCGTTTCGCGCAGCTGCATCGGGTTCATCTCGCCCAGCCCTTTAAAGCGCTGCACGTTAGGCTTGCCCTTCTTGCGCTTCAGCTGTTCAAGCACGCCCGCTTTCTCTTCTTCCGTCAGCGCGTAGTAAACCTCTTTGCCGAGGTCGATACGGTACAGCGGCGGCAGCGCCACGTAGACGTGACCGTTTTTCACCAGCGTACGGAAGTGCTTCACAAACAGCGCGCACAGCAGCGTGGCGATGTGCAGACCATCGGAGTCCGCATCCGCGAGAATGCAGATCTTGCCGTAGCGCAGCTGGCTCAGATCGTCGCTGTCCGGATCGATACCGATCGCGACCGAGATATCGTGGACTTCCTGCGAGGCCAGCACTTCGTCTGAAGACACTTCCCAGGTGTTCAGGATCTTACCCTTGAGCGGCATGATCGCCTGGTATTCACGATCGCGCGCCTGCTTGGCCGACCCGCCCGCCGAGTCCCCTTCCACGAGGAACAGCTCGGTGCGGTTGAGATCCTGCGCGGTACAGTCTGCCAGCTTGCCCGGCAGCGCAGGGCCGCTGGTCAGCTTTTTACGCACAACTTTCTTGGCGGCACGCAGACGACGCTGGGCGCTGGAGATCGCCATTTCGGCCAGCATCTCCGCCGCCTGAACGTTCTGGTTCAGCCACAGGGTAAAGGCATCTTTCACCACGCCGGAGACGAACGCCGCACACTGGCGTGACGACAGACGTTCTTTGGTCTGACCGGCAAACTGCGGATCCTGCATCTTCACGGAGAGCACGTAGGCGCAGCGGTCCCAGATATCTTCCGCCGACAGCTTCACGCCTCGCGGCAGGATATTACGGTATTCACAGAATTCGCGCATCGCGTCCAGCAGCCCCTGACGCAGGCCGTTGACGTGGGTCCCGCCGAGCATGGTGGGGATCAGGTTAACGTAGCTTTCGGTCAGCAGCTCGCCGCCTTCCGGCAGCCACAGCAGCGCCCAGTCCACCGCTTCGGTATCGCCGCTAAAGTTGCCGACGAACGGTTTTTCCGGCAGCGTTGGCAGGCCGTTTACCGCTTCGCACAGGTAGTCGTTCAGGCCATCGGCGTAGCACCAGGTTTGCTCGGTATTGTTAACGTGATCTTTAAAGGTGATTTCCACGCCCGGGCAAAGCACCGCTTTGGCTTTCAGCAGGTGCGTCAGGCGGGATACGGAAAAGCGCGGGCTGTCGAAGAAACTCTCGTCAGGCCAGAAGTGGACGCTGGTGCCGGTGTTGCGTTTGCCGCACGTGCCGACAACCTGCAAATCCTGCACCTTCTCGCCGTTTTCAAACGCGATGTTGTAGACCTGACCATCGCGACGGACGTTCACTTCCACGCGTTTGGACAGGGCGTTGACGACGGAAATCCCCACGCCGTGCAGGCCGCCGGAGAACTGGTAGTTTTTGTTGGAGAACTTACCGCCCGCATGCAGACGACAGAGGATCAGCTCAACGGCCGGGACGCCCTCTTCCGGGTGGATATCCACCGGCATGCCGCGCCCGTCGTCAATAACTTCCAGCGACTGATCGGCATGCAGGATGACGTCAACGCGTTTGGCATGGCCCGCCAGCGCTTCGTCCACACTGTTATCAATAACTTCCTGGCCCAGATGGTTTGGGCGCGTCGTATCGGTGTACATCCCCGGGCGGCGGCGAACCGGCTCAAGCCCGGTGAGGACCTCAATGGCATCAGCGTTATAGGTTTGCGTCATGATTTAAACTAGCAATTCGCATTGATTGTCAGTGGCTGTGCAGTCCAAGAAAATCGACAATCTGGGTGAAATGATTCTCAAAGCCCGTGAAAGCATGGTTTCCGCCCTCTTCTATAGTCTGGCGGCAGGAGGCGTAATACGCCACTGCCTGGCGGTAATCCAGCACTTCATCACCCGTCTGCTGCAGCAGCCAGATGAGATCCGGCGCCTCGAGCGGGTCGACCTGCATAACTTTGAGATCGTAAATATGGCGTGACTCTAGCACATATTGCTGGCCGGTGTAGGGGTTCTCGTTTTCGCCAAGAAAGTCCCGCAGCAGCTCAAATGGCCGTACCGCCGGATTAACCACCACGGCGGGCAGCATAAAGCATTGCGAGAGCCAGGTGGCGTAATATCCCCCCAGCGATGAACCGACCACACCAAAGGTTTCGCCGCCGTGCGCAAGCACGATGGATTCCAGCATTTCCGCGGCTTCTGCCGGGTAAGGCGGCAGCTGTGGGATAATCATCTCAACGTCAGGGTGATGCGCGCTCAGCCACTGGCGAAACTGTGTCGCTTTTGCGGAGCGCGGCGAACTGTTAAATCCGTGCAGATAAAGGAGCGTAGACATCAATAGCCTTCTGAAGCGGTGTCCGGGCGGAACTGTGCGCCGGTCAAACGGCAGACTTCCGTGGTCAGCGTGCCGTCGGGATGCAGTTCCAGCCAGCGCCAGCCTGGCGCGATGGTATCCAGCGTAAAGTTGGCGCAGTGCGGCTTAAACTGAACGCAGGTCGACGGCGTCGCCAGCATGCGGCGTCCGTTCCAGTCGAGATCCTGTTCCTGGTGAATATGCCCACACAGCAGATTTTTCACCCGCGGGAACTTCGCCAGCACGCGATCCAGCGCCGCGGAGTTGCGCAGGCTGTGCTGATCGAGCCAGCTGCAGCCCGCCGGCAGAGGATGATGATGAAGCAACAGCAGCGTGTGACGTTCAGGTTCAGCCGCCAGTTTGGTCTCAAGCCAGTCGAGCTGAAACTCGCTTAACTCACCGTGCGGGACGCCAAACACCTGGCTGTCCAGCAGCAGGATCTGCCACTGTTCACCCGCAAAAACACATTTCGCCGGAGAAATCCCCGCATCCTGGAGAGAACTGTACATTGCGGGCTGAAAATCGTGGTTACCCGGCAGCCAGACGCAGGGCGCGCTAAAGCTCGCGATGCCTTCAGCAAAATGCTGGTAGGCCGCGGAAGATTGGTCCTGCGCCAGATCGCCCGTTGCGACAATCAGATCGCATGCACGGTTTTCAGCGTGAATGGCGCTCAGTACCGCCTGATAACTCTCCCAGGTATTCACCCCCAGCAGCGTTTCATGCTTTTCGGCAAAAAGGTGGGTATCGGTGATTTGTAATATCCTGACTGGCGCCCCACCAGCAACAGTCAGGTTCAACAGGCTTTCCAAATGGTGTCCTTAGGTAGGTTTATGACGCTAACAAACCGGAATCGCCATTGCTCCATGTGCTAAACAATACCTTAGCCAGTCGGCTAAAAACTGGTTAATTTGATGCTTTTCGTCGCGTTGATGCAACTTTTTATTCGGGTAATCATACCGCGCCTTGAAGCGAAAGATCTGCTGGCTTGAACACACTTCAGCGACCATCGCGTCGTGATAGAGGCGTACCGTCATCGACGGCAGGCTCCAGTAGCTAATGCTGGGTGCCGTTTGCTCAATCTCCACCAGCGTAGTGTAGCGCGTTGATTCTGTTATCGTTAATCGATACTGCGCGTTGCTCACCTGATAGCTTACCGTTTCGCCGGGTGCGTCGTTTCTCGGCAGCAGGCGGCGCAATTGTGCAAAATTCGTTTCGCACAGGCGCATCATTTCTGGGAAGTCAGGCGTATAGCGCTTCATTTTTTCCACTCGTTTCGTAATGTCTGATAATGCAGCTGCAGCCATTGCAGGGCGATGACAGACGCTGCGTTGTCGATTTTCCCCTCTTCTACCCACTGATAAGCCTGTTCCCGGCTCACCACATGAACCCGAATATCTTCGTTTTCATCAGCCAGACCGTGAATGCCTTCTGCGGTCGTGGCGTCCACTTCGCCCACCATAATGGATAAGCGTTCGCTGGTACCACCCGGACTCGCCAGATAGCTCAACACCGGTTTGGTGCGGCCCACCACCAGCCCCGCCTCTTCCAGCGCCTCGCGCCGGGCGACGTCTTCAACCGTCTCGCCTTCTTCGATCATCCCGGCCACCATCTCCAGCAGCCACGGGCTCTCACTGACGTCATAAGCGGCGATGCGGATCTGTTCCACCAGCACGACTTCGTCACGCACTGGGTCAAAGGGTAGCAAGACTGCCGCATGCCCGCGCTCAAAAATTTCGCGTCTGATTTCGCCACTCATTTCACCGTTAAACAGGCGATGCCTGAAACGGTAAAGATCCATTGAAAAAAAACCGCTATAAAGCGTTTCTCGTGCAATAATTTCTACATCGTTTTTGGCGAATGTCACGGGCAACTTTTCTGGTTTTTGCATGAGTCGAGTCCTGGTAGCAATGGTGATGAAATTGTGAATTTCAAGGCTGTTTGGCTGCCGTTTGTAAGGCTATATGATAGATTGGTGCAAATTACCGCCAGATGGCACGTAACGCCAACCTTTTGGTGTGGATGATTCTGTTAGAATCGGCAATTATTTTTAATTAGATCAGCGCTAATACTGCTTCACAACAAGGAATGCAAATGAAGAAATTGCTCCCCATCCTTATCGGCCTGAGCCTGACGGGCTTCAGTGCAATGAGCCAGGCGGAAAACCTGTTACAGGTCTACCAGCAGGCACGTCTGGGCAACCCTGATTTACGTAAATCAGCGGCCGATCGTGATGCTGCGTTTGAAAAGATTAACGAAGCGCGTAGCCCCTTGCTGCCACAGTTAGGGTTAGGTGCAGATTATACCTACAGCAACGGTTTCCGCGACGCTAACGGCGTAAACTCCAATGCTACCAGTGCCTCACTGCAATTAACACAGACGCTGTTTGATATGTCCAAATGGCGTGCCCTGACCCTGCAGGAAAAGAGCGCGGGCATCCAGGATGTGACCTATCAGACCGACCAGCAGACGCTGATCCTGAACACAGCTACGGCGTACTTCAACGTGCTGAGCGCCATTGACGCGCTCTCCTACACCGAAGCGCAGAAACAGGCCATTTACCGTCAGTTAGATCAAACCACCCAGCGCTTCAACGTGGGTCTGGTGGCGATCACCGACGTGCAGAACGCCCGTTCACAGTACGACACCGTGCTGGCCAACGAAGTGACCGCGCGTAATAACCTCGACAACGCGCTGGAATCCCTGCGTCAGGTCACCGGGAACTACTATCCTGAGCTGGCCTCCCTGAACGTCGACAGCTTCAAAACGGATAAGCCGCAGGCCGTTAACGCCCTGCTGAAAGAGGCGGAAAACCGCAACCTGACGTTGCTGCAGGCGCGCCTGAGCCAGGACCTGGCCCGCGAGCAAATTCGTCAGGCGCAGGACGGCCATCTGCCAACCCTGAGCCTGAGCGCCTCCACCGGCGTTTCTGACACCACCTACAGTGGCTCTAAAACCAATTCTGCCCAGTATGACGACAGCAATATGGGTCAGAACAAAGTGGGCCTGAGCTTCTCCCTGCCGCTGTATCAGGGCGGTCAGGTTAACTCCCAGGTGAAACAGGCGCAGTACAACTTTGTTGGCGCGAGCGAGCAGCTGGAAAGCGCCCATCGTAACGTGGTGCAGACCGTACGTTCATCCTTCAACAACGTGAACGCCTCAATCAGCAGCATCAACGCCTATAAACAGGCCGTTGTGTCTGCACAGAGCTCCCTGGACGCGATGGAAGCGGGTTACTCGGTCGGTACACGTACTATCGTTGACGTGCTCGACGCCACCACCACGCTGTACAACGCGAAGCAGCAGCTCTCCAGCGCGCGTTATCAGTACCTGATTAACCAGCTGAACATTAAGCAGGCTCTGGGTACGCTGAACGAGCAAGACCTGCAGATGCTGAACAGCGCACTGGGCAAACCGGTCTCTACCTCTCCGGACAGCGTTGCACCGGAGAACCCGGAGCAGGTTGCCGCGGTTGATAACTTCAACGCTAACAACACTACCCCTGCTGCACAGCCTGCTGCCGCGCGCACCACAGCGCCTGCCAGCAAGGGCAACAATCCGTTCCGTAACTAAGCATTGCCCGATGGCGCTTCGCTTATCGGGCCTACTGAATCGTAGGCCGGGTAAGCGCAGCGCCACCCGGCGCAAAATCACATCCGAACGTAAGCCAACGTAAAGATCCCCCTGATTCCGCCCCTCTTCGCTTCATTTTCAACCACTCATCCTCTATCCTGAGCGTTATTACCACTGGGTCCTGGAAGACAAACATGAAACGGACAAAAACGATCAATCACGCGTCGTTCCGCAAGAGCTGGAATGCACGTCACCTCACCCCTGTTGCGCTGGCGGTTACCGCTGTCTTTATGCTGGCAGGCTGTGAGAAAAACGATGAAACGGTTTCGCTGTATCAAAACGCGGACGACTGCTCCGCCGCAACCGGCAAAGCGGCCGAATGTAAAACGGCCTACACCAACGCGCTGAAAGAAGCGGAACGCACCGCGCCGAAATATGCCTCACGCGAAGACTGCGTAGCGGAATTTGGTGAAGGTCAGTGCCAGCAGGCACCGGCTCAGGCAGGCACGGCACCTGAAAATCAGGCACAGGCGCAGTCCAGCGGCAGCTTCTGGATGCCGCTGATGGCAGGCTACATGATGGGCCGTCTGATGGGCGGCGGTGCGGGCTACCAGCAGCAGCCGCTGTTTAGCTCGAAAAACCCGGCCAGCCCGGCTTACGGTCAATATACCGATGCCAGCGGTAAAGGCTACGGCGCAGCGACTCCGGGCCGCACCGTAACCGTACCGAAAACCGCGATGGCGCCGAAGCCTGCGACCACCAGCACCATCACCCGCGGCGGGTTCGGTGAGTCTGTGGCGAAACAGACCAGCATGCAGCGCAGTGCATCAGGCACCTCTACTCGCTCAATGGGCGGCTGATCATGGAACGAGTCAGTATTACCGAGCGCCCGGACTGGCGCGAAAAAGCCACCGAGTACGGCTTTAACTTCCACACCATGTACGGCGAGCCGTACTGGTGTGAAGACGCTTACTACAAGCTCACCCTGGCCCAGGTTGAGAAGCTGGAAGAGGTCACGGCTGAGCTGCACCAGATGTGCCTCAAGGTGGTGGAAAAAGTCATCGACAGCGACGAGCTGATGGCCAAGTTCCGCATTCCAAAGCACACCTGGAGCTTTGTCCGCCAGTCGTGGAAAACGAATCAGCCTTCGCTTTACTCTCGCCTGGATCTGGCGTGGGACGGCGTGGGTGAACCGAAGCTTTTAGAAAACAACGCCGATACGCCAACCTCCCTTTATGAAGCGGCATTTTTCCAGTGGATCTGGCTGGAAGACCAGATGAACGCCGGAAACCTGCCGGAAGGCAGCGACCAGTTCAACAGCCTGCAGGAGAAGCTGATCGAGCGCTTTGCCGAGCTGCGCGAGCAGTTTGGCTTCAACCTGCTGCATCTCGCCTGCTGCCGCGACACGGAAGAAGATCGTGGCACGGTTCAGTATCTGCAGGATTGCGCCGCCGAAGCGGAAGTGGCGACCGAGTTCCTCTATATCGAGGATATCGGCCTGGGTGAAAAAGGTCAGTTTACGGACATGCAGGATCAGGTCATCAGCAACCTGTTCAAGCTCTACCCGTGGGAGTATATGCTGCGCGAGATGTTCTCCACCAAGCTGGAAGACGCGGGCGTGCGCTGGCTGGAACCGGCCTGGAAGAGCATTATCTCCAACAAGGCCCTGCTGCCGATGCTGTGGGAGATGTTCCCGAATCACCCTAACCTACTGCCAGCGTACTTTGCGGAAGATGATTACCCGCAGATGGAGAAATACGTCGTTAAGCCGATCTTCTCCCGCGAAGGCGCGAACGTGTCGATCATCGAAAACGGTAAAACGCTGGAAGCGGTTGAAGGGCCTTACGGCGAGGAAGGGATGATCGTCCAGGCGTTCTATCAACTGCCGAAATTTGGCGACAGCTATACGCTAATTGGCAGCTGGCTCATTAACGATCAACCTGCCGGAATTGGCATTCGCGAAGATCGCGCGCTGATCACGCAGGATCTGTCGCGGTTCTACCCGCATATTTTTGTGGAGTAAGACTTGCCCGGTGGCGCTACGCTTACCGGGCCTACGCGCGACATGTAGGCCGGGTAAGGCGAAGCCGCCACCCGGCATATTTTCACCCTACCTGCACCGACAGCATACTCAGACTTCCCATCTCTATTCCATCGACCGGGATCGTAACCGGCTCCTGACCGTCCCACGCGCCAAGCACGTACAGCAGCGGCAGGAAATGCTCCGGCGTCGGGTTAGAGAGCGAACCGCCCTCGTGCTCCAGATAGTTCACCAGCGGATGCGCCTCAGCCGGGCCTTGCCAGGTCAGGTTCGCTTTGACGTAGTCGTTAAAAGCGGTCGCCCACGGATATGGCGTGTTTTCGCCATGCCAGCGCGCCGTACGCAGGTTGTGCACCACGTTGCCGCTTGCCACCAGCATGATGCCTTCATCACGAAGCGTCGCCAGCTTGCGCCCCATCTCCAGATGCCAGGCAGCCGGTTTGGTGCTGTCGATGCTCAGCTGCACCATCGGGATATCCGCATCAGGATACATTTTGATCAGCACGCCCCATGAGCCATGGTCAAAGCCCCAGGCTTCTTTATCCAGCGCAACCGGAACAGGCGACAGCAGATCCACCAGCCTTTGTGCCAGCTCAGGCGAGCCGGGGGCCGGATAGTGCGTGTCATACAGCGCCTGCGGGAAGCCACCAAAATCATGAATGGTTTTTGGCGCTTCCATGGCGGTCACGCCCGTGCCGCGGGTGAACCAATGCGCAGATACCACCACAATCGCTTTTGGACGCGGCAGCGTCTCGCCCAGATGACGCCATGCGCGGGTATAGACGTTATCTTCCAGAACGTTCATTGGGCTGCCGTGGCCTAAAAACAGGGCTGGCATACGGGAAGAAGTCATGATGATATCCTTACAGAAGGTGTCAATTTAATGGTGCTACATTACGCGCAATCGGACAAAGATGAACGCTGATAAGCGTGAAGATCATCATCAGGAATTTTGAATGTAAGGAATGTGTAAAGCCGGGGGTCGCCCCTCGCTTTGCCAGAAATGAATCATTTATATTAATGATAATCATTATCATAAGGAGCAATCCATGTCAGTCCCTCTGATCCTGACCATACTGGCGGGCGCCGCGACCTTTATCGGCGCAATCCTCGGCGTGCTTGGTCAGAAGCCGTCAAACCGCGTGCTGGCCTTCTCGCTGGGCTTTGCTGCCGGGATCATGCTGCTTATCTCCCTGATGGAGATGCTCCCTGCTGCGCTGGGCACCGACGGGATGTCTCCCCTGCTGGGCTACGGCATGTTTGTCGTTGGCCTGCTGGGTTACTTTGCCCTCGACCGGATGCTACCCCACGCGCATCCCCAGGATTTAATGCAGAAAAACGTAACGCCTGTGCCGCGGAATATTAAGCGAACGGCGGTTCTGCTCACGCTGGGGATTAGCCTGCATAACTTCCCGGAAGGGGTCGCGACCTACGTGACGGCCAGCAGCAATCTGGAAATGGGCTTTGGCATCGCGCTGGCGGTGGCCTTACACAATATTCCTGAAGGACTGGCGGTCGCCGGACCGGTGTATGCCGCCACGGGCTCGAAACGTACCGCGGTATTCTGGGCAGGAATTTCCGGGATGGCTGAAATCCTCGGCGGTGTCCTGGCCTGGTTGATTCTCGGAAGCCTGGTCTCCCCTGTCGTGATGGCCGCCATTATGGCCGCTGTTGCCGGGATTATGGTGGCGCTTTCCGTCGATGAATTAATGCCGCTGGCGAAAGAGATCGATCCCAATAACAACCCCAGCTATGGCGTGCTGTGCGGAATGTCAGTCATGGGCTTAAGCCTGGTGTTATTGCAATCTGCAGGTATCGGTTAGGATTAGTCTGCCTCCGTATAATACGGAGGCAGACTTTCGAAACGTTAAGATATAGATAGAAATAATACGTTATTTTGTTGCCTACAAAGCCCTTGCAAAATATATAGCTCATAGAAATAGAATGATGAAACTTTATCAGTCCATTATCTGAGTTACTGCATATATTATGAATGTTAGCCGATGCTTACAATCAACATTAATTATATATTAATATAATCTTAAAATAGCTTTAAGATGCAGTAATCGCATCTCCCCTTCGTCCTCCCATATACTCCATTTGCGTTTTGAAACTTATATTCAGAGTATGAATTCGTTTGAAAAAGGATATTTTCATGTATATGGGTAAAAAAATTCTATTAGCTGTAACTATCGCTGCCGCAGTATCGGGTTCCGCCTTTGCTGCCGAGCAGGGGTCGGGAAAAATCAAATTCAAAGGCGTTGTGATTGATGCGCCTTGCAGCATTGCACCAGACAGCGTTGATAAAGAAGTCGATCTCGGTGAAGTGACCACAGCCGTGATCAATGCCAACAAGAAGTCTTCCGCAGTTCCGGTTGATATCAATCTGGAAAACTGCCAGCTTGACGATCCGGCCGACGAGACTGACACACCAGTGACCAAAGTCGATGTCACGTTTACCAGCTCAGCGACAGATGCGACCGACACCAGTCTGATGACCAATACCTATGCAAGTGGTGCACAGAACGTGGGCGTTCGTCTTCTGAATAACGCCGAAGCCAACATCACGCTGGGTGCTGCTAATGAGGTTGCTCTGCTGGCAGGCTCAACGACTCAAACGCTGCACTTCAAAGCATTAATGGAAGTGGTAACGGGTAAAACGGCGACTGCTGGCCAGGTGGAAGCTACAGCCAACTATATTCTGGCGTATAAATAACTACGCCATGTTTCAAATTAAACCGGCTGTCATTTAATGTCAGCCGGCGTTGAATGTATTTATTTGAGTAACAGGGCGATGACATATAAATTACAATGCATAATTATTATGACGTCCCTGTTTATGGTGGAACTTGCCTCCGCCACCGAATTTAACATCAATGCCATCGATAAAGATCAGCGTGGCAGCGTTGATTTATCTCTTTTTAAAGATCAAATATCAATCACACCAGGCGACTATTTTGTTACCGTTTCAATTAATGATATCCCGCTGGCAAATGGCTGGCAGCTCCGCTGGCAGGAGATAGACAAGAGCGTACAAGTCTGTATTCCACCTGAACTGGCCGATACATTTGCTCTGCAGGACAATATCCGTAGCGCATTGGCGGAAAAAGACGGGTGCGTCGACTTTGCATCAAAACCGGATATTAAATTTAATTTTGAGCAATCCAGCCAGACGCTGAAGGTCACGATACCTCAGGCCTGGTTACAGTACCGTGCCGCAGACTGGATGCCCCCTTCAACCTGGGACAACGGCGTGCCGGGCGTACTACTGGATTACAATCTTTTTGCCAGTCATTACCAGCCGAACGATGGCAGCAGCACGGATAACGTCAACACTTATGGCACTGCCGGCGCGAATATGGGCGCGTGGCGACTGCGCGGTGATTATCAGTATACTCAAACCCATACCGACGCAGGTTCAGAGAATGACGGGCGCTTTTCACGCCTCTATATGTTCCGTCCTCTCCCCTCGCTCGGAGCCAAACTCACACTGGGTGAAACGGATTTCCAGTCCGCTATTTTTGATGCCTTCACCTATACCGGAGCCTCCCTGATTAGCGATGAGCGCATGCTGCCATGGTCGCTGCGCGGCTACGCGCCACAAATTACCGGCCTCGCGCAAACTAACGCCACGGTAACGGTTAGCCTGGCTGACCGTGTCATTTACCAAAGCAACGTTCCGCCAGGGCCGTTTGTTATTCAGGATCTAAACCAGTCTGTACAGGGTACGCTGGACGTCAAAGTGACAGAAGAAGATGGGCGCGTAAGCACCTTCCAGGTTTCTGCGGAATCGGTGCCTTTTTTAACCCGCAAAGGTCAAGTTCGCTATAAGCTGGCGGCAGGAAAAGCACGCAAAGACGCCTCGCATGACGTTGAAGATAACGCGTTTATGAGCGGCGAATTCTCCTGGGGGATGCTGTCACAAACCTCCCTCTACGGCGGTACGCTCGCCGATGGCGATCGCTACCGGTCCGTTGCCGCCGGAATAGGTCAAAACATGGAGTACCTGGGCGCGCTCTCTTTTGACGTGACGCAGGCAACCAGCCAGTTGCCCAATCAGAATAGCCAGACAGGTTACAGCTACCGTTTCAACTACAGTAAGCGTTTCGATACCACCGGCAGCCAGCTTACGCTCGCCAGTTATCGCTATTCCGACCCGCAGTTTCTCAGCTACGCCCGTTTTCTGGATGATGACAATAACGATCGGCAGTCAGAAAAACAGACGCTCAGCGTGACGGCAAGCCAGTACATTTCGGCGCTATCGCTCAACCTCTATGTGAACATGCTGCGTCAAACCTGGTGGAACGATTCCTCCTCCACGACGGGCAGCGTGACCGCAGGCTATAACTTTGATATCGGTCGCTGGAAAAATCTGGGCGTCACCGTGTCATGGAGTAAAACCCACTATGAAGACGAAGACGACGATACGCAGTTCTATCTCTCACTGAGCGTACCGCTCGATCCCGATCATCGTCTGAATTACGACCTGCGCAACAGCGACAGTCTGAGCCAGAACGTATCGTGGTATGACACATCAGACCGCAACAATACCTGGGGCGTTTCGGCAGGTACCGAAAGCGAGAAGTCAGATGCCGGCGCGCAGGTGAGCGGCAACTATCAACATTATTCTCCTTATGGCGACCTGAATCTCTCCGGGAGTGTTAAGGCTAACGAATACAATTCCCTGAGTGCCAGTTGGACCGGTTCATTCACCTCGACGGCTAAAGGCGCTGCGCTGCACCGCCGCAGCTACGGTAACGAGCCGCGCGTGATGGTCAGTACCGATGGCGTAGGCAACATCCCGCTGAACATGTCGCGGGATGAAACCAATCGCTTCGGGATTGGCGTTTTACCGTCCATCTCCAGCTATTCGCCTTCCAGCGTGCAGGTCAATATGAACAACCTGCCCGATGGCGTAGACGTTGACACCCGCGTCGTCACCTCAACCTGGACGGAAGGTGCCATCGGGTACCGTCAGATTGCGACGCGTGCAGGCAATGATATCGCAGGCATCTTACGAACTGCCTCTGGCATACCGCCGCTGGGCGCCGTTGTTCGCCAGCTTGAAGACGATCGGCAGATTGCCATGGTCGCCGATGACGGCCACGTCTGGCTCGGCGCCGTAGAGCCACAACAACAGTTTCGCGTGACGTGGGGAGACAATCAGCAGTGCCGCTTCACGTTACCTTCACACCTTGAAAACAGTATGCAGTTGATACTGCCATGTCAGTAAGAAATCATGATGAAATTAACCTTACTCAAAAGCCTGTGCCTGATGCTGGTCGGCACAGCATTCACCACTCACGCGGCCGTAAACCTGGACCGCACGCGCATTGTCTTTCCGGAAAGCGACAAGGCCAGCAGCCTGAAGATTGAAAACCAGAGTAAAGCGCTGCCCTATCTGGCGCTCTCCTGGATTGAAGATGAGAAAGGCCGTAAAGAAGACAGGCATTTCATGGCGCTGCCTCCGATTCAACGCATTGAAGCGGGTTCCGCATCGCAGGTCAGGATCGTTAAGCAAGCGGCCACAAGTCAGTTACCGAAAGACAGAGAATCCCTGTTTTATTTCAACCTGCGCGAAGTGCCCCCGAAAAGCACCAGCGCCAGCGATGAACGCAGCGTCATGCAGGTGGCGATGCAGAGCAGGATCAAGCTGTTCTGGCGTCCTAAAGCGATTACCAAAAAACCCGGCGAGCAGGCGGAAATGCGGATGGAAGTTTCAGCCACTGCGAAAGGGCTGACCATACATAACCCGACGCCGTACTACATCACGCTGGCGTGGCTCAGTAAGAATGCCAGAACCATGCTGCCGGGCTTCGACAGCCTGATGCTTGCGCCTTTCGCGACAGCAACAACCTCTACCGGTGACTACCACGGTAACTATTACAGCATCGGTTATATCGACGATTACGGCGCGCTGAAAAAGGTCGACGTACAGTGCGCGGGAACGGCGCAGTGCTCGCTCACCGAACGGAAGATCGAAAAAGATGCGCAATCTCGCTAACGTATTGTTCATAGTGCTGCTCTCAGTGCTGCCTTTAAGAGAAGCGCTGGCGCTCGACTGCTACCTGGGCGGTTCGGGCGGCCCCGTAGAAGAAACTAAAACGATCTCGCCGTTTGCTATCCCCAGTAATGCACAGGCAGGTGAGAAAATTTGGGAATCGGATGACATCAAAATCCCGGTGACATGCAACCACAATGTCACAAGCAGCTTTCAACCGGAGGATATTTTTGGCTGGGTGAATCCTTATCCTTCAACCTCCGATCCCTATTATGAACTGGGCGTAACCTATGAAGGGATAGACTACGATGCAAAAGGCCAGCCTAACGGCGTCGATACCCGACAATGTCTGGACAACCAAAACATCACGATTTATACCCCCGAGCAGATCCGACAAATGGGATGGGAAAATCGTATCTGTTCCGGTAACCCGGATGATATCCACACTTCACGAACCTTCATTGCTCGTCTGCGCTTATACGTAAAAATTAAAGCCATGCCGCCTCACGGCTACGTCAGCTCGCTGAGCGATTACATCGTTGTCCAGTTTGACGGAAAAGGCGGCGTGAACCAGATGTCGGATGCGAAAAACCTCAAATATCACATCAACGGGCTGCAAAATATTACCGTTCTGGACTGCGGTGCGACGTTCAGTATTTACCCTGAGAACCAGGAGATTGATTTCGGCACCTTTAGCGCACGCGATATTGTGAATCAACAGACGCGTAAACGGACCTTTTCGGTGAAGACGACGAAAGTGCAGGATGCCCAATGTTCAGATGGCTTCAAAATGGACTCGTCGTTCTATACAAATGAAGCGCTTACGGCCAACGATACCGCACTGCTGATAGGCAATGGCCTGAAGCTGAGGATCCTTAACGGAACCGAGCCCTACACCTTTAACCACTACAACGAATACGTGGATTTTACGGGCAGCACGCTTGAGCATGAGCAGCAATACACCGCAGAGCTGTCGCCGGTCGAAGGAAAAGCGATCCAGTCCGGGCCGTTCGAAACGGTGGTGCTGTTCAAAATTAACTACCACTAGAGACAAAAAAGCCGGGTTTCCCCGGCTTTTTCACATCAGCCATTTCAGCTGGCTTTGCGCTCGTGCGCCTGGCGATACTCGATCAGATCTTCAATCGTTACCACCGGCATGTTGTGCAGACGCGCGAAGGTGATGCACTCTGGTGCACGCGCCATGGTGCCGTCGTCGTTGGTCAGTTCACACAGCACGCCCGCAGGTTTGAAGCCTGCCAGCGTCACCAGGTCGATCGTCGCTTCGGTGTGACCGCCGCGGGTCAGCACGCCACCCGCCTGCGCGCGCAGTGGGAAGACGTGGCCTGGACGATGCAGATCGGATGGCTTCGCATCATCAGCAATCGCGGCACGTACGGTGGTCAGACGGTCAGCCGCAGACACACCGGTGGTCACGCCATGCGCCGCTTCAATGGTCACGGTAAATCCGGTACCAAAGGCGCTGGTGTTGTTTTCGACCATCATCGGCAGCTCGAGCTGCTTACGACGATCTTCGGTAATACACAGGCATACGATGCCGCTGCCGTGACGGATGGTCAGCGCCATCTGTTCAACGGTCATGTTTTCGGCGGCGAAAATCATGTCGCCTTCGTTTTCACGGTTTTCATCGTCAAGCACCATCACACCGCGGCCTTCGCGCAGTGCATCCAGTGCATGTTCAACACGTTGAGTTGAAGTGCCAAAAGAGGAAAGTAGCGTCTGATTCATGGTAAAAAAACCTCATTAACATTATGGTTACCAGAATCAGGGCAGTCTTAGGAGCGCCGTATAAGCGGCAAAAAGATAACGTGAGCGGGCCCATGCCCGACTGGATCGTTACTCTCTCCCATCCGGACTCTAACCGTCGGCCCCGGAATTACACCGGATCTGCTGACCTTTGAGAATTCACCCAAAGCGCTCGCGGGCTTTCAGCGTTAAGCTGATTTACCGCCGGTGGGGAATTTCGCCCCGCCCTGAGAATAAGCGAGATAACTATAACGCTATTGATTATCCTGGGCAATGCATAAGCATCAAACAATTTTGTTTACCCCGGGCATGACGCGCTACAATGGACACTAACACCTTTTCATCAAGGGAAACGACAATGATTGACCCGAAGAAAATTGAGCAAATTGCGCGTCAGGTTCACGAGTCTATGCCAAAAGGCATTCGTGAATTTGGTGATGACGTTGAGAAGAAAATCCGCCAGACGCTGCAGGCGCAGTTGGTTCGCCTTGATCTCGTCAGCCGCGAAGAGTTTGACGTGCAGACCCAGGTTCTGCTGCGCACCCGCGAGAAGCTGGCACTGCTGGAACAGCGTCTGACCGAGCTGGAAAACCGCAATGCGCCGGAAGAAGTGAAGCCAGCGCCAGCTATTCCACCGGTGGATGACCAGGCATAGTGCAGCCTGTTGTGCCCGGTGGCGGCTACGCCTTACCGGGCCTGGATGAACGCGTAGGTCGGGTAAGGCGCAGCCGCCACCCGACATAAAAAAACGGGCCAATAGGCCCGTTTTTTACTGACTGTCTTTCTGGATCTTCTTAATGATGTTGGTGGTGGAACACCCATCTTCAAAGTTGAGCACCATCACCTCACCGCCGTTGGCCCAGACCTCTTCGCTGCCCGCGATTTGCTCCGGCTTGTAATCCCCACCCTTCACCAGCAGGTCCGGCAGAATACCGGCAATCAGGCGCTGCGGCGTGTCTTCTTCAAACGACACCACCCAGTCCACGGCTTCCAGCGCGCCGAGCACGATCATACGCTGCTCCAGCGGGTTCACCGGACGCGTTTCACCCTTCAGGCGCTTCGTCGACGCATCGCTGTTCACCGCCACAATCAGGCGATCGCCCAGCTTACGCGCATTCGCCAGATACGACACATGGCCCGCGTGCAGGATGTCGAACACGCCGTTAGTCATCACCACTTTTTCACCGCGCTTGCGCGCGGCAGCAACGGCCACTTTCAGCTCCTCTTCGGTCATGACGCCAAAGCCGGTATCCGCACGGCCGCGCACCGCGTTTTCCAGCTCGATTGGGGACACGGTTGAGGTACCGAGTTTACCGACGACCACACCCGCCGCGGCGTTCGCGAAGTAGCACGCTTCTTCCAGGGAGTTCCCCGCCGCCAGCGTCGCCGCCAGCACGCCGATCACCGTGTCGCCGGCACCGGTCACGTCATACACTTCCTGCGCCTGGGTTGGCATATGCAGCGGCGCCTTGCCCGGCTGCAGCAGCGTCATCCCCTGCTCGGAGCGGGTCACCAGCAGCGCAGATAATTCGAAGTCAGCAATGATCTTCATGCCGCGCTCAACCAGCTCTTCCTCGGTTTTGCATTTGCCCGCCACCGCTTCAAACTCGGAGAGGTTTGGCGTCAGGAGGGTTGCGCCGCGATAGCGCTCAAAGTCGGTGCCCTTAGGATCAATCAGCACCGGTACGCTGGCCTTACGCGCCAGCTGGATCATCGTCTGCACGCTGGCCAGCGCGCCTTTCGCGTAGTCGGACAGCACCAGAGCGCCGATATTGCCTAACGCCTGGTTAATGCGCTCGTGCAGCGGCTCGGGATCAACGCCTTCGAACCCTTCTTCAAAGTCAAGGCGGATCAGCTGCTGGTTACGTGACAGCACGCGCAGCTTGGTGATGGTCGGGTGGGTCGGAACAGAAACGAAGTCACACTTCACGTTCACGTCCGCCAGCGACTTGCTCAGCGCGCGCGCCGCATCGTCGATACCGGTCAGGCCAACCAGACGCGAGTGCGCGCCCAGAGAGGCTATGTTCATCGCCACGTTTGCCGCGCCGCCGGGACGCTCTTCAATGGTGTCGACCTTAACCACCGGTACCGGTGCTTCCGGAGAGATGCGGCTGGTCGGCCCATACCAGTAGCGATCCAGCATCACATCCCCAACAACCATTACTCCAGCACGTTCAAACTCTGGCAGTGTTACTTTCATTCCTGACTCCAGAAAGATTCACAATTTGCGCGCGATAATATCACACTTGATTTGTTACGCACGGTTCCACCAGCCACTTCTGCCAGCTGGCCGTTACCTGAGCACGCTCTGCGACAAAACAGTCCAGCGCCACGTGCCCCGGCTGCTCCTGTAGCGCCAGGTGATGCAGCTCGTCGCGCAGCGTGGTGTAGGCGCGGGTTAAAGCCTGCGCCTCCTGCTCGTCCATGATGTCGTTTTGCGCCAGCAGCTCCAGAATGCGCACGTTATCCGACCAGCGGGTCAGCTTCGGCTTGTCGTGCGCGTGGAGCAGCACCAGATACTGAGTAATGAACTCAATATCGGTAATCCCGCCCTCGTCGGCTTTGATATCAAAGCGATCGCGGTGTTTATTACCCAGGTGCGCGCGCATTTTCTCGCGCATTTCGCGCACTTCCGTCTGCAGCGTACTGCCCTCGCGCGGGGTGGTCATCACATCCTTACGGACGGCATCGAACTGCGTTTTGAGCTGCGGATCGCCATACACCACACGGGCGCGCACCAGCGCCTGATGCTCCCAGGTCCAGGCTTCATTCTTCTGGTAATCGGCGAAGGACTCCGTTGAGGTGACCAGCATACCCGCCGCGCCGGACGGACGCAGGCGCGCATCGACTTCATACAAAATGCCCGACGAAGTGCGGGTGCTGAACAGGTGCATGATGCGCTGGGCCAGGCGCAGATAGAACTGACGCCCGTCAATCTCGCGCTCGCCGTCGGTCATCACGTCAACCGGGCAGTCGTGCAGGAAGATTAAATCCAGATCGGAGCTGTATCCCAGCTCCCAGCCGCCGAGCTTGCCGTAACCGACCACGGCAAAGCCTCGCCCCTCACGGTCAGCAAGGTGCTTCGGCTGGCCGTAGCGGGCCACCATCTGCACCCACGCCTGCTGCACGACCGCGTCGATGATCGCCTCCGCGAGCCAGGTTAAGTGATCGCTCACTTTCATCACCGGCAGCGTTCCGGCGATGTCCGCCGCCGCCACGCGCAGCATCTGGGCCTGCTTAAACTGTCGCAGCGCCTCCAGCTGCTGCTCTTCGTCCTCTTCCGGCACGCGCAGCAGATACTGACGCAGCTCGTCACGGTAGGCATCCGTCGCCGTGGGTTGATACAGGGTGTTTGGGTCGAGCAGCTCATCCAGCAGCAGCGGGTAGCGCGCCAGCTTGTTGGCCACCATCGGGGAGGCGGCGCAGAGGGAAATCAGGTGCTTCAGCGCCCCCGGAAACTCGCTCAAAAGCTCAAGGTACGTGGTGCGCGTGATGATCCCGCTCAGCAGCGGCATCATGCGCGACAGCGGCACCGGCGCATCCGCCCGCGAGCAGACCTCGCTCAGCAGGTGCGGCATCAGGTGATCCAGCACCTGACGGCCGCGCGGGCCAATGGCGCGCTTGTTCAGCTCAAGACGGAAATCGGCAATCAGCGCCACCACGCGATGGCGCGCGTCGTCGGTTAGGTGCGACAGCACCGGCGTGGTGTCATCTTCCTGGAGCGCGTCCTGCCACAGCTCGCGCCAGTGCTCGGAAAGGGCATCGTCCTGCGATTCGCTTTCGTCATCACCGATTAGCTCGTTGAAGATGCGGCGCACGCCTGCCATATGGGCATCGAGCCGTTCGGTCAGCGTTGACCAGTCATCCACGCGCATCCCCCAGGCCAGACGCGCCCGGTTAAGGTCATCCCCCGGCAGGGTCTGGGTCTGTTCGTCGTTGATGCTTTGCAGCAGGTTTTCCAGACGGCGCAGGAAAAGATAGGCCTCGCGCAGGGTTTGCGCGTCGCCGTCCGGCAGCAGGTGAAGCTGCTCAATGGCGCTCAGCGTCGGCAGCAGCGAGCGGGACTGTAGCGACGGCTCGCGCCCGCCGCGAATCAGCTGGAAGACCTGGACGATAAATTCGATTTCGCGAATGCCGCCCGCGCCGAGCTTGATGTTGTCCTTCAGACCGCGACGGCGCACCTCACGGGCGATCATCCCTTTCATATTTCTCAGGGACTGGATGACGCTGAAGTCGATGTAGCGACGGAACACGAACGGGCGCAGCATGGCGCGCAGCTCGTTGGCGTAGGCGTCATCGCTGTCGCCCATGATCCGCGCTTTGACCATCGCATAACGCTCCCAGTCGCGCCCCTGCTCCTGGTAGTAATCCTCCAGCGCGGCAAAGCTCAGCACCAGCGGCCCGCTGTCGCCAAACGGACGCAGGCGCATGTCCACGCGGTAGACAAAACCGTCCTGCGTCGGCTGATCCAGCGCCTTAATCAGACGCTGGCCGAGGCGGGTAAAGAACTGGGCGTTGTCCAGCTCGCGACGGCCGCCGCGCGTGGAGCCGTTCTCGGGCCAGGCGAAAATCAGGTCGATATCGGAGGAAAAGTTCAGCTCGCAGCCGCCCAGCTTGCCCATCCCCAGAATCAACAGCGGCTGAGGAACCCCTTCCTCGCTGCACGGCGTGCCCCACTCTTTACAGCAGGCGGCGTAGAGCCAGTCGCGCGCGGCGACAATCAACGTCTGCGCCAGCTCGCTTAACTGCTGCAACGTACTCTCTTCACTCACCAGTTCCAGCGCCTGCGCCCAGGCAATGCGCACCATCACACGACGGCGGAACTGACGCAGGACGCGCATCAGCGTCGCCTCATCCGCGACGTCTTCAAGCGCGGCCTGCAGCCAGCCGGCATAGTGCCGCCACTCGTCCGCCTGCGGCGGTGCGTTCTCAAGCTCCGCCAGCCAGTCCGGGTAGACGGTGATGCTTTCCTGCACAAAATCACTGAAGACGAGCACGCTTTTCGCCTGCTCGCTTAACGATGACGCCGGTAATGACTCAGGCAGACGTTCGCAAACGGTCTGCCACTGCTGCTGTAACGGTGAAGAAAGCGGCATTCTAGGGGTTCCTTGCCAGAGTTAACGTTTTCCGCTGTGCAGCCAGTACGGCTCCTGCGAAATGGCCTCATTACGGAAATGCTCAATTTCAATATGCTGACGGGTTTCGATGGCATGCTTCAGCCCCTGCCAGTTTTCCAGCCACGCCTGCGCCTGTGGCCCGTCGTAGGCACCGGAAAGGAGCAGCATGCTGTCGATGTTGCGCGAAAGACGGGGAAGCTGATCGCCATACTTATCACCGAGCGGATACGCAAAGGTGCTCTTCAGTTCAGCGGCATGACGGGAAAGATGAATGTCTGCGAAACGCTTAAAGTTTTCCGCGATTTTGGCCTCGGCTTTCGCATCCAGGAAGGCGCGCCAGCCGCGCGTCACCAGAAACTCGGTCAGCGCCAGTTTTGCCGAAGCGGCTTGCGGACTGTAGATCGCCGTCTGCGCAGATACGTCCGAGAGCATCAGCGTTTCGGTTTGCGTCAGGAGATCACGTAAGTGAGCGCTCGCTTTGCGAGGAACAATACCGCCGAAGAGCGTCAGGGTATGGCGCACCAGGGCAATGGCCGCCAGCACGTGGGATTTGGCGTTTTTCACATTTCGCACCCACAGCTCTTCATGGTACTGCCACTGAGAAAGCGCCAGCTCCAGCGCGGCTTCCAGCCCCAGCTCAACGCTGGCTTTCGGCGCAACGCGCAAAATGGTCGTCTCTTTCAGCACGCGCGGCGCATTTCCGGCGGCCAGATGGTAACCCCGCGCGGCTTTGCTCAGGCTCCCCTGGCGCAATCCAGACTGGTTCACCAGCCTGCGCGCCAGCTTCAGCACGTCATTTGCGTCCCCTTCCAGCAGCTCAAGCTCCAGTTCGCAGATCGGCTCCTGGTACTCACCCGCCTTCACCTCACCCAGATCGAGGGCGATTTCGATGCGGCTTTTACCTTCCGTCACCAGCCATTTCTCGCGCCAGAAATCGGTGCTGAACAGCGGCTGCACCTGCTCCGCCAGCGTGGCAGGCAGCTCGCCTTCCGGCCAGACTTCCGCCGGAAAACGTTCCAGCTCAAGTTCTGGCTGACTGATGTCGATATTGTATTCCGGACGCTGATGTAACCCGCCGACCACGCGGCCGGCAATTTTCATCGTCATCTCGTAGCGCCCACTCGCGCCACGGATGCGCAGCCCCATATCGTGGCGGCGTAGCCAGTTATCCGGCGTTTCGTAATAGATATTAAGCAGTTGTACCGGTGCATGGTGTTCGCCGGAGAGCGTATGCAGATGCTGGCGGAGTGCGTCAACGCTGTCTTTTTCGACGATAAATTTTAATTCGATTTCCTGAGCCATAGCCTTGTACTTTTGCGGGCGTCACAGACGCGTCAATGAGGGCGAACTTCCTCGCCATTTGTTTGTCAGTACATAGTATTTTGCGCCAAATTGCCATGCAATGAGCAATTTGACGGGCGTAAATGTGTAGAGTCGTGACACAGATGATTCTGATTGCTGATGAATGCTTTGCGTAGAGACACTGTTGCCACTACTATCGTTCCACTATTTATGAAAATAACGACTAATGATGCTTAAATTACGCCTGATTGGACTTACTTTACTCGCTTTTAGCGCCGCAACCGCAGTGCACGCTGAAGAGAAGCGTTACGTTTCTGACGAACTGAACACCTGGGTACGCAGTGGCCCCGGAGATAATTATCGCCTCGTGGGCACGGTAAATGCCGGCGAGGAAGTCACCCTGTTACAGACCAACGCGGACACCAACTACGGTCAGGTTCGCGACAGTTCTGGCCGCACGTCCTGGATCCCACTGAAAGAGCTGAGCACCGTGCCAAGCCTGCGCACCCGCGTACCGGATCTGGAAAATCAGGTGAAAACCCTGACCGACAAGCTGAACAATATCGACGGAACCTGGAACCAGCGTACCGCCGAGATGCAGCAGAAAGTGGCGCAGAGCGACGGGGTGATTAACGGCCTGAAAGAAGAGAACCAGAAGCTGAAAAACGAGCTGATTGTCGCGCAGAAGAAAGTGAATGCCGCCAACCTGCAGCTCGATGACAAACAGCGCACCATCATCATGCAGTGGTTTATGTATGGCGGCGGCGTGCTGGGCGTCGGTCTGGTGCTGGGTCTGGTTCTGCCGCACCTGATCCCAAGCCGTAAACGTAAAGATCGCTGGATGAACTAATTCGTCTTCTCTGCCAGACTTACGTATCATTCTGGAAAAGAGAAAACGGGAGTGTCAGGCGTGAAGAGTTATCTGGTCGGTGGTGCGGTACGTGATGCGTTGTTAGGTCTGCCGGTCAAAGATAAAGACTGGGTGGTGGTGGGCGCCACCCCGGAAGAGATGCTCGACGCGGGCTACCAGCAGGTAGGCCGCGATTTTCCCGTCTTTTTACACCCGAAAAGCCGCGAAGAGTATGCCCTGGCGCGTACCGAGCGGAAATCAGGTTCGGGCTATACGGGCTTCACCTGCTATGCCGCGCCGGACGTCACGCTGGAGGACGATCTCCTGCGTCGCGATCTCACCATTAACGCGCTGGCGCAGGACGAGCACGGCCAGATTATTGACGCTTATGGCGGCCAGGACGATCTGCGCAACCGTCTCTTACGTCACGTCTCTCCGGCGTTTTCTGAAGATCCGCTCCGCGTGCTGCGCGTGGCGCGTTTTGCCGCGCGTTACGCCCATCTCAGCTTCCGCATTGCCGATGAGACCATGGCGCTGATGACCGCCATGACCGAGGCGGGCGAGCTTGAACACCTGACGCCAGAGCGCGTCTGGAAAGAGACCGAGAATGCGCTCACCACGCGTAACCCGCAGGTCTTTTTCCAGGTTCTGCGCGACTGCGGCGCCCTGAAGGTGCTGTTCCCGGAAATAGACGCGCTGTTTGGCGTACCGGCTCCGGCGAAATGGCATCCGGAGATTGACACCGGCGTGCACACGCTGATGACCCTGAGCATGGCGGCCATGCTCAGCCCTGACGTGGACGTGCGCTTTTCCACCCTGTGCCACGATCTCGGCAAAGGCTTAACGCCAAAAGAGCTCTGGCCTCGGCATCACGGGCACGGTCCGGCAGGGGTGAAGCTGGTCGAAGGGCTGTGCCAGCGCCTGCGCGTGCCGAACGAAATCCGCGATCTGGCGAAACTGGTGGCCGAATTCCACGACCTGATCCACACCTTCCCGATCCTGAAACCGGCCACCATCGTTAAGCTGTTCGATAACATCGACGCCTGGCGCAAACCCCAGCGCGTGGAGCAGATCGCGCTCACCAGCGAGGCTGACGTGCGCGGGCGTACCGGGTTTGAAGCCTGTGACTACCCGCAGGGACGTTTACTGCGTAAAGCCTGGGAGGTAGCCAAAGCGGTGCCGACGAAGGACGTTGTCGAGGCGGGATTCAAAGGCCCGGACATTCGCGAAGAACTGACGAAACGGCGGATTCAGGCGGTATCAGAGTGGAAGGAAAAGCATTGCCCTCAGCCAAAAGACTGAGGGCAGTCGGTCAGAAGAAGACCACGTAAACCGCAGCCGCGACGATAAAGCGGTAGATCGCGAACGGAATGAACGAGATACGCTTTATAAGCTGCAGGAAGGTTTTGATGGCAATCAGCGCCACGATAAACGCGGTGATGAAGCCGACGGCGAACATCGGAATGTCGCCCGTGGTGAGGAAACCGATGCTTTTATAGAGGTCAAGCGCGGTGGCGCCCATCATCATCGGCACCGCCAGCAGGAACGAGAACTCTGACGCGGCGTAACGGCTTACGCCCATCAGCATCCCACCGGAAATGGTTGCGCCTGAACGCGAGAAGCCCGGCCACAGCGCCAGACACTGGAAGCAGCCAATGATAAACGCCTGACGATACGTCATATCGTCCAGCCCTTCCGCGCGCGGCGTTTTTGGCTTCAGCACTTCCGCGGCGATCAGCAGGAAGCCGCCCACCACCAGCGCGTACATCACGTTAATCGGGTTGAACAGTGATTTAATGGTGTCGTGGAATACCAGCCCCAGCACTACCGCCGGGAGCATGCCGAGCAGAATATGGATAAGCGTCAGGCGGCCTTTACTCATCCCTTCGTGCTGCGGTGGACGGCCAAAATGGATACCGATCAGGCCAAACAGACGGCGCCAGAACATCACCACCACCGCCAGAATCGAACCCAGCTGGATAACCACTTCGAACGTCTTTGCAGTATCGCCTTCAAAGCCCAGCAGATGGCCAACAATGATCATATGGCCGGTACTGGAAACCGGTAAAAACTCCGTCAATCCTTCGACCACACCCAGTATTGCCGCCACCAGCAGCGAGTGCATATCGCTCATCTATAAACCCCTAAAAAGATATAAAAAAACGGTGTCCCGTACGGACAACCGATAAAGATACAGTCTTGAGACCGGTATAACCTAAAATGGTTTAGCTATTATGACGTTAAATCTTCCCTTTCAGATTTGTGCCACGCTCGATAATGACGCCCACATTGGCCGCGCGCGCCACCGCGCCCGGTTTGCTCAGCTTGATGCGCACCCACGGTGAGTTGAATTTTTTCAGCAGCAATTCTGCGACTTCTTCCGCCACCCGTTCGACCAGCGCAAAACGTTGCCCTTCCACGTGACCGATGACCGTTTCACTGATGTCGGCGTAGCTAAGACAGTCGTTCACGTCATCGCTTTTTGCCGACTTGCGGTTATCCCAGCCCATTTCGATATCGAACACCAGCTTCTGCTCGATGGTCTGTTCCCAGTCGTAAACACCAATAGTGGTGATTACCGAAAGTTGCTCTATAAATACAATATCCATCACGACCTGCCTGCTTTTTGGCTAAACCGGATACCACTTCCGGCGAATTATGCGTATTATCCACAGATGCTGAGAATACAGATACATTTTCAAAACGGAACAGCGTTATGAGTGCAATCGCGCCTGGAATGATCCTCCTCGCCTATCTTTGCGGCTCAATCTCCAGCGCCATTCTGGTCTGCCGCATCGCCGGGTTACCTGACCCGCGTGAAAGTGGTTCCGGGAATCCGGGAGCGACCAACGTACTACGAATTGGCGGCAAGGGAGCAGCCGTAGCGGTTTTGATTTTTGATGTTCTGAAAGGGATGCTACCCGTCTGGGGCGCGTATGCGCTGGGCGTCACGCCGTTCTGGCTGGGCCTCATTGCCATTGCTGCCTGTGTCGGCCACATCTGGCCCGTATTCTTCGGTTTTAAAGGTGGTAAAGGTGTGGCGACCGCCTTTGGTGCCATTGCGCCTATCGGCTGGGATTTAACCGGCGTGATGGCTGGCACCTGGCTGCTCACCATTCTGCTGAGCGGCTATTCGTCGCTGGGCGCTATCGTCAGCGCGCTGATCGCCCCGTTCTACGTCTGGTGGTTCAAACCTCAGTTCACCTTCCCGGTATCGATGCTCTCCTGCCTTATCCTGCTGCGTCATCACGACAATATTCAGCGCCTGTGGCGTCGTCAGGAGACCAAAATCTGGACGAAGCTCAAGAGGAAGAAAAAAGACGCTCCGTAAGGTTAGTTATGCCTTATAGCCAAATGTGATTTTGGTCACCTTCTGCCTGTGGTAACTGTTAATGACACAACACAACCACATAAGAAGAAAATGGCAGAAATCACAGAAACAACTCCCCTTTCAACGGCAGGAAAACGTTCCGATGGCGACATCCAGTGGGTGCGCAGCGCATCGGATGTTTCACGCCTCGTTAATGATGGTTCTCAGGGCCGGGCCAATGCTCGCATCGTGATCGGTATCGCGCTGGGCGGGATTTTCCTCGATGCCTACGATCTGGGCGCGCTGGCCTTCGGCATAAAAGATATCACCCGCGAATTTAACCTGACGCCCGCCGGTACCGGCATGGTGGCGTCCGCCATTACGTTTGGCGCGATTGTCGGGGCGCTGCTCGGCGGTTATCTCACGGATAAAATCGGGCGCTATCGCGTCTTTATGGCCGACATGCTCTTCTTCGTGGTGGCCGCCATCGCCTGTGCGCTGGCCCCGAACGAATATGTACTGGCGGGTGCCCGCTTTGTCATGGGGCTTGGCGTCGGGATCGACCTTCCCGTGGCGATGGCATTTTTAAGCGAGTTCGCCAGGCTAAAAGGCCCCGGCAATAAGGCCTCCAGCGTCGCCATGTGGTGCCCCACCTGGTATGCCGCCATCAGTATCTCCTATCTGCTGGTGCTCTTCTTCTACGCCGTACTGCCGGAAAGCCACAGCGACTGGCTCTGGCGCCTGATCCTTGGCTTCGGCGCGGTACCCGCGCTGGTGATTATCGCCATCCGCAGCCGCTACATGAGCGAATCGCCGGTCTGGGCGGCAAATCAGGGCAACCTGAAGGAGGCGGCGTCCATTTTACGTCAGTCGTATAACATCAATGCCCACGTGCCGCAGGATGCGCTCAGCCAGCCAGCTCCCGTCGTGAATAAAGCGAAATGGTCCAACTACCTGAACCTGTTTCGCGGGATCTATCTGCGGCGCACCACGCTCGCCACGCTGCTGTCCGTCGTCTCTTCGTTCGCCTATAACGCGGTGGCGTTTGGTCTGCCGGTGATCATCTCCAGCTTCTTTGTCCAGTCGATGCTGACCACCATCCTGATTTCTCTGGTGCTTAACCTGCTGTTTGCCTTCGTCGGCGGACTGCTGGCGGTACGCTACGTGCCGCGCTTCGGCGCATGGCGGATGTCGCTGGCGGGTTACGCCTGCCAGCTGGTCGCGCTGCTGGGCCTGGGGCTGATTGGTCGTCCGGAAGGCGCCACCGAAGGCGTGCTTGCCGTGGCAATGCTGGCGCTCTTCCTGTTCGGCCAGGGCTTCGGCCCGGGCGCGCATACCATGACGTTTGCCTCACTGAGCTACCCGACCTCGCTGCGCGGCGTCGGCGTTGGCCTTAACCAGACGCTGATGCGCAGCAGCTCGACGCTGTCGCTGTTCCTGTTCCCGCTGCTGGTCGCCTCGCTGGATACCGCCGTGTTCTGGGTGATTGCGCTGGCGCCATTTATCGGCCTGGCCTCGCTGCTGGCGATCCGCTGGGAGCCGTCGGGGTATGATGTGGATGCGGAGGATTACCGCGAATAATAAATAATGTCATCGCTTTTCTTGCCGGGTGGCGCTGCGCTTACCCGGCCTACATTACAGACCATCCATAAGCGACTCATATGACAGCCTTCAATTCTGCCAGGGCATACTGAAACGACCCCGATGATGAGCAGATGGATGCAGCATGTTAGCAGCTCAGGTCACTGATAATTCGTACAAAGGCTGGCAGGCGTCGCTTGCCCTGCAGTTTTGTCACACCCCTGAGAAAACCCTCCTGCACTCCGCTCATCACGTCGGGCCGCTTACCGTTCAGCGTCCGTTTTACCCTGAAGGCGAGACCTGCCACCTTTACCTGCTGCACCCGCCGGGCGGGGTTGTGGGCGGCGATACGCTGGACATTTCCGTTCGGCTGGACGCCAAAAGCCATGCGCTTATCACCATGCCCGGCGCCAGCAAGTTCTATCGCAGCAGCGGCCCGCAGGCTCGCCTGCATCAGCACTTTCATCTCGATGAGGGATCCACGCTGGAGTGGCTGCCGCAGGACACCATTATCTTCCCCGGTGCGAATGCCGCGCTGCGCTCCATCTTCCACCTGAAAGCCTCCAGCACGCTGCTGGCGTGGGAGCTGTACTGCCTGGGACGACCGGTAATCAATGAGACCTTCAGCCACGGCACGCTGGAGAGCCGCCTTGAAGTCTGGGTTGAGGACGAGCCACGTCTGATTGAACGTCAGCACCTTGCCGACGGCGATCTCACGCCCGTCGCCGGGCATCCGTGGATTGGCACGCTGCTGTTCTACCCGGCCAGAGAAGAACATCTCGACGCGGCGCGTGCGCTGCTCGCCCCGCTGGATACGTATGCGGGCGCCACGCTCGCAGACGATCTCATGTCGGTGCGCTTTCTCTCCCACGATAACCTGATTTGTCAGCGGGTGATGCGCGACGTCTGGCAGTCGCTTCGCCCGCTTCTCACCACCAAAACCGCCTGTTCGCCGCGCATCTGGCAGACATAAGAGAAACGCTATGGAACTGACTCCCAGAGAAAAAGACAAGCTGTTGCTGTTTACCGCCGCGCTGGTTGCCGAACGCCGCCTTGCGCGCGGGGTAAAGCTCAATTATCCGGAATCGGTCGCGCTGATCAGCGCCTTCATCATGGAAGGCGCGCGCGATGGCGAAACCGTCGCCTCGCTGATGGAGGCGGGCCGCCACGTCCTGACGCGCGACCAGGTGATGGAGGGCGTGCCGGAGATGATCCCGGACATTCAGGTGGAAGCCACCTTCCCGGACGGATCCAAGCTCGTCACCGTCCACAACCCGATCGTCTAAGGAGCGCGTGATGATCCCAGGCGAATACCAGATCCAGCCCGGCGCGATTGCGATCAACGTCGGGCGCGAAACCCAAACCGTGATTGTCGAAAACCACGGCGACAGGCCGATCCAGGTCGGATCGCACTATCACTTTTACGAGGTCAACCCGGCGCTGAAGTTTAACCGTGAGGCGACCCGAGGCTACCGGCTGAACATCCCGGCAGGCACCGCCGTGCGCTTCGAACCCGGCCAGAAGCGGGAAGTGACGCTGGTTCAGGTCTCGGGTGCGCAGCGCATTGTCGGCTTTCGCGGCGAGGTAATGGGCGAGGTGAAACATGGCTGACATTTCGCGCCGGGCCTATGCCGATATGTTTGGCCCCACCACCGGAGATAAAGTCCGGCTGGCCGACAGCGAGCTGTGGATTGAAGTGGAAGACGATCTCACGATCTACGGCGAAGAGGTCAAGTTCGGCGGCGGGAAGGTGATCCGCGACGGCATGGGTCAAGGGCAGATGACCGCAGACGACTGCGTGGATCTGGTGCTGACCAACGCGCTGATCGTCGATCACTGGGGGATCGTGAAAGCCGATATCGGCGTCAAGAACGGGCGGATCTTTGCCGTCGGTAAAGCCGGCAACCCGGACATCCAGCCCGGCGTGACGATCCCGATTGGCGCGGCGACGGAAGTGATTGCCGCCGAAGGGAAGATCGTTACCGCTGGCGGGATCGACACCCACATTCACTGGATCTGCCCGCAGCAGGCGGAAGAGGCGCTGGTCTCCGGCGTCACCACCATGATCGGCGGCGGCACCGGTCCGGCGGCGGGCACCAACGCCACCACCTGTACGCCGGGGCCGTGGTATATCGCCCGCATGCTGCAGGCTGCCGATACGCTGCCGGTGAATATTGGCCTGCTCGGCAAGGGGAACGGCTCCAACCCGGCGGCCCTGCGCGAGCAGATTGCCGCGGGCGCCATCGGGCTGAAGATCCACGAAGACTGGGGCGCGACGCCTGCGGCGATCAACTGCTCGCTGGAGGTGGCCGAAGAGATGGACATTCAGGTGGCGCTGCACAGCGACACGTTGAACGAGTCCGGGTTTGTCGAAGATACGCTGGCCGCCATTGGCGGGCGCACCATCCACACCTTCCACACCGAAGGGGCGGGCGGTGGCCACGCGCCGGATATCATCACCGCCTGCGCGCACCCGAATATTCTGCCCTCCTCCACCAACCCGACGCTGCCCTACACGGTCAATACCATCGACGAGCATCTCGACATGCTGATGGTTTGTCATCACCTCGACCCGGATATTGCCGAGGACGTGGCGTTTGCCGAATCCCGCATTCGTCGGGAGACCATCGCCGCGGAAGACGTGCTGCACGACATCGGCGCGTTTTCGCTCACCTCGTCAGATTCGCAGGCCATGGGCCGCGTCGGGGAAGTGATTATCCGCACCTGGCAGGTCGCGCACCGCATGAAGGTCCAGCGCGGCGCGCTGCCGGAAGAGACCGGCGATAACGACAACTTCCGCGTGAAGCGCTATGTCGCCAAGTACACCATTAACCCGGCGCTCACCCACGGCATCGCCCACGAAGTCGGTTCGATTGAGGCGGGCAAGCTGGCAGATCTGGTGGTCTGGTCCCCGGCGTTCTTCGGCGTCAAGCCCGCCACCATCGTCAAGGGCGGGATGATCGCCTGCGCGCCGATGGGCGACATCAACGCTTCAATCCCCACGCCGCAGCCGGTCCATTACCGCCCGATGTTTGGATCGCTGGGCGCCGCGCGCCACGCTACGCGGCTGACGTTTATCTCGCAGGCCGCCAGTGCGAACGGCATCCCGCAGCAGCTCAACCTGCAGAGCGCCACGGCGGTGGTGAAAGGCTGCCGGACGGTGAAAAAGGCCGACATGATCCATAACGCTCTGCAACCGAACATCACCGTCGACTCGCAAACCTACGAGGTGCGCGTCGACGGCGAACTGATTACCAGCGAACCGGCTGACGTTCTGCCGATGGCGCAACGCTATTTCCTGTTTTGAGGAGTGATGATGATTTATCTGACCCAACGTCTGGACCACGCACACCCGATTACCGCCAGCGTCACGCTGCCGATTGACGTACGGGTGAAAAGCCGCGCCCGCGTAGCGCTGAACGACGGGCGCGAAGCCGGGCTGATGCTGCCGCGCGGCCTGCTGCTGCGCGGGGGCGACCTGCTGACCACCGACGACGGCAGTGAGGTGATCGAAGTGATCGCAGCGGCTGAGTCCGTCTCCGTGGTGCGCTGCGCCGACCCGTTCCTGCTGGCCCGCGCCTGCTACCACCTGGGCAACCGCCACGTGCCGCTGCAGGTGATGCCCGGCGAGCTGCGCTATCACCACGATCACGTTCTCGACGACATGCTGCGCCAGTTTGGGCTGGAGGTGACCTACGCCAGCCTGCCGTTTGAACCAGAAGCGGGCGCGTATGCCAGCGATGCCCACAGCCATAGCCACGCTCACGCCCATTCACATTAAGGATCCATCATGCGCAAGTTACTCCCCCTGTTACTGCTGGCCTTTTCCGTTCCCGCGCTCGCGCATCCCGGCCACGGTGCCGACAGCTTTCAGGCCGGTTTTTTCCATCCGCTGACCGGGCTCGATCATCTCCTGATGCTCACCGGTGCAGGCGTGCTCTCGGCACTGAGCGGCCGCAAGCTCCTGCTGCCGTTTGCCACCCTCGGGATGATGCTTGTCGGCGCCGTTGCGGGCAGCCTGCTCGGCGGCTTTAGCGGCATGGAGATGCTGATTATCGCCTCGCTGGCGGTCAGCGGCGTGATGATGTTTAAGACTGAAAACCGTCTTCTGCTGGCGGTGCCTGCCCTGGCGATGTTCCACGGCTGGGCGCACGGCGTGGAGATGTCCGGCCATAGCTTCTGGCTGTTCACCAGCGGGTTTATGTTCGCCAGCGCGACGGTGCTGTGCGCCAGTTTCGCCGCAGGCTTGCTGCTGCGCCGTCACGACGGGCTGCGTAAAACCTTCGGCGGCGGGCTGATCGTCTCCGCCCTGCTGGCGCTGATGAGCTGATGGAGCACGCCCGCCAGTGGCTGCGCCTGATGCAGCTCTCCAGCAGCAGCCTGCCGGTCGGGTCGTTTACCTGGTCGCAGGGGCTGGAGTGGGCCGTGGAGGCGGGCTGGGTCACGGACGCCGACGCCTTTAAACGCTGGCAGATCCAGCAGATGGAGCAGAGTTTTTTCTGCGTCGATCTGCCGCTGTTTCACCGTCTCTGCCAGGCCTGCAATCGGCACGACCTGGCGACGGCCAAACGCTGGACGGCATACCTGCTCGCCTGTCGGGAAACGCGCGAGCTGCGCGAAGAAGAACGCAACCGCGGAACGGCCTTTACGCGTCTCATCAAAAGCTGGGAGCCGGACTGCCCGACAGAATGGCTGGCGCTGTGCAGGCAAAGCCAGCTCTGCGGCATGGCGTGGCTCGGCGTGCGCTGGGGCATTGACGTGCGCGAGCTGGCGCTGAGTCTCGGTTACAGCTGGATTGAGAGCGCGGTCATGGCAGGCGTCAAGCTGGTGCCGTTTGGGCAGCAGGCCGCGCAGCAGCTGATTATCGAGCTGAGCGACCATTTTGCCGCCGGGCTTGAACAGGCATTTTTACGTCGCGACGACGCGCTGGGAGCAGCTACGCCGCTGTCCGCCATCGCCTCCGCGCGCCACGAAACCCAATATTCACGACTATTCCGTTCCTGAGGAGTCAACATGGCTGATTACAAACATCCCCTGCGCGTGGGCGTGGGTGGCCCGGTAGGGTCGGGCAAAACCGCGCTGCTGGAAGCGCTCTGCAAGGCAATGCGCGATACGTATCACCTGGCGGTGGTGACCAACGATATCTACACCAAAGAGGATCAGCGCATCCTGACCGAGGCGGGCGCGCTGGCGCCGGAGCGCATCGTGGGCGTGGAGACCGGCGGCTGCCCGCATACCGCGATCCGCGAGGACGCCTCGATGAACCTGGCAGCGGTGGAAGCGCTCAGCGAGAAGTTTGGCAATCTGGATCTGATCTTCGTGGAAAGCGGCGGGGACAACCTGAGCGCGACCTTCAGCCCGGAGCTGGCGGATCTGACTATTTACGTGATCGACGTTGCCGAAGGGGAAAAAATTCCGCGCAAAGGTGGGCCGGGGATCACCAAGTCCGATTTTCTGGTGATCAACAAAACCGATCTCGCGCCGTACGTGGGGGCGTCGCTGGAGGTGATGGAGCGCGACACCAACCGCATGCGCGGCGAGCGTCCGTGGACCTTTACCAACCTGAAAGCGGGAGACGGTCTGGGAACGATCATTGCGTTTCTGGAAGAGAAAGGGATGCTGCGGGTGTAGTACAGGTTATTGCCGGGTGGCGGCTTCGCCTGACCCGGCCTACGGTTTTGTAGGCCCGGTAAGCGCAGCGCCACCGGGCAAAAAAACTCACGCCTCAGGCAGTTCCGCCAGCGGCCAGCGCGGACGCACGGACACGCTCAGTTCAGACGTTGCGCCAGCGTTCAGGCGCACCATACCGGCGTAGGCAATCATCGCCCCGTTATCGGTACAGAATTCGGGACGGGCGTAGAACACTTCCCCACGACGCTTTTGCATCATCTCGGCGAGCTTCGCGCGCAGCGTGCGGTTGGCGCTGACGCCGCCCGCCATCACCAGACGCTTGAAGCCGGTCTGATCCAGCGCGCGCTTGCACTTGATCATCAGCGTATCCACCACCGCATCTTCAAACGCGCGGGCGATATCGGCGCGGGTCTGCTCGCTGTCGTCGTTATTGCGGATCGTGTTGGCCGCGAAGGTTTTCAGCCCGGAGAAGCTGAAGTCCAGCCCCGGACGGTCGGTCATCGGACGCGGGAAGACAAAGCGCCCTTCCGTTCCCTGCGCCGCCATTTTGGACAGCATCGGGCCGCCTGGGTAATCGAGTCCCAGCAGCTTGGCGGTTTTGTCGAACGCTTCACCGGCAGCGTCGTCGATTGACTCGCCCAGCAGCTCGTACTTGCCAATGCCCGTGACGCTAATCAGCTGCGTATGGCCGCCGGAGACCAGCAGCGCCACAAACGGAAATTCAGGCGGATTCTCTTCCAGCATCGGCGCCAGAAGGTGCCCTTCCATATGGTGAACCGGGATGGCCGGCACATCCCACGCGAAGGCCAGCGAACGGCCAACCGTCGCGCCAACCAGCAGCGCGCCGACCAGACCCGGCCCCGCGGTATAGGCCACGGCATCAATATCGGTTGAACTCAACCCGGCCTCTTTCAGCGCCGCCTGAATCAGGGGAACCGTTTTACGCACGTGGTCACGAGAGGCCAGTTCAGGCACGACGCCGCCGTAGTCAGCGTGCAATTTCACCTGACTATACAGTTGGTTGGCCAGAAGCCCTTTTTCGTCGTCGTAAATGGCGATGCCGGTTTCATCGCAGGATGTTTCAATACCCAGTACACGCATGACTTGTTTTACCTCGTTTCAATACCGCGCAGTGTAGAGCCTGGGCGGGTTGATGTAAAACTTTGTTCGCCCCAGGAAGAAGGCTCGTGTATACTCCTCACCCTTATTAAAGTCCCTTTCAAAATCGCATCGGTGCTTTACAAAGCAGCAGCATTTGCAGTAAAATTCCGCACCATTTTGAAATAAGCTGGCGTTGATGCCAGCGGCAAACCGAATTTATTAAAGGTGAGAGTTACATGCCGGTAATTAAAGTACGTGAAAACGAGCCGTTCGACGTAGCACTGCGTCGCTTCAAACGTTCATGCGAGAAAGCAGGTGTTCTGGCTGAAGTTCGTCGTCGTGAGTTTTATGAAAAACCAACGACCGAACGTAAGCGCGCTAAAGCTTCCGCTGTGAAACGTCACGCGAAGAAACTGGCTCGCGAAAACGCACGCCGTACTCGTCTGTACTAATTGGTTGAGGGCCTCAGCCCTCAATTGACAGACAGAGTAGTAGTCGTAAGGCCGTGCTTCCGGAAGGAATGCGCGGCTTGTTTTCGTTTATAAGTCGCTTAAATTTTGGGGCATATGGCCGGAAGAATCCCACGCGTTTTCATCAATGACCTGCTCGCCAGAACCGACATCGTCGATCTCATCGACGCGCGGGTAAAGCTGAAGAAGCAGGGCAAGAATTACCATGCGTGCTGTCCGTTCCATAACGAAAAAACCCCCTCCTTCACCGTAAACGGTGAAAAGCAGTTTTACCATTGCTTCGGCTGTGGTGCTCACGGTAATGCCGTCGATTTTTTAATGAACTACGACAAGCTCGAGTTCGTTGAAACCGTCGAAGAGCTGGCGGCAATGCATAACCTTGAAGTGCCATATGAAGCTGGCAGTGGGCCAAGTCAGATCGAGCGCCATCAACGGCAAACGCTGTATCAACTGATGGATGGCCTGAATTCGTTTTACCAACAGTCTCTTAAGCACTCTGCGGCTGAACCTGCGCGTCAGTATCTGAACAAGCGCGGACTGAGCGACGATGTCATTGCGCGTTTCGCTATTGGCTACGCCCCGCCCGGCTGGGACAACGTGTTAAAGCGTTTTGGCGGCAATAGCGAAGATCGTAAGTCTCTCATCGATGCAGGCATGCTGGTCACCAACGACCAGGGACGAAGCTACGACCGCTTCCGCGAACGGGTAATGTTCCCAATCCGCGACAAGCGAGGCCGGGTAATTGGTTTTGGTGGTCGCGTGCTGGGTGATGCCCTGCCGAAGTACCTCAACTCGCCGGAAACCGATATTTTCCATAAGGGCCGCCAGCTTTACGGCCTTTATGAGGCGCAGCAGGATAACGCGGAACCTCCGCGTCTTCTGGTCGTCGAAGGCTATATGGACGTCGTTGCGCTGGCGCAGTACGACATTAACTACGCGGTTGCGTCGTTAGGAACGTCCACGACGGCGGATCACATCCAGCTGCTGTTCCGCGTGACCAACAACGTGATTTGTTGTTACGACGGAGACCGCGCCGGACGCGACGCCGCCTGGCGCGCGCTGGAAACCGCGCTACCCTATATGACCGACGGGCGTCAGTTGCGCTTTATGTTCCTGCCCGACGGTGAAGACCCGGATACGCTGGTGCGTAAAGAGGGCAAAGCGGCATTTGAAGCGCGGATGGAGCAGGCTCAGCCGCTCTCCACGTTTTTGTTTAACAGCCTGATGCCGCAGGTTGATTTGAGTACCCCTGACGGGCGCGCGCAGCTCAGCACGCTGGCGCTGCCGTTAATCAGTCAGGTGCCCGGCGAAACGCTGCGCATCTACCTGCGTCAGGAGCTAGGCAACAAGCTCGGCATTCTGGATGACAGCCAGCTTGAACGTTTAATGCCTAAACAGGCTGAAAACGGTGCGGTTCGCCCCGCGCCTCAGCTAAAACGCACAACCATGCGTATACTGATAGGGTTACTGGTACAAAACCCCGAGCTGGCGCCACAGGTGCCGTCGCTGGCGGGTTTGAACCACGAAAAATTGCCCGGGCTTGGCTTATTTTCAGAACTGGTCAACACCTGTTTGTCTCAGCCAGGTCTGACCACCGGACAACTTTTAGAGCATTATCGCGGCACAAAAGAGGCCGCTACCCTTGAAAAATTGTCGATGTGGGACGATATAGCAGATAAGGACATTGCAGAAAAAACGTTCACCGACTCACTCAACCATATGTTTGATTCGATGCTTGAGCTGCGCCAGGAAGAGTTGATAGCTCGCGAGCGCACACACGGTTTGAGCAGCGAAGAACGCCGGGAGCTCTGGATGATTAACCAGGAACTGGCGAAGAAATAAATAAATTTAACGGCTTAAGTGCCGAATATCGATCGGGAAGCCCCCGGCAGCCGCACTGAGAGGCAGCGGCAAAAATATAAGTACGCCCTCGCTTTAAAGGTTGGCAGCCCCATCGCCGACACCAATCAAACGAATTAAGTGTGGATACCGTCTTATGGAGCAAAACCCGCAGTCACAGCTGAAACTTCTTGTCCAACGTGGTAAGGAGCAAGGCTATCTGACCTATGCCGAGGTCAATGACCATCTGCCGGAAGATATCGTCGATTCAGATCAAATCGAAGACATCATCCAAATGATCAATGACATGGGCATTCAGGTGATGGAAGAAGCACCGGATGCCGATGATCTGTTGCTGGCTGAAACCTCCAACAACACTGACGAAGATGCGGAAGAAGCTGCTGCACAGGTACTGTCCAGCGTGGAATCTGAAATCGGGCGTACCACTGACCCGGTCCGCATGTACATGCGCGAAATGGGTACCGTTGAACTGTTGACCCGCGAAGGCGAAATTGACATCGCAAAACGCATCGAAGATGGGATCAACCAGGTTCAGTGCTCTGTTGCCGAGTACCCGGAAGCGATCACCTATCTGCTGGAGCAGTACGATCGCGTTGAAGCGGAAGAAGCGCGCCTGTCTGACCTGATCACCGGTTTTGTCGACCCGAACGCTGAAGAAGATATGGCACCTACCGCCACTCACGTCGGTTCTGAACTGTCTCAGGAAGAGATGGATGATGACGAAGACGAAGATGAGGAAGAGAGCGACGACGACAGCGCCGATGATGACAACAGCATCGACCCGGAACTGGCGCGCGAGAAGTTTGCCGAGCTGCGTACTCAGTACGAAGTGACGCGTGACACCATCAAAGCGAAAGGCCGCAGCCACGCAGCCGCTCAGGAAGAGATCCTGAAACTGTCTGAAGTGTTCAAACAGTTCCGCCTGGTGCCAAAACAGTTCGACTACCTAGTGAACAGCATGCGCGTGATGATGGATCGCGTACGTACCCAGGAACGCATCATCATGAAGCTGTGCGTTGAGCAGTGCAAAATGCCGAAGAAGAACTTCATCACACTCTTCACCGGCAACGAAACCAGCGAAACCTGGTTCAACGCGGCTATTGCGATGAACAAGCCGTGGTCTGAAAAACTGCACGACGTGAAAGAAGACGTGTATCGCGGCCTGCAGAAGCTGCAGCAGATTGAAGAAGAGACTGGCCTGACCATCGAGCAGGTTAAAGACATCAACCGTCGCATGTCCATCGGTGAAGCGAAAGCCCGCCGTGCGAAGAAAGAGATGGTTGAAGCGAACCTGCGTCTGGTTATCTCTATCGCCAAGAAATACACCAACCGCGGTCTGCAGTTCCTGGATCTGATTCAGGAAGGCAACATCGGTCTGATGAAAGCGGTAGATAAGTTTGAATACCGTCGTGGTTACAAGTTCTCCACCTACGCAACCTGGTGGATCCGTCAGGCTATCACCCGCTCTATCGCGGATCAGGCGCGCACCATCCGTATTCCGGTGCATATGATTGAGACCATCAACAAGCTCAACCGTATTTCCCGCCAGATGCTGCAGGAGATGGGTCGCGAGCCGACGCCGGAAGAGCTGGCCGAGCGCATGCTGATGCCGGAAGACAAGATCCGTAAAGTGCTGAAGATCGCCAAAGAGCCAATCTCCATGGAAACACCAATTGGTGATGATGAAGATTCGCATCTGGGTGATTTCATCGAGGATACCACCCTCGAGCTGCCGCTTGACTCTGCCACCACCGAGAGCCTGCGTGCCGCAACGCACGATGTTCTGGCTGGCCTGACCGCCCGTGAAGCGAAAGTGCTGCGTATGCGTTTCGGTATCGATATGAACACCGACCACACGCTGGAAGAAGTGGGTAAACAGTTCGACGTTACCCGCGAACGTATCCGTCAGATCGAAGCGAAGGCGCTGCGTAAGCTGCGTCACCCAAGCCGCTCTGAAGTGCTGCGTAGCTTCCTGGACGACTAATCTGTTCTGACAGTGAAAAAGCTCCCAATCGGGAGCTTTTTTTTGTTTATTCCCTCGACCTGTGGGTGAGGGCATCAGACCGCAAAGGAGCTAAAGCCCCCGCACCATCAGCGCCTCATCAAGTTCCCTGTAGGCCTCCACCAGCTTATCCAGCGTCGCCCTGTTGAGCCCGCTCGGGTTCGGCAACACCCACACCTGCGTAACGCCAATCATGATGCTCTGCTTACCCCACTTAGCCCCGCGCTGGCTGAATGCCTGCTCGTAGGCCTGCTTGCCGAGGATCGCCAGTGCGGCCGGCTGGTAGTCTTCAATCTTCTTCACCAGCTCCCGCCCGCCGCTGCGCAGCTCATGCAGGTTGACCTCGCTTGCCTGCACCGTCGGCCGCTCGACCAGCATGGTAATTCCGCAGCGCGTGTCCAGCAGATGCTGCTCCTCTTCGGGCTTGAGTAACCTGTCGGTAAACCCGGCCTGGTAGATCACCTTCCAGAAGCGATTGCCCGGATGGGCAAAGTGAAAACCGGTGTGCGCCGAGGACTTGCCCGGGTTGATTCCGCAGAACACCACCCGCAGGCCAGGGGCCAGAATGTCGTTGATCATCTTTACTCCCGCTGATACATCGTTATGGAAGTATAAAGGATTGATAATGCGTTGTTTATAAAAACAGCAGGCAGGTGTGAATGGCTGGATTGCTGCGGGGAGTTACTTTATAATTCACCGCCACGGCCCCTTAGCTCAGTGGTTAGAGCAGGCGACTCATAATCGCTTGGTCGCTGGTTCAAGTCCAGCAGGGGCCACCAAATAAAACAAGGAGTTAGATGAGAAATCATCTGACTCTTTTTTCTTTGGATGCAATTTGGGTCAGGTAATGGGTCAGGTAAGGAATTAGCCACCCCACCGTCTTCATCTCTCTGACAACATCCCCGGATAGTGCTTCGCCACAATATCATTCATCTTTTCTGTCAGGTCGGGCCGTTTAAAAGTGATGTGCGCAGTTCCCTTCTGGAAGTAACGAACACTGAAAAAATCATCTTCGTACACATCCTTTGAAGGATTGTCCCGAATATGATCCATCAACCGGGTAGTGACATCGCCACGGTTGTCGGGTATCGGTTTACCATCCAGCAGAAATAACATTCGTTCCAGGTCCGCTAGGTGATCCCGTCGCCAACCCCAGTTCAAATTAAATCCCCAGCGGTTATGCGTCACCAGATTGTTGACGATGATTTTCTTACCGAAGCTACAAGGACTATTGGTTTTGTAATCCCATGACAGGCCTTTGAAGACATTGATAATGCCACGCTCAAATACATCCATTTTGTTCCGATGTAGTTGCTCAAAAGTACTGAGGATATTCGCCTCACTGATGGCAGGCAGATCCCCCTTCTCCAGGTTCTTATGCCACTGGTCACGAGCCTGAGCATCCATCAATGCCATCATGCCAGACTTCAACATCAAGTCTCGCCAGATACTACGGTCGATATTACGGGTGATAGCAGGCAGTGCTTTATCAGTATTTTCAGTCATCCAACTGTCGTAACGGTGCCCAACTTTCATTGCCCAATCTTGCGCTGTACCACCGCCGATTTCTGAGGTTAGCCGGGAAATGCTGTCAAGCTGCTGGATAAGTTGCTCGATCTGTTTTAATGCTGTATCACGGCCTGTCACTATGCGTTCAATGCTGGTCGAGCAAATTAGCTCGCTATGATCTGTTAATACTTCAGCTTCTGTTTGCATGATAGTTTGTCCGTAAAAAGCAAACGCGCCCACCAGGTAATGGCAGACGCATTATGCAATGAATAGAAAGAGAGGAAAGTGCAGAGGTAAAAATCAGGAATGAGGCTCGAAGGATTTATGTATTCATCAGCCCGGTAGCGCGTCTGGCTCTGAGAATATCTGTAGCTGTCAGGAGCGGTGTCTGCTCCTGCCAGGTAAATCCTTTGCGATCAGTGCGCACCAGCTCATAGCGTTCCACCAAGAAATTCACTGCATCAGCAAGCGTTATTCCCGCTTCGATATATTCCTGTGTGGATGCGTCATCATGAAATGGCGTATCGTTGAGTGTGAGGCCGTAATGGCGTTCCAGTAGACACGTTAACAGTTGTTGCCGCACCTGGACGCCCCCACCGGTACTGCGCAGGCGGTATTGCCCCCGTCGATACTCCAGGTCCAGATACATCAGCCGTTCGCGAAAATCCCGTCGCAGGGTACGGACTGACACACCAAACACTGCAGCCAGCCGCGCCATGTTAAGCGTTTCACCGGCAACCAGGCGGCTGATTATCAGTGACAGCCTGACAGCCAGCCGGTCATGACGGCGCTCTGCCTGTGTCATCTTAAATCTTCGAAATAGTTAACTGACTGAATATGAAATGATTCTAAATAGGGGGGCGGACAGGGTATGGACGTGGAATGAACTATTTTTTATCTGCCTCCGGAAGCAGCCCCGACGCGGCACACCGTGAAATACGGTGAAAAAACACTTAATCCAATGGGGAGGGAAACGGACAGGGAGTGTCCTTTGTTAACATGGCGGTAAAACTATCAGGGCTGAAATCCACTCAGCATAGCTTCCGCCAAACCCAGAGAGCCCGGTTGAGCTTCACATTTCCGTCGATACCACGCACGGCGCGGGAAAGCACGAAGCCAGACGGGTCATGAGCAGACTCCTCAATATGGGTAAAACAAATAAAGAAAGCCCTGCCGCACTAGCGACAGGGCTCGGGAATGAACAGGCAGGCGTTAAACGTTCAGAAGAAGAAATTCCAGACAGCCCGGGCAACGGACACCACGGTGTTACGGACGGCCTGTATTACGGCCCGTACCGGAGCCGGTATCAGTGGGAAAGCACTTACCGTGTCCAGTACCGCGCCGACCGTTTCACCAAAATCGTCACGTGCTTTTTCCTGGACTGTCGTTGTGTGAAAGGGAGACTGCAGTTGCGCCACCACCGGGCTACTGGCCTTACGTGGCAGACACTTTATCATCCGCTCGGCCATCACCCGTAACCACCACTGCAGACGGACCGACACCGCACACACCGGATGTACAGGTTGAAACAGCTCGTGCAGCAGGCAGATTTTGCGGCTGATATTCTGCTTCTGCGCCGTGGACAATTGACCACTACCGCTGGTGGGTTCAGTCTTGTCCGACTGGCTGATAACAAACAGCACCTTATGCCGGAATGCCTCCCCAATCACCTGATGATAAAAATGCTCATCTACCGCCAGCGCCCAGTCATCTACCTTAATCAACCACAGTACCAGGTCGAGCCGGGAAAGTTGTTCGTGGTACAGCGCAGGATACTCGGTATCGCGAACGCTACTCTCCCCAGGGCCGGGCAGGTCCACCAGCGTCATATAGCGGTCGCCAACCTGCAGGCGAAAGCGCAGTGGTTCACGGGTACAGGCCTCCACATCGCTGACCGGCGATACCTCTCCAGCAAACAGGGCATTGCAAAGGCTACTCTTTCCCGCTCCGGTGTTACCCATAATGCCGATCACCGGTTCATAGTGGATTAACTGATTTATCTGCTGCGATATACGTTCAGACACCCATTGCGGCAGGTCGGAAAGCGAATTCTGCAGCGGCTGCATACTTTCAACATTTTTCATCTCAACTCCCCTGAAAAGCAAAACAAAAAAGGCAGAACCATGAGATTCCGCCGTTAATTAGCTATGTTCAGGAGAATGATATATGTCTGAAAATTTTTATAAGTTGCCGACACAGATTTGCACGCGATTTAGAATAGTAATTAACCTAAAATTTTTGGCGTAAAACTAATATCGCCATGACTCTCTAAGCCATTCAGCACGTTGTAAAATGCCCGGAATTGCATTTGTGGTCCAGAATTCAAACGATATCCAGCCACTACTCATTCCACCGTGGCTAAAGCGTTTTACAAAAACCCCATGCTCGGTTGAAAAGGTCGCATTCATTATAGACTGAGCTGAGTTGAGTAAAATCGTTTCGAGCTCAATTCGATTGTCTGGAACGGGAACTCGCGATAAAGACTGACGCATTTCACGCCACAGTGAAGGATCCCCCCGATAACCCCAGCCATCCAAATCAGGAAACATTAAGTCAGCAACAGTGATCCAACTTTTCTCCAGTGGGATAGTGTTTTTTTGTACAGAAAGTTTTTGAAGGACAGGCATAAATTGATTGAACCAAAATCTTAAATCCAGCCCAGACCTTTGTACTTCTTGATTATTATCAGCAATAACCTCATCTAACTGAATACCTGTCAGCGCAGAAAATGCAGACAAGAATCGATTTGTATCATTATGTCCCAGCTCAAATACATCATACTCATTGAATAAGAAAAGTAGTCGCTCATAAAGCACCATATTTTCATCATAAGTTTGAAAATGAATAAGCTGATCCTCAATCATTTTTCGCATCAGCTGTGAGAGTGTTCTGGGTTGAGGGTGCAGCAAATAAAGAAGATCTTTTCGGGACGGTTTTTTTTCGAGAGCAATATCTAAGGGGGTCTGCAGTTTGTTATACGTTGCGATAGTTTTGTCAGCCCCCATCCTGAGAAGTTTGCCAATAACCGGACGTTTAGCACCATGCCACGCCGCCTGATGCAAAGGTGTATAGCCTTTTTCCGAGGCAGAATTAATGAGAGAGGGATATCTTTCCAGTAGGTTTAACAGAGGCTCCCAGTGGCCCTTGTATGCTAATTCACGGATCTGTTTGGACAGAACATCATTGGCTTGTGTCATACAATCACTCGTACAGTTAACATGGAAAACTCCCGCTCATCTGAATTACCGCTTGTTGCCATCATGACCAGAATGATTCAGCAACCTAATTACACCTGGTCGTGCCAAACGAATCCGTCCGGCATGTCGTAGTACTTCCTTGAGCATCCGTTATTCGCGTAGTACCAAAGCTATCAGTGCGTGATACCGTCCCATCGCTTCCACGAGTGGTACCAAATGAATCGGTACGGTAGGTTGTATTCTCGCCGTTCGCGTTAGTTACCCTCGTTGTTCCAAAGGAGTCAGTACGTGATAAGCTTCCATTACTGCTGCGGCTAGTTCCAAAACTATCTGTCCGCCAGCTATTACCTTTATCATCGCGAGTCGTGCCGAAGCTATCAGTGCGAAAAGTCGTCGCAGTTGCACTGAAGCTGAATAGTAAAGTAGCAATTACAATCCCGTAGTTTCTCATCATTGAGATCAACCTTATTTGCAATTAATTTGTATTAGCTCGGGTAAGTACCGCTTCAAAATCAGCAGCAGTGAGATCGGTTGAAGCTTTGAGCATATCTCTTGCCAGAGCTCTGCGCCGGTTCAGTAATTCATCCAGGGTCTCTTCGAAAGTCATTAACTGACTATCACGCACAGTTGGATAGTAAACGTAGACATCTTTTTGCTGCCCTATGCGGTAAGCCCGGTCAGTTGCCTGATCTTCTTTGGCAGGGTTCCAACAGCGAGTAAAATGGATGACATGATTTGCTTTTTGTACATTGACGCCAAACCCAACGGCTATCGTCGATAGGATGATAACGTTAAAACCCGGCGATGACTGAAAGTTATCGATCAAACTCTGACGGTTTTGGTCACTTCCGGATTTCGTGCTGGTATCACCATTAATGATAAAAGGCTTGAATCCAAAATGCTGCGAGACCAGATGCTGCAATTCGCGTTGAATATCTCGCAGTTCAGTAAAGATAATGACCTTATCATCTGATGACTGGCGAATATTATTTAATGTATCCAAAAGCCATTTCACTTTCGGGGCATCGTTACGTAAGCGTAAATCAGCACTCACGGAATAAGGCCATGCACAAATCAGTTTCAGGCGGTGGAGTAGTCCAAGCATACCTGCCCCACGTTGAGCCAGACCTTCGCTGATTTCCTGTTGGTTCTGCCAACTCACTACCGAGTGAGTATAGAGGTCCCGCTGCAACGGCAACATACTAAGGTGCTTACAGGACTTATCTTCAATTTTTTCAGGAAGATCTTTCGCCACCTCTTCCTTTGTTCGACGCAAAGTCTGCGGTTCAATCAATTTTCTTAATGATTCAAGTACTTTATCATCACTCTGCTGCTCGATCGGCCGCAGGAAATCTTTGCCGAAATTATTCAGAGCTCCCAGGAGACCTGGTTGAACAAAGTCAAACAAGCACCATAGATCGACAAGCGTATTTTCAACAGGGGTTCCAGTACAGGCAACTTTGAATTGTGCCTGGATTGCCTTAGCTGACTGGGTAATAAGGGCTGCTGGATTTTTAATTTTCTGTGCCTCATCGCAAACCATGATGGACCAAGGTTGGCGAGCCAATGAAAATTCCTGATCGCGTAATGTTTCGTATGTGGTCAGTACTATCTGAGCCTCTCCAACCCAGTCATTTTGCAGCAGGTTTTTAATCCCCTTACTCTTTAGTTCGAAAGGAATGCTCTCCTTAGCGCACTTTTTCTCTCTGAGTTCATTGCCGTAAAGCTTTAAAATCGAAACCTGCTCGCGCAGGAAAAAATTACCGACCTCACGCTCCCAGTTGTCGAGTAGCGACACCGGGGCAACAATCAGAGAGGGCGGAGCATCCGGGAAACGCTCACGATGCCAGATGAGGAAGGTTAAAATCTGTAACGTTTTCCCCAGCCCCATATCGTCTGCCAGCAGGCATCCCGTCGTCTCTGTTGGGGATTTAAGGTACAACTGCTGGAGCCAGGCAACGCCTTTACATTGATGCTCACGTAGCTGAATAGAGTCCTTAAGAATCATTGGAAGCTCGGCTTCAGCCAAGTGTGCTTCTAGCAAGGAGGTTCGCCGCTGTTTGACATACAGTGCCTGCTCAATATTCTGTTCGATCAGCAGGACAGCGCGACTCACCGGCTCAGTATTCGCGGTAATACTTGTTTCAGCATCGATTTTCTTTTTCCACTTTTCGTGGAAAACCTCTGCTACTTCTCGTGGTAGAAGGTTATCGTTCCAGGGCATAGCGACTTCAGGAGCATCAGAGGCTTTTGCTTCTTCCAGACGCGTATCTAACTCATGAAAATGCTGATGATTATCCAGGTCCCAGCCCGAGAACATGGCTTCATACATCTCCTTAACGAGGTTGTCTGGAAGCCAATTTTCACTTTCACTTTTGACCAGATACGGTGAACTGATTTTCTCGAACTCTCCTATCCCTATAACTCTGTCGCTGTACTTGTTGAGATCGAGTACGTGAGAAAAATTCAATCCCGCAGCCTGTTGCTGCCAGCCTTCCAGCAATGCCTGATACTCTTGCAATTCATCCTGAGTGAATCTGGACAGCTCGAGGTCATAGCCCTGCCAGACACCAGCAGGAAGATGCGCCGCTAACTTTTGTTCCAGCTCAGTAATCAACGCTGCCAATTCAATTGGTCGGTTAAACACGTATGTTTCATCTGGCACAGGCTGTTCAGTCCTGGGGATCAGGATCAGCGAAACAGACTCAACCTGCATGTTTTCTTCAACCCGAGGCTCCAGACGGAAATCATAAAAATAGATCCCTGCATCCTGTAGATTCTGCTCATATACATCGGGATCAAGTACCTGGCTGGCGTCTTCGCCAATCCAGGTATACGGATTGCGAACAAACGAGAGCGCATCATCGCCAGCGACTCGACGGCCGGTGATGGCATGTACAGAGGTAAGCACATCTTTGACTTCAGGTGAAAGAATGACGTGGCTTAATTCACCGTCATCACCCAAAACGCGATACCGATCTTGTACCTGTTGCGTGCGATCGAAACTCTGCAGCCACTTTGCAGGCTGTTCGTCAAAAACCGGCTCAATTTCCAGAACCCGGGTATCCGCCACGAGTGATTTCCGCAACTTTAACTGCAGTGACTCGGGCCTGATAACTATCGTTTTAGCCAGGTAATCATCCAGTTTTGCTCCTGCCTTTTTTGCCTGTCGACGTATTTTTGCCCACCCGGTTTGGTTGACCGTCTCACCCGGTGTCTGTCGCTGTTGTAATCTGAGTTGTTGCAGTGAGTCCAGAAGCTGCCAGTTCTCTTCGCTAAGCACAAATGTGCCTTCCGGGGAGGAAAAACTTGCCCCCTGGCTAGTGATCTCTACGGGACGATAATCGTCAGGCAGGGTCCATTTATCAATGAAAACGCGAAAAGTGTCATCACTGATGCTCCCTGTCGCAGCAAGATGGGCGGTCAGATTACGCTGTTGAGGGAAGCTGAAAATTGCCAGACTGCTGGCATAATCTTCATTATTCAGAATACGATAGAAGTCATCCCAACTGATAAACCAGCAATCCGACCAGTGTGATACATAATCCTCTTCATGGAGTTGTTCCAGGCATGAAGTGATAAGCCAGTTATCCTGAGTGTCGGCAAGACTAAAGGGGAAAACGAAGCCCTCCGCCTTAATTGCATAAAGCGGCACAAGTGAAGCAGTAACTGCTTTATTATCATTAATAAATTTACCTAACAATTTTTTGAACACTATTTGCTCCAGTAAGTAAATTTACCCAGCACAGGTTTAAATCCGAGGCTTAACAATTTTTTGGCAGCCTCATGATCTGGTTCGTTGAACTGGATATGAATTGCTCCCCCCATACCACGTTTATCCATCACTTTACAATCGACAGACCGAATCACTTCCCTGATTTGCTGTTCTCGAGTCGTAAAATTTTGGTCTACTTTTTTAGCTTTTAAAGAAGCTGCAATAATTTTAATCTGTTCTTCTCTGTTTGACCTTGATTCATTGGCTTCTGATTTAGCCGGAGAAGATAAAGACCTGCCTCCGCTTTGAGCTGCATTAAAACGGGAGATATCGATAGTAGCTGATGGCTGATTGGAATCTTCCGCAACGTAGCTAATGCCTAGTCTACGAAGTTCTTCATCATAGCGGCTCATCCACCCTTCAATACGGTTAAGCGAATAGTGCGTTACTGGAGATAAATGCGGTAAACGCAGACGCACTTTACGCCGGTTATTACGCTTATCTTTAAGATCATAATCAATGTCGAGAATACCAGTTTCCGGATTAAATGGTGCATTATCGATATGATAAGAGTACATGGCTCCTACTTTCGAAAACTCGACAAAAAGATAATTCCCAATCCTCATGATCATGGCATTGTTGTCGCGAGAACCGGGGCCTTGTAGACGGCTTAACCGACCCGCATTTTTTGCCCGAAACTCAACATAATCGGTATCTTTCGAACGCTGAGCATCTTCACCCAATACAATTCGCGTATAACTCATCTGATTAGCATATCGTAGCCAGTAGAACAGACGTGCCTGATCGACATCCCGGTTACCTTTAAGCAACTCAAAGAACAGTTTCAGGTCATCTTTAGCGAACCACCCCTGTACCATAAGCAGCACCGCGTTATCGACATGAACCTGCCAGCCTTTATTGCGGCTAGTTAACTGAGGGTTTCCCCAATACTCCAGGGCTAACAGCTTAAGTTCAAGGTGAGTCCGGTGTTTAAATATTGACTGGTAATAACGGGTAAGTGCAGCTGCCAGGATATTATCTTTAAAACGAGAAAGCTGACGGCTCAACGCGATCAGTTCATTAATTTTTTGTTCAAACTCATCGTCAGTCTGACGAAAAATCTCGCTCACCAGATGGTTAACAATTTTGCGCCATAGCCAACTGGTCTGGGGGATCTGTGCCACTTTTTCCAGCACGGATATATCGGTTATTTCCCCACGGCCGAGCTGTTGCCCAAGAAGAAAACCCGCATTGTCGGTAAAAATATCGCCATAAGTGTCGATTACCGTCATCCATGACAACGGGCGAGGCGAACTCTCTTTTAACAGTTTAAACCCAGCAGCAATCTGCTTGCGTAACTGAAGCCACTGCGGATTTTCTTCGGGAGTATCGCTGACATGTCCAAAGTAGCTGGTACACAGCGCCAACCACTCCCTACGCGTTAATCGTTGTTGTGCAATTTTGCTCTGAATTTCAGCCGATATTTTGGCAAAGTTTACCGCATCATCAATGAGTGCGGTATCAAACAGGTCTCCCTCTGCCACGTCATTGAGGCCAAAAAAGATCATCTTCCACTCAGATGGCTGTGGCGTGTCTCCCGAACGCAATCGGGAAATTGCCTGCCTGCGTTTCTCCGTAGGGGGCACCATCTGTACTGCGCGAGCATCTACCTTTCTTTCAAGTTGGTCGATGGTGCGTTGTAGATAGATAAACGAGTGACCCACAACCGGATCTACACTCTTTTCCCGGTAAGGAAGAAGGCGTGATTTTAGCTTCTCTATTGCGGACGTCATTGCACTGCACCCAGTTGGCAGGTTTCCTGACTAATACCGGGGACGACATCCATACTCTCGTCCTGTTTTTTATCTTTCAGGCCAAAGAACTGCATACGCAACTCGACACGACGGCTGGCTTCTTTACTCTCTTTCGCGTTGTTGAACGACACGCCACCCGCCAAAAATAATTTTCGAATCTGGATTTGCTGATCTGCAGTAATTCTTTGCTGCAGCGCACTTCTGCTATCCAGCAGACTGCACATCACCCATTCCGAGCGCTGAAGAGAGAGATGCAGGTTGTAGAGATACGAACCATCCGTGTCAGTAAACCCTTCAATAACGATCTGTTTAAACCATTTCTTACCTTCGTCGCTATTTGCCGCATCCAGGACCAACGGCACCACATCCTGCAAAGCCTGCTGCCCTTCTGAGGTGAGCGAAAAGCGGTTATGTTCAAAACGCCCTGCTTCGCCAAAACTAATACGGTTATCGTGGCAATCGACATGTATCGTTTTATTCAGATTCTTTGCCTGCAGCTCAAGTCGTTCACACAGACGGGCGATATCATGCCCTCGGGACTTTTCCCCTGCTTCAGCCTGCTGGATCCTCTGCGTGACGGAGCTAAGCGATGCCACCATGACGACTAAAAATAGCACCATCATGGCGGTCATCAGGTCGGCATAGGAAATCCAGAATGGTTTTTCCGCTTCATCACTACGACGCTGCCTGCTATTGAATGCCCGGTTAAACATCAGCCTGTTCCTTACGCGCGACGACTACGGAGCACAGTTTCCAGCGTATCCACGCTTTCACCGATGATTTCAACAGAAGAACTTAAGGCGCCAGCCGCTTTTGTCAGTTGTGTATCCATCTCCTGGAGCGAACGGTTCAGACCGCTTTCTACCCCGGTGGTGAAGGACTCAAAGCTGGTGCCCATCACCTCAGCGACGTTGTGGAGAAACTCTTGGGCTTCACGGTTGTATTGCTGCAGACGTTCGGAATACGACTTCAGATCTTCCACAAACCGGCTGCGGGATGTTTGCTCGTCATGGCTGCTATTGATGAGTGTTTCCAGTGCGCTAATGGCATTCGCCACCACCTCGCGGGTATTGCGGTAGTCAGCGATCAATGCGCCCAGCTCAGAGCTGGCACTGGAAAGAGTTCTACCTGCCTGCTGAGTGCCATTCAGAACTTCTGCAGTCAGATGATTAGCTTCGGCGACACGATTCCCCGCTGTTTCAAAGCGATCGGCAGCCACCCGCATTTTATCGGCACCAGTCTGAATTTCTTCCAGGTGACGCGTCGTGTTTTGCGCCATCCGTTGCAGTAAATCACCTGATGCGGATTGCTGCTCACGCAGCATCTGCATTAACGCCTGAACCTGACTCTCAAGCTGGCCAATGATTCGCTGAGCTTCCTGTTGCAGAGCATTCTGAGCCGATTGCTGTTGCTGGCTAAGGGATTTCTGACCTTCTTCCAGTTGCCCAAACAGGGTGCCCAATTGGCTACCTAATTGATCGATACCGCTGGTCATTTTCTCACGTAGGGCATCCTGGCCGGAGTGCATAGTATGTTGCAGAGCAGCCATAAAATCTTGCTGTTGCTCGGCGGCCGCCTGTTCGCGAGCTTCACTACGGGCTAATAGTTGTTGGGTCTCTTCATACAGAGCACGCTGACCTTGTTCCTGGGTCTGGCTCATCTGTTTTTGTCCGGACTCAAGCTGACTAAATACACCTGCCAGGTTTTGAGTCAGATCTTCAACACCTTTGCTCATATTGCTCATCAACAGATTTTGTGCCTGATTTTGCTGCTGATTAAGTTGTTGCTGACCATTTTCCAGTTGTGCGAACAAGGTTGCCATATGGCTGCCAAGCGTATCCACAGAGGCCGCCATTTTCTCCATAGTTTCATTTTGTCCCTGTTGAACACTGGACTGAATGGCTTCAATAAAGGCACGCATCTGTTCCGCCATCGCTTTTTCACGCGCTTCACTGTCGGCAAAGATTTTTTCCAGCTGTTGGGCCATGCGTTCGCCAGCGCCTTCACCTTCTGCGCCAATGCGGGCTACAGATTCCTGCAGGCTTCGTAGCATGTCATTCATACCTGCCTGCATCTCTTGCTGGCCGCTTTTCATTTCGCTGAGTAACTGAGAGATCAGTTGGGCGCTGCCCTGACGTGAATCATCCCCAGCCTGACGCATATCCTGCAGCAGGGTAGAGAAACCGCTTTGCATGCTCTGGATCGCTTCCACGGAACGGCCCATCATCTCCTGCATCGTGGTGAACTGCTGACCAAACGTGTTATCCATTTTGTTCATAAAAGCAGTAAGGACGTTCTCAAGCATCGACTGCACTCGATGGCTCTGATCGCCGGAGGCGGTTTGCACCACGCCCGCAATTTTGTCCAACGGGCTTTTCAGACTGGTTTCAATAGCGCCGCTAACCTGCTCCGCAATCTGCTGGCCTGATTCCCGATAGGTGGAAGACAACGTCTCTGCCAGTTTCTGATTTTCTCGCACCTGACTGTCCACCAGGTTCTGTAGCATCTCTCTTAAATCACTGACCAAACCATCTTTCAGTTGTTTGGCATGAGTGGTGTTTTCTTTGGTACTGGAGAGGAGCTGCGAAAGGTAATCTTCGCCGACGCCACCTTCAAAAAGCTGGTCGATGCTGGCTGTCAACGACTCAAGATTTTTATAGCATCTCGCCAGCCGCCATTTTTCAAACATGGTGACCAGGATGGAGAAAGCAATGGCAAAGGCGGAACCTAAAAACGCGTAAAGGACATCACGCAAAAGGTTAGCTACGCTGGCGCTCACTTGTTCTGGCGTGCTGGGGTCAAAGTGGTGCAAACCGATCATTAGGCCTGAGAAGGTCCCGATTATCCCAATCCCAGTCAGGATACCAGGCAAATGCTTAAAGGCTTCCGTATAGAGTGGAATTTCCACCAGTAAAGGTTCAGAGAACCAGGCGGAAGCTGGGGCGGTAGAACGAATGCTATGGATCCGTTTCTGCCCGCTGTCTTCATCTAACTCAAACTGACGATGCAGCGACTCTTTAAACTCGCTCCAGGGATGTGCAAAAAACTTCCCGGAAAATAATGCATCCAGTTTTTCCAGTTGCTGGGCCGGTTTATCTTTGGCAATCAGTTGAATCGCCCTCGCTTTCTGTTTAAAGCGGGCTGAAATCACAAAAGAAGGAATGGCATAGCGGGCAATGAAGCACACCAGCAGCACCGCAACAACAAGAGCAACATATTTCGGCACATTTTCTGGATTAACAGAGGTTAACGTGTCGAGGAACGAGGTCAGCGAAAACATCTACACACCTTGAGTGAAGAAAAAGACATTTGCAGGGGGAATCACCAGCAAAGAAAAACCGCCCGCTCAGTATAGGAAAAATCTGAGCTTTGGCGCTATAAAACGTTATCTGAGCCACAAAAACATTGATCGACCGCATGAGTAATAAATTTAAATTCCTTGATGTAAATAATTCATCAGGTTTATGATTGGCAACACCACGACAATGTAATTTAAATTTATTCGGATTGCAGGATGACGCGAAGCTACAAAGATATCGCCCACTTTACGGCAGGCTCGCACATTAGCCGTATCCAGCAAAACACAGATGGGTCCGCCTTTCGTTTCTATGCAACCGAGCAGTTTTTGCTAGATGACTGGCAGTCAGGTCTTGCGTCAGCAGAGAAAGAGCAGTGGGTGAAAACGCATCAGGATGTTGTGATTACGCAAAAAGGAGATGTTGTCATCAGTCTGATCCACGGCAAGGCTGTTCGTGTGAGTGCCGAAAATGCCGGGCGTATCTTAGGTAATAACTACGTCAAAGTGGATGTTGATGACAGCCAGATTAATGCAACGTGGTTTCTCTGGCATTTCAATGAAAGCCCAGAGGGGCGACGCCAGCGAATTCAGGCCACCCAGGGTTCCACCGTCGTACAGCGTATCGCGGTTAACGAACTGAAAAATTTTACCGTTACCTTCCCGCCACTCGCACAGCAAAAAGCGATGGGGGGGCTCTATCTGGCGGCGCGAGAAAAACGCTTTTATCAGCAGCAAATTGCCGCCCTGAGTGAACAACAGATCCTGAGCCTGCTCAGTGGTATGATTTGACTTATTACGTCACCCCTTTGTGACGAAGAAAAACAACAGGAACAACTATGTCTCCCCAGATTGAAGCGCAAAATTTAAGTGAACTGCAAGGCCGCCTGTGGAATATTGCCGATACCCTGCGCGGTAAGATGAATGCTGGCGAATTCCAGGACTACTGTCTCGGCTTTATTTTCTACAAATATCTCTCAGAAAAATTTGTCGCGTACGCTAACAAGATCCTCGCGGAAGACGGCATTCAGTATAACGAACTGACCGCAGAGCATCCGGCGTATCAGGACATCGTTGATGCCGTAAAAGAGGACAGCATTCAGACGCTGGGCTACTTCCTGCCGCCTACCGATCTGTTCCACACCATGGCGGAACGCGTGGCCAAAGATCCAAAAGGTACAGGTACTGGGTTTATTCTGGAAGACCTTGCTACTACCCTACGCAGCATTGAACAGAGCACGCTGGGCACCGACTCCGCGGATGATTTCAGCAACCTGTTTGAGGACCTCGATTTAGGCTCAAGCAAGCTCGGCAACACGGCGAAAGCGAAAAATGAGCTGATCGGCAAAGTCGTCACAGAACTCGATAAACTGAGCTTTAACCTGAGCGAAGCGAGTTCCGACATTCTGGGGGATGCCTACGAGTACCTGATCGGCCAGTTCGCCTCAGGCGCGGGTAAGAAAGCGGGTGAGTTCTATACCCCGCAGCCGGTTTCCACTTTGCTGGCTAAAATCGTCACCACCCACAAATTGAAGCTGAAAAACGTCTATGACCCGACCTGTGGCTCTGGCTCTTTGTTACTGCGCGTGAAACGTGAAGCCTCGTCGGTGGGGAAAATCTACGGTCAGGAGATGAACCGTACTACCTATAACCTGGCGCGTATGAACATGATCCTGCACGGGGTTCATTATGCGGATTTTGAGATCATCCAGGAAGATACGCTGGAGCACCCGCAGCACACACATCTGAAGTTTGATGCCATCGTTGCCAACCCACCGTTCTCCGCCAAGTGGAGCGCCAGCCCGCTGTTTATGAACGATGACCGTTTTGCCCAGTACGGCAAACTGGCGCCATCGAGCAAAGCAGACATGGCGTTTTTACAGCATATGTTCCATCACCTGGAAGATGACGGCACCATGGCGGTGGTTCTGCCGCACGGCGTGCTGTTCCGAGGAGCCGCCGAAGGCCATATTCGTCAGTTTATGATTGAGAAGCTGAACTGCATTGATGCGGTGATTGGCCTGCCTGCCAATATTTTCTACGGCACCAGCATTCCGACCTGCGTACTGGTATTGCGCAAGTGCCGCAAGCACAACGACAGCATTCTGTTTATCGATGCTAGCAATGACTTTGAAAAGGTGAAAACCCAGAACCGCCTGTTGCCGGAACATATCGATAATATCGCCGATACCTACAACGACTGGAAAGCAGCTGAGAAGTACAGCCATATCGCGACGCTGGAAGAAATCCGTAACAACGATTACAACCTCAACATCCCGCGCTATGTCGATACTTTTGAAGCGGAAGAAGAGATTGACCTCAACGCCGTGGCGCAGGAGATTCGCGATCTGGAAGGGAAAGTGGCGGAGATTGATAAGACCATTGCTGGGTTCTGTAAGGAGCTGAGGATTGATGCACCGTTTACTCTGACGGAGGGGGGGAAGTGATGGTGCCGAAGCTAAGATTTGCGGGGTTCAATGAGCCATGGAGTGAAACCTCGCTCGGTAAAATATCATCATTTATTACCAGCGGTTCTCGTGATTGGGCACAGTACTATGCTGACGGCGGAGATAAATTTATTCGCATGACAAATCTCGTAAGAGATGGAATTACATTAAACTTGTCAGATTTAAAATTTGTTCGTTTGCCTGAAAATTCGAATGAAGGTAAACGCACAGCCTTACAGCATCATGATATTTTGATTTCTATTACCGCGGAACTGGGTAAACTGGGATGGGTTCCAGATGATTTGGGAACTGCGTATATTAATCAACATACTGCTTTAGTTAGACCTAATTTATCTATAGTTTCTTCCAAGTTCATCGCAAATCTTTTGTCGACGAAAAAATATAATAATATATTAAATCAGCAGAATGATTCCGGAGCTAAGTCTGGACTTAATTTAAGCACAATTAAAAATTTTGGATTTTATGCAACCAATAAAATAGAACAAACCAAAATCGCCGATTTTTTGTCCTCTGTTGACGAAAAAATCGCGCTACTGACCAAGCAATATGAGCAACTATGTCAGTACAAAAAAGGAATAATGCAGCAGATTTTTAGTCAGAAATTTCGGTTTAAGGAAGGTGGAGGAAAGGATTTTCCTGAATGGGGAGAGGTAACTTTAGAAAACATAGGGAGTTTTTTTTCTGGAGGAACGCCGGCGTCAACAAATAGAAATTATTATAATGGAGTTATTCCATTTATACGATCCGCCGAAATAAACTCAGATTCAACTGAGCTTTTTATTTCTGAAGAAGGTTTAAATTCATCTTCTGCTAAATTAGTTAACAAAGGTGATATTCTATATGCTTTGTATGGCGCAACAAGTGGTGAAGTTGGTATTTCTAAAATACATGGAGCAATTAACCAAGCGATTCTTTGCATCCGTTCTACATTAAACACAAGCTTCCTTTATTATTTTTTGAAAAGTAGCAAAGAGCAAATTGTATCTACCTATATTCAAGGGGGACAAGGGAATCTATCAGCAGAAATAATTAGAAAGCTGAAAGTTCCGACTCCCTCGACAGGGGAACAAATCAAAATCGCCAACTTCCTCTCTGCTCTCGACGATAAAATCACCGCAAAAAAAGCAGAACTGGACAAGTTAAAAATCTGGAAGCAAGGCCTGCTCCAACAAATGTTTGTATAAAAATCATTCGGCCCGGCTTACTCCGGGCCTGCACAATAACAAAAGGCACTACACACTGATGGCAACGCAAAGCGAATACGAGTTAGAAACACAGTTGGTGGAACAGCTGGTAGGCATGCACTACGAACGGGTGAATGTCACCGACGAAACCAGTATGAAAGCCAATCTGCGAAAGCAGATTGAAATCCATAACCGACTGGAATCTGCCCCATTAACGGACAGCGAATTTAACCGTATTTTCTTGCATCTAACCAAAGGCAATGAAGTCATCGATCGCGCTAAGATCCTGCGCGATCGCTACCAGTTATTGCGCGATGACGGCACTGAGAAGTGGCTCAGCTTTATTAATAAAGAGGAGTGGTGCCAGAACGAGTTTCAGGTGACGAGCCAGGTGAAGCAGTTCAATGCCGAGCAAAATACGCGCAAAACCCGCTTCGACGTCACGCTGCTGATCAATGGCCTGCCGCTGGTGCAGATCGAGCTTAAGCGTCGCGGCCTGGGACTGAAAGAGGCCTTTAACCAGATCGATCGTTACCATCGGGATGCGTTCTGGGTCGGCAGCGGCCTGTTCCAGTATGTGCAGATCTTTATTATCAGCAACGGCGTGGACACCAAATACTACGCTAACAACCGCGCCAGCCATTTCGAGCAGACCTTCTTCTGGACCGATGAAAAGAATAATCCGCTTAAAGCGCTGGAGAAATTCACAGACGCATTTCTGAAAGTGTGCCACATCGCCAAAATGATCACCCACTACACGGTGCTAAACGAAACCCGTAAGTGCCTGATGGTGATGCGCCCCTATCAGTTTTACGCCTGTGAGGCGATGATCCGTCATGTGAAGGAAAATCTCCACAAGCAGGGACGGCCGGAGAACGGCTATATCTGGCACACCACCGGCTCCGGTAAAACGCTGACCTCGTTCAAAGCCAGTCAGGTGATCATGGAAATGCCAGAAGTGGATCGGGTCATTTTTGTGGTCGATCGCCGGGATCTGGATTATCAGACGGCGAAAGAATTCAACGGCTTTGCGAAAGACAGCGTGGACACCACCAACAACACCGGTACGCTGATAAAACATCTCAAGCAAAGCAGCACCAAACTGACCCTGACCACCATTCAGAAGCTGAATAACGCCATCACCCATGAAGGGTATAAAGCGCAGCTCGCACACCTGCGCAAAGAGCGCATTGTCTTTATCTTTGATGAATGCCACCGGAGCCAGTTTGGTGATACGCATAAAGCGATCGTGAATTTCTTCGAGAATGCTCAGCTATTTGGTTTTACCGGGACGCCAATCTTTGCCGATAACGTCAATATCACCAACGGTGTCAAACAGACCACCGAGCTGCTGTTTGACGGATGCCTGCATAAATACGTCATTGTCGACGCCATCCGGGATGAGAACGTTCTGCGCTTTGCCGTGGAGTATGTCGGTACTTACAAGCGCAAAGAGAGCAGCAATGAGATCGATATCGATGTGGAGGATATCGACACCAAAGAGGTGATGGAAAGCGGCATCCGGTTGGGCAAAGTAACCGACTACATCCTTGCCCACCATAACGCCAAGACCCGCAATCGTGAGTTCACCGCGATGTTCTGCGTCGGGTCAGTCGATATGCTGATCACCTACTATAAACTCTTTAAAGAAAAGCAGGCCGCACTGCAAGCGGCGGATGCCAATTACAAGCCGTTAAAGATTGCCACCATCTTCACCTATGCCGCCAATGAAGCGGACAAAAGTGATAAAGAGGCGATAAATGGCCTGCTGGATGAAGAGGATATTAGCCTGCCGCAGGGGGCGAAAGTTGACACCTCGAGTCGCGATCATCTGGATAGCTTTATCGAGGATTATAACGAGCTGTATGGCACCAGCTACTCGGCCAATGATTCAAAGAGCTTTTACGATTACTACAAAAATATCGCTCAGCGCACCAAAGAGAAAGGCATCGATATTCTTCTGGTGGTGAATATGTTCCTCACCGGCTTCGACAGCCCGGCGCTGAACACGCTGTACGTCGATAAAAACCTGCGTTTTCACGGCCTGGTGCAGGCATTTTCCCGCACCAACCGCATTCTCAACGAGAAGAAAAGTCACGGGAATATCGTCTGCTTCCGTAATCTGAAGAAAGCGACCGACGATGCGATTGCCTTGTTCTCGAATAGAGAAGCTTCTTCTACGGTGCTGGTCAAACCCTTTGACGAGTACTTCGGTGATTATCAGGACGCTGTAGATCGTTTGTTAACACTGACGCCAACGGTAGAAAGCGTGGACGATTTACCTGATGAAGACGCGCAACTGGCGTTTGTAACGGCATTCCGTGATGTGATGCGTTTGAAAAACATCCTCGAAAGCTTTGCCGATTTTAACGATGCGGCGAAACCGCTGTCGGACCAGACGCTGGCAGATTTCACCAGTAAGTACCTCGATATTCACGACAAGGTGAAAAAGCACTCCAGTAAAGAGAAAGTCTCGATTCTTGAAGACGTGGATTTTGAAGTCTCGCTGATTCATCGCGACGAAATTAACGTTGGCTACATTCTGCGTCTGCTGGCAGGCATACAGGCGATGCCGCCAAAAGAGCAGCAGGAGCAGAAGAAAAAGATCATGGATATTGTCGACAGCGACGTCACGCTGCGCAGTAAACGTGAGCTTATCGATAACTTTATTGAAAAAAGCCTACTGCATGCCTCGCATGACGAAGATATCACTCAGGTGTTTGAAGCTTATGTCGAACAGGAAAAAGGTAAGGCGCTGGCAGCCTTGTGTAGCGAAGAGCGACTCGATTCGATCAAACTGACCGGCTTACTGGATAACTACCTCTTTACCGACGTGATGCCGCGAGAGGATGAAGTGGCAGAAACGCTAACCTGGACGCCAAAGATTCTGGAACGCAAGAACGTGCGGGCACGTGTCTACGACCGTGTGCGCAATGTGATTGAAACGTTTATCAATGGTATGCGCGGGTTTTAATAGATTTTAGTGACGAACATAGCAGAGGTATTTTCATGAGTGAGATAGATATCCAGGGTGATGACGCGTTGGTTCAACTGCTGTTGAACGCAGACAAAGGCGATATAGATCTGCTGATCGATTATGTCACAAACACCGGTAAGCTTGGTTTTTCCATGTCAGACAGTGTGAAGAATGTATTACAGGATGCCAAACGCCAGGATATACCTGATGAAGAAACCCTCCGTCTGCTTGTTCGGGAGTTGCAGCATTTCGGTGGTAATACGTTCGTGAATCTGTTTCGTCGCAACGGCGTCAACTACAGCGAAATTGTAGATGACGTTGCCAGCCATCTGAAGATGAAAGTCCCGGCTGATGCATCGGTAGAAGAAAAAGAAGCGCTGATTATTGACTGTGTATTTACCTCGTCATGGAAAAAAATGTCGGATGATGAGCGCCGCCAGATTCTGCGTGAGATGGGCATAAACGGCTCTGCCAGTATGGATATTCCTGTCTGGCAGAGAGCGGCACTCGTTGCCAATAGTCTTGCACAAACGACCGCAGGCAAAGTACTGCCTTTAATTGCAGGGCTTGGCATCGGGCGCGTTTTGGGCGTATTAACCGGGCCGGTTGGCCTGGCTATTACGGGTCTTTATACCGCCTATGACATCTCAAACCCTGCGTTTCGAGTGACACTGCCTTGCGTGGTGCAAATTGCCTGGATTCGCTTAAAAAACTCCCGCCAGTTCCGGCTTGCCACCGAGCCATCACCTGCCACGCTGCCTGCTCTCACATACGATCAACGCTGGGGTTTTGGGCATGATATTAACCAACCTGCGCTTACGGTTGCGACAATTCCACCTTCGGAAAGTATCAACACCGGTGCGATGCAGGAGCAGGATGTAACCGGTATTTCACGGCTGAGCCCGCTGTTGCAAACATTACCCTCGCTGGCGACCTCTGCACATGTTGCCAGCCATCAATATATGGAGGTAATTATCAATGGTCCTCTGGCGAGTGTAAAAGATGGCTCTGGTTTCCGTGGATTTAGCCTGGGAGAAAAAGGCATCAAAGAACATGCCGTTCTGCTGAACCCTGACAAACTCAGCCAGCTTGTTAACGCCGGAATGTTGTTGAATGTTGCTTCTGCCGTGCTAGCGCAAAAGCACCTGGCTGATATCAGTAAAAAATTGACGGAAATTGTTGAGGCGGTGCGTGAGGTTTCTGCATTCCAGAACAATGCACGTAAGTCAGAGATCATTGGAGCCATACAGTATCTGCAGCAAATTACCCCCACAGTCCTGGAGGGGCAATGCTCACCCGCAATACGTCAAAAATTGGAGGATATTGAAGTCCAGTTTTCCGCCCTGCAGGCACACTTATTGACTGATATTACTGCTGCTGGTGACAAAGTGTCAGCACTTAAAGACCGTGGGCTCTTTGGCAGTTCGGAAATTACGAATAAGATCCAGACCCAACAAAAGATCCTTGATGAGCGAATCCATGAATGGGACCTGGCAATGAAGGTTCGTGCGCAAGCGTTACACCTTTTGACTCATGCGGAAGGTAACACAACACTCGTCAGGCACCGCCAACAAACCATTGTTTATAACTATCAGGAGTTTGAAAGCGTTGTTGACAAAGTTGAGCGCCAGCTTCACCAGCGGATACAAGGTATCAGTGCACTGACGGAACAGAGCAATACTATCAATGCCAATAAAGTATTACTGCGGAAATGGACGACAACGACGTTAATGCAGCAAAAGATGGCTATTAAAGAGGCACATTCGTCGTTCGGGAAATTCCAACAAGGATTGTTGGCTGAGCAACCGCAATCTGCACGATTACTGGTAGAAATGCAGGACGGGAAACCGGTGAAGTGTTTTGATTTGCCGCTAATATGAACAATTCGTTTTTTTTGAGTGGGCATCTAATGGAACATGACAATTCGTCACTGGTTGAGTTGCTACCGGAATTTTTTCACCAATGGCCAAAAAACCTGGAGTGGGCCAGAGAAAAAGATAAAAAAACAAATATTGATGCATCTCAGCTAACTGAATTCTTCAGCCTTCTTTCTGAACCACTGAAAGTTGTTCAGCATCGATCTTTATCTTTTGATCCCTGGGAAGTAGCAGGCCTTGGGCGTAAAGAAGTTCGTAACACAGCTGTTCTTGCCTGGCTTCTTGATCCTGAGGGGACTCATGGTTTCGGGAGACTACCTTTACAGGCATTCCTGCAGGCAATACGACACAGCAGAAATGATATCCCTGAAGATTACCTTCACTATTGTCGGGTGCGGGTTGAAACTAATCCTACTGGCGATAATACCAATCGTGTTGATGTAGAAATCAATGCGGATAATTTTTTCCTGCTTATAGAGGTGAAAATTGATGCGTATGAACAGCCAGAACAAGTCGCCCGATACTGTTCTGATGCTAAATTGCGCGCAATGTCACGTCCTTGGGCCGTTATCTTTTTAACGCCTCGTGGCGGAAAACCGCTGACCTGTGGCTTAGATTTCAAACCAGAGGATGTTCCCTGTATTTCCTGGCAACATCTCGCTACAGCTTTAGAGTCTTCGTTGCAACAACGTTACAAAGAATTCATTTCTGCCAATGAAAACTCGCCTTCACGCCAAATGGCTGCCCATGCCGCATTTTGCTTTCTTAATCGAGTTCGTACATTTTAATTTAAGGGATTAGACATGAATCTACACAGCGATGCGGAACGTCAGGCCGGTATACTGATTCTTTCGCAGCTAAAGATGTTTAACGAAGCTGTTGTTTATTTTGAACAGCATTTAAGCCCTGCCTTCTGGAAAAGCTTTGATCAGTGTGTTGAACGATTTATGAAAGACAACAGCTGGGTAGGTAAAGCAAATTATGAACATCAGGATTATTGCTGGCTAGCCCATCCAGCCTGGGTCATTGAAGGCGTTAACTGCAAATATTGGTTTGAAAATAGTTCGACTGTTACTGAAGGGAATGATTATATTTTAGCCGTCCTGACAGGTACGGGAACCGAGCAGGGGCAGTTTGGTTTTGAGTTTAAATTGAATGCTGGATATTTTGGTGGAGTCAAAAAAATTGCTAATTATGCGAGTAATATTCAGCAATCCTATCGTGAGCAACTGCAGACACTAGGGCTATTGGAACAAGGGAAAGGTAACTATTTCCTACCTGTCACGATTAAACCTAATTTACTCACTGAGTGCTGGAAAGAGCATGGTGAGTTTCCAGTGGAACATGAAGTATTTTTTCCATTGCATACAGCTCTTGACAAGCTACTACAATCTACAAAAATTTTGGATGCTATATTTTTGTCCGAAGCGCAGAATGCAGTAAGTGAATAATTTAAATAATTAACGTTATATGGTTTGATTTGGCCTTTCTCGCACAAGAAAGGCCGTTGCAGTAAAAATTATCCCCGACTACACCCGAAACTTCTATCCCCCTCACCAAATACCTTCGTATCGAGCTTGGTCAAGTAATCCAGTCGTTCAAGCAACTGATTGTATGTGACGTCAAAATCAGGATTGTTTATGTCCAGTATGTATTTACCTTTATCGGGAAAATGAACAAGATCACGACAATCTTCAATCTCTAGTCCGAGAGCACTGTACCAAGCTCTGACTATCTGGTTGCTAAGTGTACCACTATGCTTAAGATGCCCCAGATGGTAATAAGCATCTTTGTTAAAAAATAAGCAAATATGGAAATGGCATTTTCCACTCTTTGAATATTCTCTTGCCCAGACATTACGTACAACGTTCTTGTTGACTCTGATCCCAGCAAACTTTCTGCGATGTTCATGTGCTTCCATAATCGCTTTCATCGAATCCAGAAATCGTGATATTGCACCGGGTTCAAGGTTAGGAAAACAGCATACTGTATCACCATTATCTAAAATAGGTGGGTAATGAAGATCCGCTCTTAATGCCATAGTGTAAGCACACCCGTTTTAGTTCCACGCACTTTTTGAGATTTCCGGGGTTTCAGCCATCAGCAGGTACTCTTCCGGTGTCAGGTTATTCAGAGATTCGTGGGGGCGCTCGCCGTTATATTCAGCCAGCCAGCGCTCTGTAATTTCCCGTGCTTCATTCAGTGTTCTGAACAGATAAAAATCCAGTATTTCTGTTCTGTATGTCCGGTTGAACCGTTCGATAAAGGCATTCTGTGTTGGCTTGCCGGGACTGATAAACTCCAGCATCACACCATGCTCTTCTGCCCATTGTGCCAGCGTCAGCGAGACCAGTTCCGGACCGTTATCCATCCGCATCTTCAGCGGATATCCGCGGTTTGACACGATCCTGTCCAGCACTCTCACGACCCGCTGCGCCGGGATATTCAGGTCAATTTCGATCGCCAGTGCTTCGCGGTTAAAATCATCCACCACGTCGAAGGTCCGGAAGCGTCTGCCGCACACCAGCGCATCGTGCATAAAATCGATGGACCAGCTCTGGTTCATCGCCTCTGGCGTCGCCAGCGGAGCCGGATTGCGCACCGGCAGGCGCTGTTTTCCCTTACGGCGAAAATTCAGTTTCAGCAGGCAGTAAATCCGGTGAACGCGCTTATGGTTCCAGCTGTTACCCTTCCTGCGCAGCACCTGAAAAAGCTTTTTGAATCCGTATCGCGGATAGCGTTCAGCCGCCACGCTCAGCGCCATAATGACCGGCTCATCACGTCGCGTATCCGGCTGATAACAAAATACCGTCCTGCTCAGCGATAATATCCTGCATGCCTGACGTAAGCTCATGGCAAACTGCGCGGTCAGATAGCTGACCAGCTCACGCTTTATCGCTGGTTTTAAAGCTTTTTTTCAATAACGTCTTTCAGTGCGCGGCACTCGAGACTCAGGTCCGCAAACATCTGTTTCAGCCGGCGGTTTTCATCTTCGAGGTCTTTCATCTTTTTGATATCAGAGGCTTCCATACCGCCGAACTTCGCTTTCCAGTTGTAGTGCGAGGCCTCAGAAATTCCAGCTTCGCGGCAGACATCTTTGACGGTGCGTCCGGCTTCGACGGACTTCAGAACGGCAATGATCTGGTGTTCGGTGAATCGAGCTTTGCGCATGGCGATCTCCTCCAGGAACATAATCAGTATGCCGGAAGATCTCTAAATGTGAATGGTCCGCTTTACCGGGATGCTTACAGGGTCATTGACACGACCGCAGGGGATTTTTAAATAAATAATTATCTATCGACTAAATTTCCCCTTGCCCCAGCCCTCGCCACGGGCCGTTAAGTCGATTGACGGCGCGGCAGCTATTCCCTCAGCATCATAAAAAAATGCGGACGTTGTAAAGCTGTACACGGTGCCATAAACAGTAAATGAGATATTGTTGCCTATGCCGTCAACTTTCGCACGGGCGGTGTTCGCTGTAAGCGTTGGGGCAATATGTTGTTTTTCGAGAGCCGCCAGCGGATCGCCGTCAATCTTGCTTGCTAAAAAATAACGATATACTTCCCCTGTGGTCATGTTCGAGCCGTCATATTCAGTTATATATAACCACGTACGGGGCGTAAGTTGGCGAACCTCATAAAGTTTGTCACTCACCGTTAAGCGCTGGATATGCTGAAAATAACAGTATCCCGCAATCACGATAGCCATGGTGAATGTAGCCACCCAATGCAACGCCTTAAACGCCTTAATAGTGGTGCTGCTTAACATAGTCTATGCCTTGCTTTATCCAAAATTGGTCCATCGGATCATCACCAAACGGCGGGGCCCCCGTAAAATTGCCCCATTCCGGCCTTGATGTGCCGGCCTTCCACTGCGCTGCGCCAGCGGCAATAAGCAAAATCTTTTCAGGGATGCACGCTGCATAACCCACAGCGCCGTAATGAAAATTTCCGAAGTCAGCGTAAGCCCGTTTTTGTTGTTTGTAATCCCACGTCCCACCGTTCCTTACTCGCTCATAAAACCACGTATACGTAAGCGGGGTGGCCATGTCCTGAACTCCGTGACGCGCCCGCGCAAGCCTGATGTGTTCGCGCAATATCTCCAGCCCGCGGGGCGGATAAATCGGTATACATGCCATCGTTATTCCCTTTTGCCTGGCAAAACCAGCAACATAAGAGCAACAGCACGGCGCGATACTGTTTGAGATCAATCTATTAATTTTATTTGCAACATCAATAAGTAACCCGATTAAATAACACGAATCTATAACACAATTTGTATCACCTGCGATCGGTTTTTAGCCGTTAATGAGGGTTTATTCTCTTTACATAAAATGGAGTTTTAAAAATGGCTATTCCTGCTTACCTGTGGCTTAGAGACGATGGCGGCAACGCGATTTATGGATCTGTGGATGTTCAAAACCGCGAGGGAAGCATTGAGGTGCTTTCTTTTAGTCACGGCCTGTTAGTTCCTACCGATAACAACACGGGCAAAATCACCGGTACACGCTTACATGCGCCGCTCGTAATAGAAAAGGAGTTTGATAGCTCCAGCCCATATCTTTATAAGGCCGTAGCTACCGGGCAGACGCTGAAAAGCGCGGAAATTAAGTGGTATAAAATCAACGATGCGGGGCAAGAGGTAGAGTATTTCAACATGCTGTTGGAAAACGTCCGGATAGTCAGCATTAACCCCGTTATGCATAACTGCAAAGAGCCAGGTTTACAGATGCATAATCATAATGAGGGCGTACAGCTGCGCTATGAGCGGATCACCTGGAAGTATTGCGATGGGAACGTCCAATATTCAGACGCGTGGAACGAGCGTGTAACAGCGTAAAAAAAAGGGCGGTTAATCCGCCCTATATTGTTTTTAGTGCCAATTCTTTCGCACCTTGGGTTTGCCAGCACGTAGCCTCCCTCGATGGCAATACCTCGCGCGATCACCCGGTGCCGGCTCTCCGCACTTCTTACACGTTTGGGGTATTTTAATCATGCTTAATGCTGTTAAGCATTCTCTGGCAGTTACCGCCTCTGATTTTTGCTGCACCCTATTCAAGCACATACGGAATCAATCACACATAGTCCGGCCTGCCGCTCACCCTCACAAACCCTAAAAACTAAAGAAATCCCCCATCGCGCCGATCATCATCCGTGTGTATTATTTCCTGTAGCTTTTACAACAACTAACCTTAACTCAAATACTTAAGCGCCAAAGCGAAAGGCATCATGAGCACACCGATCAAACGGCTAGAAATCATTAAAAATGCCATTGAGCTGGAAGATGACGACATCATCCAGAGCCAGCTGACACGCCTGAAAAATGAAGCGTTTGACGATGATCTACAGGCAATCGTCGTGGCGCTTGAGGAGAAGAACTACACCGCGGCCATGGCGGCCATTACCGCCTGGCTGCAGGGCCAGCGCGCCGTGACGCCGTGGCGCGATCCGCAGGTGGCGGCCAGCAAGCTGGAGCTGAAGGCGCTGGAAGAGCGTCTGCGCGATCTGATTGACCGCCGCAACGCGCGGGTGCAGCAGCTTGATGAGTTCAACGATCTCTATTTCTCCCGCCTGGGGCCGCTGATGCAGCAGATCCTCGCCCTGCGTAAAACGCTGGCGGAGCTGAACCTGCGTCGTCAGCAGGCGGAAGCGCGTCGTCGCGAGGAGGATTACCGTCGCTGCCAGCACTATATGGCGCAGGCGGTAGAGGTGCTGGCGACGCTCACCCAGCGCTGGCGCGATCTCCCGGCCGACTCCGTCCAGGCCGCTGAGGCGCGTAAGCATCTGGAGCAGCAAAGCAATCTGATTGCCAACCTGCTGGCCGAAGCGCTGGAGCTGGAGAGCGGCTTAACGCGCGAGGAGGAGCCTGCGCGTCAGGCTCGCGACGAGGCCAACGAAGAGTACGAGAAGTATCGCGAACAGCATCACGATGCCGAAGTGCGGCTGCGCAAAGGTAAGCATCTTTCACAAGAGGACCAGAACGAACTCAAGCGTCTCTGGCGGCAGGCGAGCAAGCTCTGCCACCCGGATCTGGTGGCGGACGATCTGAAAGAAGAAGCCAACAGCATGATGGTACAGCTTAACCAGGCGAAGCAGCGCGGCGATGTGAAAGCCATTCGTTCGCTGGTGGCCCGCCTGCAGCAGGGCTTCGAACCATTGATGGCAAGCGACAGGCTGAACGATCTGGAACGTATCCGCAAAAAAATGGCGCAGGTTCGCGAGCAAATCGACATTTTAGTGAACGAGCTGGCGGAGCTGGAGAAAGAGGAGTCCTGGCTGCTGGTCTCCTCGCTGAGCAATATGGAAGCGTACTTTGCTCAGCAGGAGAAAGCGCTGCACGAGGTCCGCGCCTCGCTCGAACATCAGGTGAGCGAAGCGCAGCTGGATTCGGCAGCCTGATTATTTGGCGTGCCAGTATGCGCTGGCACGCACCAGCTGTGGGTCAATCGCGTCGGTTTCAAACTGACGGCTCAGGCGTTTCACCACCTTCCCTTCCCCGGTCAGCCAGATAAAGTAATCGTCCTCCGGAACGGTCAGCGCCGCCAGATGGTCAGCGACTGCCTGCTCGCTGTGGCCCACCACCCACGTGATATTGAACGCGCTCAGGTCCGCCAGATAGTCCTGGTACGATTCATCCCCAACCGTCACGACCGCGTGTATGTCCGGGCGAACCGGCAGTTGAGCAATGCTCTCTAAGCGTCGGCGCAGCGCGGGCATGCCGGATTCATCGCACACGTAAAGCTGCCAGGCGTAATCCTCCGGCACCACCAGCGAACCGCGCGGGCCGCCAATGGTCAGCTTGTCTCCCGCTTTCGCCTCAACCGCCCAGCTGCTGGCAATGCCGCCGTCATGAATGAAGAAATCGAGCATCAGCTCATGACGGACCTCATCATAGAGCGGCGTATAGTCGCGCGCCTGCGGACGCACGCCGTCACCCCAGTCGATGCCTTCATCGGTGACCACCGGCGGCGTAAACGTTGTCCCGGGTGCCGGGAAAAAGACTTTGGTATGGTCGTCGAAACCGCGGGAGCTAAAGCCCTCCAGCGCCTCGCCGCCTAGCACAATGCGCTGAAAACCCGCGCTGACGCGCTCAACGCGGAGCACCGTCAGCTCGCGAAAACGCAGGTCATTACGAACACGCTGTGGATAACGAGTAGATGCCATTTTTAGACCCTTTTCTGGTGAATACGATATATCTAAATCAATTTTCAAATGATAATGATTACTAATAAGGAAAAATGCAAGATCTTTTAGATTGCATCTGAATATATCTTAGATATAGTTTAGATATATCAAAACAAAGGGAATACTATGCGACACGAACACGAGGGCGGCGGACGTCGGCCGCGCTTTTTCGGCCACGGCGATTTGCGGCTGGTGATTCTGGATATCCTGACCCGCAACGCGAGCCACGGCTATGAGCTGATTAAAGAGATCGAGAACCTGACCCAGGGGAACTACACCCCGAGCCCGGGCGTCATCTATCCAACCCTGGATTATTTGCAGGATCAGGCTTTTATCACCATTACAGAAGAAGAGAACGGGCGTAAGCGCATTGCGATTACCGCTGAAGGACAACGCTGGCTGGACGAAAATCGGGAACAGCTGGAACAGATCCAGGTGCGTATCAAAGCGCGCAGCGTCAGCTTTCAGCTACGCAAAAACCCGCAGATGAAGCGGGCGCTGGATAACTTCAAGGCGGTATTAGACCTGAAGGTGAATCAGGGAGAGCTCAGCGACGCGCAGCTTAAGCAGATTATCGGCGTAATCGACCGCGCGGCGCTGGAGATCTCCCAGCTGGATTAAGCCGGTGCGTGCTCGCTCACGCGGAAGACGCGTACCAGCTCTTTCAGGTGCATCGCCTGTTCGTTAAGCGATGCCGCCGCCGCGACGGATTCCTCCACCAGCGCGGAGTTTTGCTGGGTAGTGGCATCAATCAGGCCAATCGCGCTGTTGATCTGCGAGATCCCCTCCGTCTGCTCATGGCTGGCCTGACGGATCTCGCGCAGGATCGCATCCATCTCCTCCACGTTGCCAACCATGCCGTTAATCAGCCCACTCGCTTTTTCGACCAGGTTCATCCCGTCCTGGGTCTGGCTGGTGGAGCTCTCAATCAGCTCGCGGATTTCGCTGGCAGACGACGCGCTCTTCTGGGCAAGCTGGCGCACCTCTCCGGCCACTACCGCAAAGCCGCGGCCGTGCTCACCGGCGCGCGCCGCTTCCACCGCCGCGTTCAGCGCCAGAATATTGGTCTGGAACGCAATAGCATCGATCAGGTCGATAATGTCGGACATCCGGTTGGAGGTCTCGTTAATCAGGCGCATTTTGCTGGTCACCTGCTTCATCATCTCACCGTTGTTTTTGACCACCGTGGCGGCATCGGCAGAAAGGTTGGTCGCTTCACCGGTATGCGAGGCGGTATTTTTCACCGTGGCGGTGATCTGCTCCATCGAGGCGGCAGTCTGTTCAACGGAGCTGGCCTGCTCTTCCGTGCGTGCGGCCAGATCCTGGTTCCCGGCGACAATCTGCGCGGCAGCGCTGGAGATATTCTCCGAGCCGGTCTGCACCTGCTGCACAATGTCCAGCAGACGCGTCTTCATCTCCATCAGGGCATGCAGCAGCAGGCCCGTTTCGTCTTTGCCGTGTGGCGTAATGCTGCCCGTCAGATCGCCCTCTGCAATGGCCTTTGCAAAATTCACCGCCTCACCGAGCGGGCGGGTGATGGCGCGCACGATAAACCAGCCAATCAGGCTGCCTGCCCCAACGCTAAAGAGCGTGAGGAGGATCAGCAGCAGACGGTTAGACCTGAAATCCCCTTCCACCTGCGTGCCCGCACGCTGCATTTCGCTGTTCTGAATGGCGATCAGCTCCTTCACCTTCGCTTTATAAGCCTGCTGTACGGCGAGGGTGGTAGTCATCATTTCCTGTATGGCGCCCGCACGGTTGTTGTTCTGCACCGCCTGCAGAATGCGGTAGCGTGAATCCAGGTACTGCTGGCGCACGCTGCGGATATCCGCCAGCACCTGCTGAGACTGTTGATCCTGCAAGGCGTTGTTCAGCTCGCCCAGGATCACCGTGATATGCTCGCTGATCTCTTTCAGGCGCTGCTGAGATTGCCCCGTGTAGGTACCCTGCTCGTCCAGCAGCATCAGCTGTTGAGTGCTAATAAATTCCTGGAAGTTATCAATTAACTGGTTCGCTTTTACCGTGGTCGGATAGTCATGGGTAACAATGGACTGCATCCCATTATTTGCCCGGTTCAGGCTCAGCAAAGACACACTTGCGCTGATCGCCATCAGGACAATAAAGAACCCAAACGCCAGAAATAATTTCGTGCCGATCTTTACGTCATGAAAGAACATATTTTCTCCATCGATGTGATTATTTCTCAGACGATCGCTGTTATCGGTAACGGATTGGCTAACTTTATGAGTTTGATCGTTTTTTTATTTCATAACCCTCACAATACATAGGTGCAGGCTATTAATATGGCTTCATCGATCGTTACCAGACCGCCAAACGGGGTATTTTCGAAATAGCATTCTGAAGAACTGACTTAGGCAGGAATAAATAACTGACGCACTTTCTTTAGTTATTTAATATTAAATTAACAATAAACCCCATTAATAGTCACAATCAGAAAAATAAAAAGCCGTTTATTCCCTACGGTATAAACGGCTTTTTTGGAACATGACTGACTCAATGGAGCACGGTCACCGCATCCTTAAGGCGTCCGGCGCGGTGCTTCACCATGGCCGAAATGTGCGCGCTCTCCTCGACCAGATCGGCGTTTTTCTGCGTGATGCTGTCGAGTTCAGCTACCGCACGGGTTAGCTCTGATAAGCCGGTTGCCTGCTCGGAGGTCGCGTGGCTGATCTGGGCGATAAGCTGGGTCACGTTTTTCACCTGCACAACGATATCATCCATCGTACGGCCCGCGGCGTGAACCTGCTCAGAGCCGGACTGCACCTTGCTGGCGCTGGCATCAATGAGTTTACGAATATCGTTAGCGGCACTGGCGCTGCGGCTGGCGAGATGACGGACTTCGCCCGCGACCACGGCAAACCCTTTACCCTGCTCCCCTGCCCTTGCCGCTTCAACTGCCGCGTTCAGCGCCAGAATATTGGTCTGGAACGCGATATCGTTAATCAGGGAGGTGATCGAGCCAATGCGCTGCGTGCTGTCGGCAATGTCATCCATCGTTTTAACGACGGTCTGCATCGCGTTGCCCCCTTTCGTTGCCGCGCTGCTGGCGGCCACGGAGAGTTTGTCCACCTCGGCGGCGGTCTCGGAGTTACTCTGCACGGACGCGGCCATCTGGTTCATTGTCGCGACGGTCTGCTGCACGTTCGCGACGGTCTGACGGGTCCGATCGTTCAAATCGTCATTCCCCTGCGCCAGCCTGTCGCTGCCGTCACGGACGCTCACCACCTGGCTCGACACGTCATTGATCAACCAGCGGCACATCAGGCCAAGCTGTCCTACCGCGCGCAGCGTCAGGCCCAGCTCATCGCTGCGGTTAAGATGCTGCACGCTGTTGCGCTCGCCGGTGGCGACCTTCAGCGCCTGTCGCGCCACATTCTCTATCGGGCGGACAATCTGTTGCTCAAACAGCAGCGTTCCCATCAGCATCACCACCGCAGCGGCGGTAAGCGGTAACCAGCCTGCGGAGGTGGCGGCCAGCGTGGCGGCGAGTCCGGCAAAGAGCACCGCCATCACGCTGCGCACGCGCCAGCGCAGCGGCATGGCCGGGAGTTTACCCAGCCAGCCCTTTCCCACCACCAGCCCTTTGTGAATACGTTTTTTACAGCGCCCGTCGTTCAGCGCCCGGTAGAGCGGCTCCACGGCGGCGATCTCTTCCGCTGTGGCTCTGGTGCGAATCGACATATAGCCCGTCACCTGCCCGCGACGCACCATCGGCACCGCGTTAGCACGCACCCAGTAGTGGTCACCGTTTTTGCGCCGGTTTTTGACAATCCCGCTCCACGGCTCGCCCTGCTGCAGCGTGTACCACATATCGGCAAACGCAGCTTTTGGCATATCGGGATGGCGCACCATATTGTGCGGCTGGCCCGTCAGCTCATCGAGCTGATAGCCGCTCACCTGAACAAAGGTGTCGTTGGCGTGGGTGATGTAGCTGTGGACGTCTGTGGTAGACATTAAGGTGGTGTCATCGTCCAGAGGATATTCATTCTGGGTGACATAGGTTGGAGAGGACATCGTGAGCATCCCTTGCAGGTTATTTGAATGTTAATTTTGTGGGTCAATGTTTTTTCGGCGGTAAACAATTTATCTTTAGTTGTTAAACTTGATGAAGATCGCAGATTTGACTTAAACCATACTTTTTGTACGATATTTTAATTCATTGATTTCAAATACTTTCGTAGAGAAATTACCGACAAAGCATGACCTGTTAATGCCCGCTTAAGTTGCAGCGTATGCACCTCTTTAGTGCAGCGACGCTCTTCCCCCTTTCTTTATACTTGCTGCCCCGTACCGCTAAATCCCGTTTGGCTTCTTTCGGCATGATTAAATATTGTGCAACATTATTTTAACCTGGCGTTTATCCCGATTTTCGTTAAGGCCTCTGAAGTGGCGTAATCCCTGCAATACTTAAACCAGTATCATGTGATACGCGATCCCCGGGAGCACATTTTGAACAGGTTACCTTCCAGCGCCTCGGCTCTTGCCTGTACCGCGCACGCACTGAATCTCATTGAGAAGCGAACGCTTGATCATGAGGAGATGAAACAACTTAACCGTGAGGTCATCGATTACTTTAAAGAGCACGTCAATCCAGGGTTTCTGGAGTATCGCAAATCTGTTACCGCCGGCGGGGATTACGGAGCCGTAGAGTGGCAAGCGGGAAGTCTCAACACGCTTGTCGACACCCAGGGACAGGAGTTTATCGATTGCCTGGGAGGTTTTGGAATTTTCAACGTGGGGCACCGTAATCCAGTTGTGGTTTCCGCCGTACAGAATCAACTTGCGAAACAACCTCTCCATAGCCAGGAACTGCTCGACCCGCTTCGCGCCATGCTCGCGAAAACGCTGGCGGCCTTAACGCCCGGCAAACTGAAATACAGCTTCTTCAGCAACAGCGGCACAGAATCGGTCGAAGCGGCGATTAAGCTCGCCAAAGCGTACCAGTCGCCGCGCGGGAAATTCACCTTTATCGCCACCAGCGGCGCGTTCCACGGTAAATCTCTCGGCGCACTGTCGGCGACCGCGAAATCCACTTTCCGTAAACCGTTTATGCCGCTGCTGCCGGGCTTCCGCCACGTGCCGTTCGGCGACATTAACGCCATGCGCACCGTGCTGAGCGAATGCCGTAAAACCGGCGATGACGTGGCGGCGGTGATCCTGGAGCCCATTCAGGGTGAAGGCGGCGTCATCCTCCCTCCGCAGGGTTATCTGCCTGCCGTGCGTCAGCTGTGCGACGAGTTTGGCGCGCTGCTGATCCTCGACGAAGTCCAGACCGGCATGGGGCGTACCGGCAAGATGTTCGCCTGCGAGCATGAAAACGTGCAGCCGGACATTCTGTGCCTGGCGAAAGCGCTCGGCGGCGGCGTGATGCCGATTGGCGCGACGGTCGCCACCGAAGAAGTTTTCTCGGTGCTGTTCGACAATCCGTTCCTGCATACCACCACCTTTGGCGGTAACCCGCTGGCCTGTGCGGCGGCGCTGGCGACCATCAACGTGCTGCTGGAGCAAAACCTGCCTGCGCAGGCGGAGCAAAAAGGCGACATGCTGCTGGACGGCTTCCGCCAGCTGGGCCGGGAATACCCTGACCTTGTGCAGGAGGCGCGCGGCAAAGGGATGCTGATGGCGATTGAGTTCGTTGATAACGAAATCGGCTACAGCTTCGCGAGCGAGATGTTCAGGCAGCGTGTGCTGGTGGCCGGGACGCTTAATAACGCAAAAACCATTCGTATTGAACCGCCGCTTACGCTGACCATTGAGCAGTGTGAGCAGGTGCTAAAAGCGGCACGTAAAGCGCTGGCAGCACTCAGAGTGCGCGTAGAAGAGATCTGATTAATCCCCCCTCTTAACCGAGGGGGATTTCATTTTTCTGGTATAAATATTACAAATTGAAATAAAAGTATTATATTTCAGACATACATTTATACTTTTAAAATTATAAAGTTCCTTTTCTCTTACATGATTTTTTTTGCAACCAAACCGATATCCATACACCACCTTTATCTATTTGACCGCAAACAGGCCGCCCATTGTTAAAATCCGGTAAAAACACCACTACTTACATCATTTAAAAATATTAATTAATTCTAATATTATACCTAAAAAAAACTAACGGCATATTATACCACCATACATTGAAATAATATTTCACGACTCCTAGAATACCTGCCGCGGAACATCATAAACATGATGAAAAGAGCTTTTCAATAAGCCCGTCCATTATGCGAAATGCATATTCTAAATAACGGAACTTGTTAAACGTTATTCAAGTTCACGCTGTGAAAGCATATAGCTTTTACTCAATTTCAATTTGACAGAAAGATGTTTATTTAAAAGGATTTGTATGAAAAAGCACATTTTAGCAATGGTCATTGCAACGGCAATGGTAAGTGGCGTAGCGATGAACGCACAGGCAGACACCGTCACGGTTTCTGGCGGTACGGTTAACTTCGTTGGCCAGGTTGTTAATGCTGCATGTTCGGTCGCAGCTGACTCCGTAGATCAGACTGTAACGCTGAGCCAGGTTCGTACTGTGAAATTGACGACAAAAGGAATGCAGGCGAACCAGAAAGAAGATTTCAAAATCGTTCTGGAAGATTGTGACACCACGGTAAGCCAGAACGCCGCTGTGATTTTCAACGGTCAGCAAGACGCAGCACTGGCAGGTTCACTGGCTAACACAGCGGGAGCTGGCTCAGCAACTAACGTCGCACTGCAACTGTTCGGACCGGATGGTAACGTACTCAATATCGGTGATACCTCCTCCAACGTGAAGCTGATCAATGGCGAGAACACCATCCCGCTGAGCGTTGACTACATCGCTACCGGTGCGGCCACGCCGGGTAACGTATCCTCGACTGCAACATTCCAGATGGTTTACTCCTGATTCGTTAGCAGCAGTAACACCCTCGGAATCTGATTCGGGGGTGTTTTGCCGATCCATCGAAACGGAGTCACTATGCGACAGGTCACCAGGCAATCAGTGCTGTTTTTCAGCGTATTGCTGTGCGTTGCACTGCCCGCCTCGGCAATTGACGACGGAAGCGTGCATTTTCAGGGGCAAGTCGTCAACACCGGCTGTTCCGTCAGTGCAGAAAGTCAGGACCAGATTGTGCGTATGGGCCAAATACGCAATAACGAATTTGCCGCAACGGGCGATTGGGCAGCACCGACAGCCTTTCAGATAACGCTAGAAGACTGCGATACCAGCGTCAGTCAACGTGCGGGCGTACTGTTCAGCGGCGAGTCCGATGCAAAAGACCCGCAAATTTTTCGCGCAGGTTATGGCGCAGGCGCAGCGCAGGGGATTGGTGTGGGAATATTTGACGCAACCGGCCATCTACTTATTCCGGATACAGCCCCGCCCTGGTACGCCCCCTTGCAGAACGGCGCCAATGTTCTGCGTTTTATGGCGAAATACCGCTCCACACAACCGCACGTTCAGGCTGGTACGGCCGACGCCCAGGTATGGTTTAACGTCGTCTACCAGTAAAACACTCAGAGGCCCGAGTGCCTCGTCATGAGAATTGAGGGAACAATGCAAATGAACACATCACCTACGTCTTTGTCTCGCCTGATGATGGCTGGTACGTTGCTGCTGACAATGGGTCTGGCAACGAATGCCTCTGCAGGTGGAATTGCTTTAGGGGCTACCCGCGTCATTTATCCGCAGGGGGATAAACAGGTTTCATTACCGGTGATCAATTCGTCGGCAGACAATACGTTCTTAATACAATCATGGGTAGCCAACGTTGAGGGTATCAAGTCACCAGACTTTATCCTTACGCCACCGTTGTTTGTTATCCACCCTAAGAAAGAGAACACGCTGCGTATTATGTATATCGGCCCCGACCTTCCTGCCGATCGCGAAACTGTTTTCTATCTGAACAGCAAGGCTATTCCGTCTGTCGATAAAAATAAGCTTCAGGGCAATACGCTGCAAATAGCAACACAGAGTGTGATTAAGTTATTCATTCGCCCTAAGAAATTAACATCCCTTTCCGTGGATGCGCCCAAAACGCTGACGTGTCGGACAGAAAATGGAAAAGTCATCATAACGAATCCATCACCGTATTACGTATCGTTGGTGCAGTTCTTTGTTGGGGGAGCCCGTCTTCCCAATTCAATGGTCGCACCTAAAAACACGCTGACGGTGGATATCCCCGGCGGCGGTTCCGGCAGTGTGAAATTCCAGACAGTGAATGATTTCGGCGCAAATACCCCTACGCAGATTTGTTCCCATTAACAACCTGAAATGAAATAGCAGACCTGCATTTTGTCTTCAAGGAAGGAAGTACTTAGCATTTACTGCAGGGAAAAGAGATGAAACGTAATACTTCACTGATTTTTAGCACATTTTCTTTAACATCCCTTACGCCAGTGGCGATGGCGATAGCAGGATTGCTATCGCCATCAGATGCAAGTGCAGAATATTTTTTCAACCCGGCATTTTTGTCTAGCGATCCCTCTGCCGTTGCTGACCTGTCGCGGTTTTCCACCAATGGCCAGGCACCAGGCGTTTATCGTGTCGATCTCTGGCTTAACGGGGCGTTTGTGGCGACTCGCGATATCACCTTTACGGCAAGAAATACGGCGTCGACGGCACAACCGCAGGCGGATGATACCGGTCTGACCGCCTGTTTATCAGCAAAAGCGCTGGAAAACCTGGGCGTTAACCTTCAGGCGTTTCCTGCGCTGACGGCGGAAAAAACGGACAGCTGTATTGATATTGCGTCAATCATTCCCGCCTCATCAACCACCTTTGATTTTGAGCATCAGCGGCTGGATATCAGTATCCCGCAAGCCGCCCTGAGGAATAGCGCACGCGGATATATTCCGCCTGAACAATGGGATGAAGGCATTAATGCCCTCCTGCTGAATTATAACTTCACCGGCTCTCGTAGCCGCGATCGGGGGGAGAGCAACTCAACCAGTAAAAGCTATTTCCTCGGGCTTAACAGCGGGTTGAACCTTGGCCCGTGGCGGTTAAGGGATTACTCAAGCTGGAATTATCACAACAGCGATGACTCACGCAGCGACAACTGGCAGCACATTAATACCTATGTTGAACGCGCGGTCATTCCGCTGAAAGGAAGACTGACGCTGGGTGACAGCTACACCCCATCAGACGTGTTTGACAGCCTCCCTTTTCGCGGTGCGCAAATCGCCTCTGATGACAATATGCTGCCCGATAGCCTGAAGGGTTTCGCGCCCACGATCCGTGGTATAGCAAAAAGCAATGCTCAGGTAACCATTAAGCAAAATGGCTACACCATTTATCAAAGCTATGTTCCACCGGGTGCATTTGCGATTAGCGACCTGTTTCCCACGTCCTCAAGCGGTGACCTCAGTGTTGAGGTAAAAGAATCTGACGGTAGCATCAACAGCTATTCCGTGCCTTATTCCACCGTCCCCGTACTCCAGCGTGAAGGCCGCGTAAAGTACGCATTAACAGCGGCCGAATACCGCAGCAGCAGCGATCAACAGGACGAGGTTAATTTCGTTCAGGGGTCCCTAATCTGGGGGCTTTCGCATGGCTTCACGCTGTATAGCGGATCGCAGATAACCAACAATTACCACTCGCTGGCATTCGGCACCGGCCTGAATATGGGTGAACTGGGCGCTATCTCTGCGGATGTGACTCACGCGAAGAGCACGCTGGCGGATGACAGCACGCATTCAGGGCAATCGATCCGTTTTCTGTATGCAAAATCCCTTAACGGCCTCGGCACTAACTTTCAGCTGCTGGGCTACCGGTACTCGACCTCGGGATTCTATTCCCTGGATGAAACAGCCTATAAGCAAATGCGCGGCTACACGGGTGACCACGAGGACAACGATACCGAACAGCAAAATCCCTGGATGGATTATTACAATCTGTACTACACCAAGCGAGGAAAGGTTCAGTTCAACATCTCTCAGCAGCTTGGTCATGCTGGTTCGCTCTTTGTCACGGGCAGCCAACAGACCTACTGGCATACCGATGAAAAAAATACGCTACTCCAGGTAGGCTTTAGCGGGACCATTAAAGATGTGTCCTACAGCCTGTCCTACAACTACAACAAATCACCGGGCATGTCGAAAAGCGACGAGATTTACGCGCTGAATTTGTCGCTGCCATTGAGCCTGTGGCTGCGTCCACAAAACGATGTCAGCCAGAAGCATAACTATGCTTATGCCACCTACAACATCAGCACCGACAAAAAGGGTGAAACCTCGCAAAATGCCGGGATCAACGGCACATTGCTTGAGGATAACAACCTGAGCTACAGCGTTCAGGAAGGGTATTCAAGCCAGGGGACAAAATCACAAGGCTCCAGCAGCCTTGAATACGATAGCGCCTATGGCAATGCGAACGTGGGCTATAACTACAGCGGAAACGGCGACTACCAGCAGGTGAACTACGGTTTGAGCGGCGGCGTCATAGCTCACCGGAATGGCATCACCCTTAGCCAGCCACTGGGTGATACCAACGTGCTGATTGCCGCTCCGGGCGCGAGTAACGTCAAGGTCGAGAACGAGCCGGGTATTCATACCGACTGGAGAGGCTATGCCGTGGTTCCCTACGCATCCTCGTATCATCTCAACCGCATGGCACTGGACATCAACTCACTGGCTGACGATATGGATATCGATGATGCCGTAACCAATGTGGTCCCAACCCGTGGCGCGGTTGTGCGTGCAACCTTCAAAGCCCGGCCTGGTACGCGTGCGTTAATGACCTTAACCCATCGGGGCAAACCCGTTCCTTTCGGTGCCATGGTGTCACGTGATGACAATGGCAGCGATACGATTGTGGGTGAAGACGGAGAGGTCTATCTCTCTGGCCTGAGCCCGGCGGGAACGCTGAAAATTCAGTGGGGTGAAGGGTCAGACAAGCAATGTAGCGTGAAGTATCAATTACCTGAAAGTAAACAGCCGCTGCTGCGGTTGAAAATGGAGTGTATATAAATGAAATTATGGATGATTTTATTTTATGTGGTCGGGCTGGCATTCTCACCTTATGGAATAGCCGATATTTGTAAAAATGCTAACGGTGGTATCTCGATTGTTAACTATGATTTGACCACCACGCTGAACACCAATCAGAACATTAAAGGTGGCTCCACAGAGCTGGAAAAAAATCAGGATGTGCAGGTTAACGCCACCTGTCCACCGGGTGAGTGGGAAAAACGCACCTATCGCTCCTATTTGAGCCCTTTTCCGGTCGTCAAAACGGATGGTGAATGGAAATATCTCCAGCTTGACCCGGATTATATTATTGGCGCCATGAAAATAAATGACGCAACCATTGGTGAGTTTTATCCCCCCATTGAGTACGTTCACATGGGCGGCCACGATGAAGTGGATACCGGCGGCGTTTTCCCGGTCAACGATAATGACCTGATCTTTAAATTACAAATTGTCAGGCCTTTTATCGGCACCGTGGTTATCCCGCCAAAATTGATGTTCAATGTGTACGTCACCACGACGAATAACGATCGCCTGACCAATATTGTCTACCAGATTACCTACAGTGGCGTTATTACCGTGCCGCAAAACTGCGTCATTAATGCCGGGCAAACCGTAACGGTGGATCTGGGTTCTCTTTATCACGGTGATTTTACGCGCGCCGGGCAGATGCCGGACAACGCTCAGCCCAAAACCTTCAATGTGCCCATTGAATGTAATGCTGACGTGAACTCGCCAGCACAATTAACCTTGCGCGTTATGGGCACATCGGACCCTCGCTACCCGGAAGCGCTGGCATCGGATAATCCTGATGTTGCCGTCGTGGTTACCAGTGAGCAAGACAACATACTGAAACCGAATGTCTTTTCAAGTAGCGCACCTTTTACGACTGATGAGGCGGGCAAGGCCAACGTGACGCTGAAAGCATATCCAATCAGCACAACGGGCAATTCCCCGGAACTGGGCGTGTTCACCGCTCTGGCCTTGTTACGCGTTGATTTCGCATAAGGATTGGGTGATGAAAAAGCGCTATTTTCTCCTGTTTCTGCTGGCAAATCTGGCGTTGTCCTTACAGACAGCCCGAGCAGATAATGACAGTTTCAATGTTCAGTTTATCGGCACCATCGTGGGGGAGTCCTGCAACGTCGACACAGGCAGCGTTGAGCAGACGGTCGAACTCGGTGACTTTACCGCGGATGATTTCCCGTCGGTTGGCACCACAACGCCGGATACAAAGTTTGATATCACGTTGAAAGGTTGCACCCGCGCCATTACCGGTACCAAAGTTTGGTTTACCGGGAATGTGGATGCGAACAACCCGACATTGCTGGCACTTTCTGATAACGGAAAGGGAACGCCTGGCAGGATGGCAACGGGCCTCGGCGTTGAGCTACTGGATTCCAATCGCACCCCAATACCGATCAATAATACGGAGTCCTCGCTTTATCCGCTGCTGCCGGGGGATAACACGCTCACGTTTTATTTGCACTATAAATCCACGCTGCCCGTTGTGACGTCAGGAAATGCGACTGCCGTTATGTATTTTGACCTGCTTTATCAGTAAGGAATATGAATGAAACCGTTTCTCCGGTTATTTTTCTTCTGCATCATCCTGATGCACCTGGGCAGTGCGAGTACAATGGCGCACGACGGGACCGTTTATATTGTAGGCACCGTAAAAAGCAAAACCTGCATCATATCGCCTGATTCGGAAAATCTTATCGTTCGTATGAGCGACGTCGCCACAGGGCAATTTACGAACCAGAAAAATAATACGCCATGGGAACATTTTGCTATCAATCTTGAAAACTGCGGCGCAGGGTTGAATAACATCAGTACCCATTTTGAAGGCACACCCAATCAGGGCAACGCAGATTTGCTTTCGCTGACAGGCGGTCCGGGTTATGCCAGCGGCGTGGCTATCGGTATTTATAATCCGGACAAAACGCTTATACCGCTGGGCGATGAAAGCCAGCTGTTTACGCTGTCAAATAACCAGCTTACTGCCACCCTTGATTTTTATGCCCGTTATCTTGCTGACGGAGGCGCTGTATCGCCCGGAACAGCCAATGCTGCAGCAACCTTTATTTTGACTTATGCCTGATAACACCGTGATGAAACTGCGCATCCTGATCCCTGTTTTAGCCATCTTAACGTTCATCTCTTTTGCGCATGCAGGCGTCGTGATAGGGGGGACACGCTTCGTCTATCCTGAAAAACAGCACTCCATTACCGTTTCAGTGCGCAATAAATCCACGCTTCCCTGGCTGGTCAGCGCAAAAATTTATGCTGGCGGAAACTGGCCAGGGGCAACCTCTGCCCCACAGGCGACCTCGGCGCTTGTTGCAACGCCCGCGCTTTTTGCACTACAGGGCGGACGCGAAAATAGCATCAGGATTTTTCGTGCCGATGAGGGGTTGCCTGCTGACCGTGAAACGCTTTTCACCCTCAGCATCTCAACCATTCCAGCCAGTAAGACCAGCAGCGACAACGTGCAAATGGCCGTACGTTCGAGCTTCAAAGTGTTCTATCGCCCTGAGGGATTAAACGGCAATCCAGAAAACGCGTATCGGGAAATCCTCTGGTCATATTCAGCAAACCAGCTCGTGGTGAAGAACCCGACCCCCTACTACGTGACGCTCTTCCAGACGCGTATTAACAACAAATCCATTGATAACGCGGGCATCATTGCCCCTTTTAGCCAGCGAACAATGGACGAGTGCCAGAAGGCGCCTCGCTGCGAAATACGCTGGCAAACCATAAACGACTATGGCCGGGTTATGCCGCCCGTGGTTAACATCCTTAATCTGAAATGAGTACCCATCATGTTTTTCATAAAGCACCCCTTCCTCGTTCTGACCGTTTTCGTCACACTGACCGCACCGGCGCTGAGCCAGGCCGCTGAGTTTACCGCTGAGCAGAAGACGGAAATCGGCAAAATCGCCGAGGATTACTTTACCGCCCATCCGGAAAAAATGGGTGAAGCGATATCTATCTACCTGGCTAATCATCCTGAGTTTCTGGTTGCCGCGAGCGAAAACCTACGCCAAAGCCAGCAAGCGGCCGCGCAAAAAATGAAAGAGATGCAGGACGCAGCCAAAAAAGCGCAGTAAAGCAAAATCTAAAGCCGGGCGGACTACGCTCATCCAGCCTACAAAACCATTCCACCTTTTCCCCAAAAGCCCGGTAAGCGCAGCGCCACCGGGCAAGACCATTACTCCGGCAATAACCCGACAAAGCTGCGTTTTTTGCGCGGCTCCGACATCAGCTCCTCCAGCTTATCCACGCACGCGAGATAGTGCGGGGTTTGCTTATGCGCCAGCACCGCCTCTTCGTCTTTATAGGCTTCGTAGATAAAGAACCGGGTTTTCACCCTCGGGTCCTGCAATACGTCAAAACGCAGGTTCCCCGGCTCCTGGATTGCGCCCTCGTGGTTGGCGCGAAACACCTCCAGAAACTCGTCCACCCGCTCGGGCTTAATGTTGATCTCTACCAGCGTCACGTTCATTTTGCTTCTCCCTGTTTCTCTTCCTGCCAGAACTGGAACGCATCACGGGCATTCCAGTTATCGTGCACCACTTTCTTCACCGCCTTCAGCATGGCGAGCGGCGCGCTGGACTGGAAGATGTTGCGCCCCATGTCCACGCCGGACGCGCCCTGGTCTATCGCGCGCCAGCACATCTCCAGCGCCTCGTGCTCCGGCAGCTTTTTGCCCCCCGCGATAACGATCGGCACCGGGCAGCTGGCGGTGACTTTTTCAAAACCCTCATCCACGTAGTAGGTTTTGACGAACTGCGCCCCCATTTCGGCGGCGATGCGGCTTGCCAGCGAGAAATACCGAGCGTCACGCGCCATCTCTTTCCCCACGCCCGTTACCGCCAGCGTCGGCATGCCGTAGCGCGCCCCTGCATCGACAAGCTTGATGATGTTGTTGATCGACTGATGCTCAAACTCGCTTCCGATGTACACCTGCGCCGCCACCGCGCAGACGTTCAGGCGCAGGGCGTCTTCCATCGCCACCGCCACGCACTCGTTGGAAAGTTCGCCCAGAATCGAGTTACCGCCGGAGGCGCGCAGCACCACCGGTTTGTTCGTCGCGGCGGGCACCTGGCTCCTGAGGATGCCGCGGGTACACATCAGCACGTCGGTTTCACCAAACAGCGGCGCGATAGAGAGGTCGATACGCTCAAGGCCGGTAGTCGGCCCCTGAAAGTAGCCGTGGTCAAAGGCCAGCATCACCGTACGGTTGCTCTGCGGATTGAAGATGCGCGCCAGCCGCGACTGCATGCCCCAGTCCAGCGAGCCGCAGCCCTTCAGGGTGAACGGCACATTTTGCTGCGGCGTGCCGATGCCAAAATCCTTGCCGTCTTTGATGTCGTCTAAATCAGCCATTTGCTCCCCCGTCAGAAATCGTATTTGCTGATGTTCTCTTTGGTGAACACCACGCGTTCCGGCAGCAGCACGATGCCGTTGCCCTTCGCCTCATACTGGTAGCCCTGCACGCTGTTCGGCTCGACCTTCAGCGCCCCGATATCTTTTACGTCCACGCTGTCGCCAACGTTAAGATCGCCTTTTTTCAGTAAACGATCGGCGACATTGACCGCAATTTTGCCCTGTTGCACCACGTCCCACAGGCCGAAGGCCTTCACCGTGCCGCGCTCAACGTACGGGCGCATCACGTTCGGCGTGCTGAACCCGACAATCGCCACGCCTTCCCGCTTCAGGTTTTCTGCCGCCTGCGCGGCAGCAGGAAGCGCGTTGGCGTCCGGGGCGACGATCGCATCCAGATCCGGATAGGCTTTTAAGATCCCTTCGGCGGTCTGCAACGATTTGGTGGCGTCGTTATAGCCAAACTGGGTGGTGACAATCTGCCACTGGGGATGGTCTTTCTCGATTTTGGCCTTCGCCTCTTTCACCCACTGGTTCTGGTCGGTGACGGTCGGGCTGGAGTAGAAGAACGCCACTTTCGCGTTCGGTTTGGTGACCTGCTTGCCCGCCATCTCCACCAGCAGGCCGCCCAGCTGTTCCGGCGTCCCCTGATTGATGTAGATGCTGCGGCACTCCGGTTTGGTGTCGGAATCCCAGGTCAGGACCTTGACGCCGCGCTGCATCGCGCGCTTCAGCGCCGGACACAACCCATCCGGCGACACGGCGGAGACGATAATGGCGTTATAGCCCTGGTTGACGAAGTTATTGATGAGCTGCACCTGGCCGGAGACGCTCGGCTCGGTGGGGCCGTCGTAGGTCACGTCCACGCCAAGATCTTTCCCCGCCTCTTTCGCACCGTTGCCGCCGCTGGTGAAGAAGCCGACGCCCACCAGCTTCGGGATAAAGGCAATGCGGTCCGCCGCCTGCGCCGAAGCGAAGCTGAGGGCCATTGCCAGGACGAGCAGTTTTGTTTTCATCTTACGCTCCGGATAGTTTTCTAAAGAGAGTTCGCACCCATTGGCGGTGCAGACTCAGCGAACGCCCCATCACCACCACAACCAGCAGCGCTCCCGACAGCGCGCTCGACACCTGGTTGGGGATGCCGACCATCTGTAAACCCTGTTGCAGGTACCCCACCAGCAGCGCCGCCAGCGCCGTACCGACAACCGAACCTGACCCGCCGTAGATATTGGCTCCGCCGAGCACGGCGGCGGTGAGCGCAGGCATTAATAGATCGCGCCCCAGATCCGAACGCGCGGAGCCGAAATAGGAGACCATCACCAGCGCGGCAATCGCCGAGCCCACGCCCACCAGGCCGTACAGCACGTAGGGCATGCCGTTCACCGGCAGCGCCGCATAGCGCGCCGCGCGCGGGTTCTGCCCAATCAAAAACAGATGACGGCCAAAGCGCCCGCGGTGGGTAATAAGCCAGAAGAAGACGGTGATTACCGCGAACAAGACCAATGGGATCGGCAGACCCAACACCGTGAGGTTAGCGAACGCCGTGAAGCTGTCCGGGAAGCCGCCGATGCCCTCGTAGCCCGTCGCGCCCGCTATGCCGGAGAGCAGCAGCGCGCCGCCACCGTAGAGGTAGAGCGTGCCGAGGGTAATGACCAGCGGGCTGATGCCGGTGTAGTGGATCAGCGCCGCATTCACCAGCCCGCACAGCAGACCCAGCAGCAGCGTAAGCGGAACAGCGACCGCCATCGGCCACCCGGCCTGCATCATCACCCCCAGCGCAATCGCGCACAGGCCGATGGTCGAGCCGAGGGAGATGTCGATCCCGCCGCTGACGATCACCAGCGTCAGCGGCAGCGCCACAATGCCGATGCAGATGAAGTCGCTGGTGCTGAACAGCAGCATGTTGACGTCGAGCATGCGCGGGTTGATGGCGCCAAAGAACAGGATCTCCAGCACCAGCAAAATGAGCAGCGCGCTTTCCCAGTTAAGCCTCATTTACGCCACCTCTTTTTTACGTTTGGGAAAGGGGGTGACGTGCTTTCCCCCTCTGTTGCCCGGCTGGAAACGACCGTACTTCAGCGCCCGCTGATGCCGCGCCAGCGCCTGACGCAGACGCCCGTCGAGCACCAGCACGCCCAGCAGCACCAGCCCGGCGATAAAGTCGTTCCACCAGGCCGGAAGCCTGAACAGCACCAGCACGGTGTCGATTTGCGTCAGGAAGAACGCACCGAGCAGCGCGCCGATCAGCGTGCCCGTTCCGCCCAGCAGTGAAATGCCCCCCAGTACGCAGGCGGCGATGGCCTTCATCTCCAGCCCGCTGCCGGTCTGGTTGGGCACGAAGCCAATCTGTGCGGCAAAGACAATCCCGGCGCAGGCCGCCAGCATGCCGTTGAGGGTAAAGGCGATCATGCGGGTGCGGTTCACCGCCACGCCCAGCTGGCGCGCGGCGGCGAGGTTATCCCCCACCGCGTAGAAATCACGCCCGAACGCGGTGCGCGACAGCGTCCACGCGCCGGTGACCACGATAATCAACACCACCATGCCAAGGGGCGACACGCCGATGGCCGCAGGCTCAGAGAGGGATTTCAACCCCGGCGGCAGCCCTTCAATCCACTTTCCGCCCGTCCAGAGCAGCATCGCTCCACGGTACAGCCCCAACGTGCCGAGGGTGGCGACAATCGCCGGTATGCGTAATCCCACCACCAGAAAACCGTTGAATGCCCCCGCCAGCGCGCCAACTGACAGCGCGAAGAGAATGGAAACGGGCAGGCTGTAGCCACTGTTCAGCGCCACGCCGACGGCGATGGCGGACAGCCCGACGGTCGACCCCACGGAGACGTCGATATTGCGGGTCAGCATCACCAGCGCCGCGCCGATCGCCAGCAGGATCAGGATCTGCGAGCTGGCGAAGATCATCCCCAGCGTCTGCAAACTCAGGTACGACGGATTGAGCGCCACCAGCACGGCGAACAGCGCCAGAATGGCGAGAAACGCGCTCAGCTCGCGGTTTTTCAGTAAGGTCTTCATGCTTGCCCTCCAAACGCCAGCGCCATCATGCGATCGAGGCTGACGGCATGGCGCGGCAGCTCGCCGCTGAGTACGCCCTGATGCATCACCAGCACGCGATCGGCAAGGCCGGGAAACTCATCGAGATCGCTTGAGATCATCAGCACCGCCACGTTCTGCGCCGCCACGCTTTTGATAAGCTGGTAGATATCGGCGCGCGCCGAGACGTCCACGCCGCGCGTCGGTTCATCGACGATCAGCAATAAAGGATTGGCCTCCAGACAGCGCGCCAGCAGCACCTTCTGCTGATTGCCGCCGGAGAGCGTGCGCACGGTTTGATCCGCATGGTTGAGCTTGATCCCCAGCGCCCGGTGATAGCGCTCCACCACCGCGGACTCTCTTTTCCGCTGCTGCCAGAGCGACGGCTCGTTCAGCGCCACGGTGTTCCAGCGGATCGGCGCGTCGAGGAACAGGCCGGACACCTGCCTGTCTTCCGGCAGGTAGACCAGGCCTTTGTCCAGACGTGAACTTACCGGTGCGGCGGTGATGTCCTGGTTCTCCAGCAAGACGCGCCCCCCGCGCACAGGCCGCAGGCCATAGAGCGTTTCGGCAAACTCGGTGCGCCCGGAGCCTACCAACCCGGCCAGGCCGACGATCTCCCCGGCGTAGATCTCAAGGCTGAGATCGATAAACCCTTCCCCGGTAAGATCCTCCACCCGCAGCACCGGAAAGTCCTGCGGCTGGGTGCGACGGTTGCCCGGCAGCGCCAGCCACAGCTTTTGCGTATCGCTCAGGGATTTCTCGCGGCTTACCGGCGTCATGGCGGCGATCAGGGCGCTATCGTCAAACTGCGCGGTTTCACCGCTGAGCACCACCGCGCCGTCGCGCATCACCGAGACGTGGCTCGACAGCATGCGAATTTCCGGCAGCTTATGCGAGATAAACACGATCCCGACGCCGAGCGCCTGCAGGGCGTGGATCTGACGAAACAGCCGTTCGGTTTCGCCCGGCGTGAGGGAGGCCGTGGGCTCGTCGAGGATCAGGATCCGGGCGTTGCGCATTAATCCGCGCAGGATCTCTACCATCTGCTGATCCGCCACTTCCAGGGTGCTGGCGGCGGCGTCGAGGTTCAGCCGGCACTGCAGCTGCTCAAGTTTCTCCGCCAGCCGCTTTTCCCGATCGTGTTCGCGCGGCAGGCGGAACAGGATGTTTTCCCGCACCGTCAGGTTGGGGAACAGCAGTGGCTCCTGCGGCACGAGGTAAATGCCGAGCCTGTGCGCCTGCACGGGCGTCAGCCGCGCATATGACTGCCCCTCGACGGAAAGTTCACCCTCATCCGGCGTCTCGACTCCGGCGATGATCTTCATCAGCGTCGATTTTCCCGCGCCGTTCCCGCCCATCAGCGCGTGCACCTGGCCCGCAAGCAGCGTGAAATCAATGCCTTTTAGAACCGGTACGCCTGAGAACTGCTTGCTGATACTTCGCGCGTCGAGAAGTGGGGTCATCATCGCTCCGCTATTGAACAAATGATTTTTAGATTTAATAATGTTCAAAAGCGTAGACGGTGAACTATATTTACAACCGTGCAGGGATCACAGTTTTATCGATTGAGATTCAGATAAACCAGAAACGATCGAAATGATCCGTTTTGTCGCGTGGCTCACACTTTCCCTCCGCGTCATCACGAACATATGATCTAAATTTTTATAAGAGTTCAACTATGAGCGATAAACGCACTGCGGAAGAAGGACGGTTTGCCGGGCTGGCGCTGGCGGAAGAGGAGCTGGTGGCGCGCGTGGCCTGGTGCTACTACCACGACGGGCTGACCCAGAACGATATCGGCGAACGCCTCGGGCTGCCGCGATTAAAAATCTCCCGCCTGCTGGAGAAAGGCCGCCAGTCCGGGGTGATCCGCGTGCAGATTAACTCCCGCTACGAGGGCTGCCTGTCGCTGGAAACCGAGCTACAGCAGCGCTTTGGCCTGAAGCTGGTGCGCGTGATGCCTGCCCTAAATACGCCGCCGATGAACGTGCGGCTGGGCATTGGCGCGGCGCAGTCGCTGATGGGCGTGCTGGAGCCCGGCCAGCTGCTGGCGGTGGGGTTCGGTGAAACCACCATGAGCAGCCTGCAGCACCTGAGCGGCTTTATCAGCTCGCAGCAGATCCGCCTCGTGACGCTCTCCGGCGGCGTCGGGCCGTACATGACCGGTATCGGCCAGCTGGACGCGGCCTGCAGCGTCAGCATGATCCCCGCCCCGCTTCGCGTGTCTTCCGCCGAAGTGGCCGGGATCTTAAAACGCGAGACCAGCGTGCGGGACGTGATCCTCGCCGCCACCGCCGCCGACGTGGCGGTAGTTGGTATTGGTTCAGTAAACCAGCGCCGTGACGCCACGATCCTGCGCTCCGGCTATATCAGCGAAGGTGAACAGCTGATGTACGCCCGCAAAGGGGCGGTCGGCGACATTCTCGGCTATTTCCTCAATGCCGAAGGGGAGTGCGTTGAGGAGCTGGAGATCCACAAAGAATTACTCGGCGTCTCGCTTGATGAGCTGGCGCAGCTGCCCACCATCGTTGGCGTGGCCGGCGGGGAAGAGAAAGCCGATGCGATTTATGCCGCACTGAAGGGTCGCCGTATCAATGGCCTGGTGACGGAAGAGACGACAGCCCGCGCGGTGCTGGCTCTGGCCAAATAAGAGCCCGCCCTGCGCTAACAGCGAGGCAAGCTCATGAGTTACCTTTTAGCGTTAGATGCAGGGACCGGCAGCGTTCGCGCCGTGATTTTCGATTTGCAGGGCAACCAGATTGCCGTCGGCCAGGCCGAGTGGAAGCACCTGAGCGTGGAGAACGTGCCGGGCTCGATGGAGTTCGACCTCGACACCAACTGGCAGCTGGCCTGCCGGTGTATTCATCAGGCGCTGACGCGCGCGAATCTGGGCGCGGCGGATATTCAGTCCGTCGCCTGCTGTTCGATGCGCGAAGGGATCGTGCTGTACGACCGTAACGGCGAGGCCATCTGGGCCTGCGCCAACGTCGACGCCCGCGCCAGCCGCGAGGTGGCCGAACTCAAAGAGATCCACGATGACCGTTTTGAATCCGAAGTGTATGACGTCTCCGGCCAGACGCTGGCGCTGAGCGCCATGCCGCGCCTGCTGTGGCTGGCGCACCACCGTCCGGACATCTACCGCAAGGCCGCGACCATCACCATGATCAGCGACTGGCTGGCGGCGAAGCTCTCCGGCGAGCTGGCGGTCGACCCGTCGAACGCGGGCACCACCGGCATGCTGGATCTCTTCTCCCGCGACTGGCGTCCGGCGCTTCTCGACATGGCCGGGCTGCGCGCCGATATTCTCTCTCCGGTAAAAGAGACTGGCACCGTACTGGGTGCTATAACCCGGGAGGCCGCGCAGCAGAGCGGCCTGCGCGAAGGCACGCCGGTGGTGATGGGCGGCGGCGACGTGCAGCTGGGCTGTCTGGGGCTGGGCGTGGTTCGCGCCGGACAAACGGCGGTGCTGGGCGGCACCTTCTGGCAGCAGGTGGTCAATCTGCCGCAGGTACGCACCGACCCCGACATGAACATCCGCGTGAATCCGCACGTCATCCCCGGCATGGTGCAGGCGGAGTCGATCAGCTTCTTTACCGGGCTGACCATGCGCTGGTTCCGCGACGCCTTCTGCGCGGAGGAAAAGCTGATTGCCGAGCGGATGGGGATGGACACCTATTCCCTGCTGGAAGAGATGGCCAGCCGGGTGCCAGCGGGCTCCCACGGGGTAATGCCAATCTTCTCCGACGCAATGCATTTCAAGCAGTGGTACCACGCCGCGCCGTCGTTTATTAACCTCTCCATCGACCCGGAAAAATGCAATAAAGCGACGCTGTTCCGCGCCCTGGAGGAGAACGCGGCGATTGTTTCGGCCTGCAACCTGGCGCAGATTTCACGCTTTTCCGGCGTGACGTTTGAGAGCCTGGTGTTTGCGGGCGGCGGGTCAAAAGGTGCCCTGTGGAGCCAGATCTTAAGCGACGTCACGGGCCTGCCGGTGCGCGTGCCGGAAGTGAAAGAAGCCACGGCGCTGGGCTGCGCGATTGCCGCGGGTACGGGCGCGGGGCTGTTTGCCGATATGGCCTCGACGGGCGAGCGGCTGGTGAAATGGAGCCGCGAGTTCACGCCAAACCCGGCGCACCGCGAGCTGTACGACGGCATGATGCAGAAATGGCAGGCGGTATACGCGGACCAGCTCGGGCTGGTGGACAGCGGACTGACCACGTCGATGTGGCAGGCGCCGGGGCTGGTGCGGGCAGCAGCGCCGTAAATAACGCCGGATGGCGCTACGCTTATCTGTCCTGGGGTTTTGTAGCCCCGGTAAGCGCAGCGCCACCGGGGAAGTTCTTTGAGATCTATCACAATCATTCGATCCCGCTTTTACCTTTCCGCTGCCGCTGGCTAAATTAGTAACTCATCCGACCACATAACAATAATTTTACACTGGAAGAGACTATGAGCCGCTACCCGTCGTTATTCGCCCCTCTCGATCTGGGGTTCACCACACTCAAAAACCGCGTGTTGATGGGCTCGATGCACACCGGGCTCGAGGAGCATCCGGACGGGGCCGAGCGTCTGGCAGCTTTCTATGCCGAGCGCGCGCGCCACGGGGTGGCGCTGATTGTCACCGGCGGCGTGGCCCCTTCCCCTTCCGGCGTCGGCATGGAGGGCGGTGCTGTGCTGAACGATGCAGCACAGCTGCCGCATCATCGCATTGTGACCGACGCGGTACACAACGAGGGCGGTAAAATCGCCCTGCAAATTCTGCACACCGGACGCTACAGCTACCAGCCGAATCTGGTTGCGCCATCGGCCATTCAGGCGCCGATTAACCGCTTCACTCCGCATGCTCTGAGCCACGACGAGATCCTGGCGCTGATTGACGACTTCGCCCGCTGCGCCGCGCTGGCGCGTGAAGCGGGCTATGACGGCGTCGAGGTGATGGGCTCCGAAGGCTACCTGATTAACGAGTTCCTCGCCGCCCGCACCAACCAGCGCGACGACGAATGGGGCGGCGACTATGCCCGCCGGATGCGCTTTGCCGTGGAGGTGGTGCGCGCGGTACGTAAACGTGCGGGTGCGGACTTTATTATCATCTTCCGCCTGTCGATGCTCGACCTGGTGGAGGGCGGCGGGACGTTTGACGAAACCGTACAGCTGGCGCAGGCGATTGAAGCCGCGGGCGCCACGATTATCAACACCGGCATCGGCTGGCACGAGGCGCGCATTCCCACTATTGCCACGCCGGTGCCGCGCGCGGCGTTCAGCTGGGTAACGCGCAGGCTGAAAGGAAAAGTCTCTGTTCCGCTGGTCACCACCAACCGCATTAACGATCCGCAGGTGGCGGACGATGTGATTTCACGCGGCGATGCCGATATGGTGTCGATGGCGCGGCCGTTCCTCGCCGATGCCGAGCTGCTGTCGAAAGCGCAAAGCGGCCGTGCGGATGAGATCAACACCTGCATCGGCTGTAATCAGGCGTGCCTGGATCAGATCTTCGTCGGGAAAGTGACCTCCTGCCTCGTCAACCCGCGCGCCTGCCACGAGACCAAAATGCCGGTGATCCCGGCGACAGCGAAAAAACGCCTGGCGGTTGTCGGCGCAGGGCCTGCGGGCCTGGCGTTTGCGGTCAATGCCGCCTCGCGCGGGCACGGCGTGACGCTGTTTGATGCGCTGGGGGAGATTGGCGGGCAGTTTAATATCGCCAAACAGATCCCCGGCAAAGAGGAGTTCTACGAAACGCTGCGCTACTACCGCCGGATGATCGAGCTGACGGGCGTCGAGCTGCGGCTTAACCAGTTTGTCCACGCGGCGGATCTGACTGATTTCGATGAGGTGATCCTGGCGAGCGGGATCGTACCGCGCACGCCTGCGATCGAGGGTATCGATCATCCAAAAGTGCTGAGCTATCTCGACGTGCTGCGTGACAAAGCGCCGGTTGGCGAGAAGGTGGCGATTATCGGCTGCGGCGGGATCGGTTTTGACACCGCGATGTATTTAAGCCAGCCGGGCGAAGCCACCAGCCAGAACATTGCCGAATTCTGCGTGGAATGGGGTATCGACACCAGCCTCAGCCAGTCCGGCGGCCTGCGACCCGAAGGGCCACAGCTGCCGAAAAGCCCGCGCCAGATCGTGATGCTGCAGCGTAAAGCCAGCAAACCGGGCGAAGGGCTGGGGAAAACCACCGGCTGGATCCACCGCGCCACCCTGCTCTCGCGCGGGGTGAAGATGATCCCGGCGGTGAGCTACCAGAAGATCGACGACGACGGGCTGCACGTCACGATCGGCGGCGAGCCGCAGCTGCTGCACGTGGATCATGTGATTTTGTGTGCCGGGCAGGAGCCGAAGCGGGATCTGGCGGATCCGCTGCGCGAGGCCGGTAAAACGGTGCATCTGATCGGCGGGTGCGACGTGGCGATGGAGCTGGATGCGCGGCGCGCGATTGCGCAGGGAACGAAATTAGCTCTGATGATCTAGAACATTGCCGGGCGGCGCTGCGCTTGCCCGGCCTACGGGTTCGAGGCCATTGTAGGCCCGGTAAGCGCAGCGCCACCGGGCAAAACAATCTTACCGACGACGTCCCAGCTTCACCGCCTTCAGCACCACGAACTTGTTATTGGTCGCAATGGTGACGCAGTTGCCGAAAATCTTCTTCAGCTTGTGGAAGTAGTCCAGGTGGCGGTTCGCCACGATGTACAGCTCGCCGTTAATCTTCAGGCAGCGGCGCGCGTGGTGGAACATCTCCCAGGCGACGTTATCCGTCAGGGCGTGCTTCTGGTGGAACGGCGGGTTACAGAACACGGCGTTGAAGCGGAACGGCTCTACGCCAGACAGCGCGTTGTTGATCATAAACTCGCAGCGGTCCAGCGCTTCCGGCATGTTGGTTTCCACGTTCAGACGGCTGGAGGCCACCGCCATCGGCGACTCGTCGCTGAACACCACGCTGGCTTCCGGGTTCTTCGCCAGCAGCGTCAGGCCGATCACACCGTTGCCGCAGCCCAGGTCGACAATTTCCCCTTCCAGATTTTCCGGCAGATGTTCCATAAAGAAGCGCGCGCCGATATCCAGACCGGTGCGGGAGAAGACGTTCGCGTGGTTATGGATGGTCCAGTCTGTCCCTTCCAGCTTCCAGCTCAGCGTGTCCGGCGCGTCGGCCAGCCCGGGTGCGGCGAACGTACAGTTGATCAGGCGCGCTTTTTTCCAGGCCAGCGTCGTGGTGGTTGGGCCAAGGACCTTCTCAAACAGCTCCAGCGTCGAAGTGTGAATATCACGCGCTTTGGCACCCGCGATGATGCGGGTTTCTGGCGTGACGACCTTACGCAGCGCGCGCAGCTGTTGCTCCAGCAGCGCCATGGTTTTTGGCACTTTGATGAGCACCACGCCCGGCGCCTGCGGGTAGTCCGCGGTGCTGTCGAGGAACTTCACGCTGGATTCGTCGATGTCGTTATGGCGCAGGTTTTCACGCGTCGCCAGCTCGCTTAAGTAGGAATCGCCGATGCTGTACGGCGTGTGCTCCGCCAGGGCGCAGCCCAGCGCGCCGAAGGCGTCATTCAGGATCAAAACCGGGCCGCGGATTTCAGTCTCATCCAACTGCTGCAGCAGATATTCATCCGCCGCTTCCCACGCCTGAAGCGGGTTAACGTCGTCCGTCTCCGGGAAACGTTTAAGGTTGAGTGAACGGAAACCGTTGTCTAAGTGGCTCATCGGCCCTCCTGAATGGTAAAATTTGGCGTATCCCTGAAAAGGGTGCGTGAGTATACCCGTTTTATTGTCGATTTGGGGCGTTGATGAACCAACTTACTTATCTCCAGGGCTACCCGGAGCATTTACTTTCTCAGGTTCGCAGCCTGATTGCCGAGCAGAAGCTCGGCGCGGTGCTGGAAAAACGCTACCCCGGCACCCACGATTTCGCGACCGATAAAGCCCTTTGGCAGTATACGCAGGATCTGAAAAACCGGTATCTGAAGAGCGCGCCGCCGATCAACAAGGTGATGTACGACAACAAGATCCACGTGCTGAAAAACGCGCTCGGCCTGCACACCGCCGTCTCCCGCGTGCAGGGCGGCAAGCTGAAGGCGAAGGCCGAAATCCGCGTCGCGACGGTTTTTCGCAACGCGCCGGAAGCCTTTCTGCGGATGATTGTGGTGCACGAGCTCGCACACCTGAAAGAGAAAGAGCACGACAAAGCGTTCTATTCTCTGTGCTGCCATATGGACCCGCAGTACCACCAGCTGGAGTTTGATACCCGGCTGTGGCTTACGCATTTATCGTTAAAAGGTAATGCGGAATAGCGCACGCGAATTGTCATGATGACGTGCTACAGTGGCTAAAAGTTCCCCGCTACGGAGTACGTAAACGTTTATGATACGTTTCGCAGTCATTGGAACGAACTGGATCACGCGCCAGTTCGTCGACGCCGCCCACGAAACCGGCAAACTGAAACTTACCGCAGTCTATTCCCGCAGCCTTGAGCAGGCGCAGAGTTTTGCCAACGATTACCTCGTCGAGCATCTCTTCACCTCGCTTGATGACATGGCGCAAAGCGACGCCATTGACGCGGTCTATATCGCCAGCCCGAACGCCCTGCACTTCCCGCAAACGAAGCTGTTCCTCAGCCATAAAAAGCATGTGATTTGCGAGAAGCCGCTGGCGTCGAACATCGAAGAAGTGGAAGCCGCCATCGCGCTTGCCCGCGAAAACCAGGTGGTGCTGTTCGAAGCGTTCAAAACCGCCAGCCTGCCGAACTTCCTGCTGCTGCAGCAGTCCCTGCCGAAGGTGGGCAAAGTGCGCAAAGCGTTTATCAACTACTGCCAGTACTCGTCGCGCTACCAGCGCTATCTCGACGGCGAGAACCCGAACACCTTTAACCCGGCCTTCTCGAACGGCTCGATTATGGATATCGGTTTCTACTGCCTGGCCTCTGCCGTGGCCCTGTGGGGCGAGCCGCACGGCGTCACGGCCACCGCCAGCCTGCTGGAGAGCGGCGTGGATGCGCACGGTGTCGCGGTGCTGGATTACGGTGATTTCAGCGTGACGCTGCAGCACTCCAAGGTGAGCGATTCTGTCCTGCCGAGCGAAATTCAGGGCGAAGCGGGCTCGCTGGTTATCGAGAAGATCTCCGAGTGCCAGAAGGTGAGCTTTGTCCCGCGCGGCGGCAAAGCGCAGGAGCTGACGCAGCCTCAGCATATTAACACTATGCTCTATGAGGTAGAGGTCTTCGCCCGTCTGGTGGAAGACAACGAAGTGAATCACCCAGGCCTTGCGGTGAGCCGCACCACGGCGAAGCTGCAAACGGAGATCCGCCGTCAGACCGGCGTGGTATTCCCGGCAGACGGCGTGAGCGCGGAAGTTATCGCGTAAAGCTGTGTAATGAAACGGCGCAGACCATTGACGAAACCGATGGTCTGACATATTTTGTTACCTGCAAAGGGGAGTAACTTCTTCGCCGGTGGATCGTCATTACGATGCGTGCAATACCGCATCCGGTCGCCGGGCAACCCTCGTGGTTGTAAGTGAGACCTTGCCGGAAGGCGAGGTCTATGCATAAAAAGCTAACGGCTATCGTCTTCTGACCATGGCCGTTTTTGTTTTTTATGTGTAAGGAAAATAGTATGCATTCTGTCGGCACTCCAATGTTGTGGGGCGGATTCGCGGTTGTCGTGCTCATCATGCTGGCGATCGACCTCTTTTTGCAGGGCCGTCGCGGCGCGCACGGCATGACCATGAAACAGGCCGCCGCCTGGTCGCTGGTCTGGGTTACTCTCTCCCTGCTCTTCTGCGCCGCCTTCTGGTGGTATCTGGCCTCGACCGAAGGCCGCGCGGTGGCCGATCCTCAGGCGCTCGCCTTCCTCACCGGCTATCTGATTGAAAAAGCCCTGGCGGTTGATAACGTCTTCGTCTGGCTGATGCTGTTCAGCTACTTCGCCGTGCCTGCGGCTCTGCAGCGTCGCGTGCTGGTGTATGGCGTGCTGGGCGCAATTATCCTACGTACCATCATGATCTTCGCTGGCAGCTGGCTGATTACCCAGTTCGAATGGCTGCTGTACGTCTTCGGCGCGTTCCTGCTGTTCACCGGGGTCAAAATGGCGCTGGCAAAAGAGGACGGCTCCGCGATTGGCGATCGTCCGCTGGTGAAGTGGATGCGCGGCCATCTGCGCATGACCGACAAGATCGAGAGCGAGCACTTCTTCGTGCGCAAGAACGGCCTGCTGTTTGCCACCCCGCTGCTGCTGGTGCTGATTCTGGTTGAGCTGAGCGACGTAATTTTCGCCGTGGACAGCATTCCGGCCATTTTCGCGGTGACCACCGACCCGTTCATCGTCCTGACCTCTAACCTGTTCGCCATCCTCGGCCTGCGCGCGATGTACTTCCTGCTGGCGGGCGCGGCGGAGCGCTTCTCCATGCTGAAGTACGGCCTGTCGGTGATCCTGGTGTTTATCGGTATCAAGATGCTGATCGTCGATTTCTACCATATCCCGATCGCCATTTCGCTCGGCGTGGTGTTTGGCATTCTGATCGTGACGCTGATTATCAATACCTGGGTTAACCGCCAGCACGATAAGAAGCAGCAGGCTTAATGCGTTTTGCCCGGTGGCGGGGGGGGGGGGGGGGGGGGGGGGGGGGGGGCCCCCCCGCGGGGGGGGGGCCACCCCCCCCCCCCCCGGGGGAAGAAAAATAAAAAAAAAAAAAACACACACAAAAAAAAAACAA